>NZ_JBWKFL010000030.1:29593-93366 GCF_056434305.1 Streptomyces sp. NPDC044061 | reverse complement strand
TATTGCAGGTTGAGCGGGTAGCCGGCGCAGACCCCCCCCCCCCCCCCCCCCGCCTCCCCCCCCCCCCCCCCCCCCCCCCCCCCCCCCCCCCCCCCGCTACACCGGCCAGAAGCCGCAGCTCAGCGGTCAGTGCCAGCGTCGGTGGTCGTAGCCGCGGTGCCAGCCATAGCCGCGGTGCCAGCCATAGCCGTGGTGCCAACCACCTCCGCCGCGCCAGTGGTCGCCGTGACGCCGCCAGTCGTCGCCGTCGCGACGGTGGTCGCCATCGTGCCAGCGGTCGCCATCGCGCCAGCCGTCACCGTCGCGCCGGTCGTGATCCCAGGAGCGGCCACCCGGCCGCGGGTACTCGTGCTGCCCACCGATGACGCGCGAGTGACCCGGGTAGGGGTCGGCTGCCGCGGCCGGCACTGCCGCCGCGCCCACGACGACAGCGGCCACGCCGACAGCGGCGGCCAGACGACGGACAGAAGCAAGAACGGACACTAGGTCCCCCTTCGCAAGGGTGCGTTGTGTGGGTGGCGGCCGGTCGACCGCACAGGCACACCCTGCAACCCACGTCCCGGCGTCGACGGCTGACTCGCGAGGGTCGTTACCGATTGATTGGTTTCCTGTGACACTCGTATGTAATAGCCATCTATGACTTAAATACACCGTTTTGTTGCCGTATCAGGTGCTCAGCCTCGCAAAACGGCGGACTGCGTCTCCGGTCCAGGATCAGACGCCGGCCTCCTCCTCACCCGAAAGTGAGTAACAAGCCACTGCGCCGAACAGACCACGAGGCAGCCTTCAGGGCGTTCCAGCCCGAGCCGGCAAGGCGCAAACGGCTGGTTCGGATGCAACTCGTGTTCAAAACGTGGAAGTTGACGGCCCAACCGGCCCAGATTGCTTCGCCGGGGCGATGCGCCACTGGATAATTCAGGGGCGGCAATCGCACTTCACCAGGAGAGGCGGGGGACATGGTGGCGCCAGAAACGGCTGGGCTGGTCGAGATCCGGGCCGGGAGCCCGGAGGACCTCGACGCCGTCTACGACGAGGTGCGAGGCGTGCCCGGTCTACGCGCCCGGGCCGTGCCCGCCGCCGGCGTGGCCGGTGAGCAGGGCTCGGTCCTGGAGTTCGTGACGGTCGCCTGCTCCGGCGGCGCGATCACCATCCTGATGCAGATCGTCAAGTCGCTCGTGGACTCGCGCGGGCCCGGGATCACCCTGAAGTTCCGCCGCGGCGAGGACCGTCTGGAGGTCACCGCCAAGAACGCCGACGAGATCCTGCCGCTGCTGGAGAACCTGTTCAACGATGAGCTCTGATCGCTCCCGCTCGCGGGCGATCCTGATCGGGACCTCCCACCACCGCGATCCGGCCATCAGGCCCCTGCCGGCGAACACCTGCGTCAGCGCCCTGACCGACCTGCTCACCAGCGACGTGTGCGGCTGGCCGCGTGAGCGCATCACGGCGATCGAGGACGCCGAGACCCCGCGGGACGCCGTCATGGAGCTGGTCGCCCAGGTGCGGGACGTCACCGACGTCCTCCTCGTCTACTACGTGGGCCACGGAATGCGCACCCGCGACGGGCAGTTGGCGCTGGCCCTGACGGGTACGGTCGCCGACCCCGAGGTGCTCGCGGACTCCGCGCTGCTCTACCCGAGGCTGGCGGAGGTCCTGCGCGGATCGCCCGCCGCGACCAAGCTGGTGATCCTGGACTGCTGCCACGCCGAACTGGGCCTGGACGCCGAGTTCCACTTCCAGTCCGGCACCGGCGACCTGGCGGACGTCACCCCGGTGGACGGGCTGTACTTCATCGGCGCCAGTTCGCGCTACGAGAAGGCCAAGAGCCCCCTCGGTGGACGGCTCACGCACTTCACTCACACGTTCATCGACGTGGTGAGGAACGGGATCCCCGGCAAACCCGCGGAGCTGACGCTGCGGCAGGTCTTCGTCGAGACACGGGCCCGTCTTCTTCGCGAGCGGCTTCCCCAACCGGTCGACGGCGGTGTACGCGACGCCTTCCAGTTCCCCTTCGCCCGCAACGCCGCCAATCGGACGGACGCCGATCGCCCCGGCTCGGACCCCGGCCCACCAGGCAGTACCGGCCCCGACCTGCCCGCCGCGGACCTGCCGACGGCGGCAGTACCGAACACACCGACGGCGAACGTACCGACGGCCGCCGCGCGCACCGCACCGGGCGAGCGGCCCCGACTCCCGCGTCCGAGGCGCCGCACCCTGCTGCTGGCCGGACTGGGCGTCACCGCCGTCGCCGCGCCGCTGGGCCTGGCCCCCTTCATGTCGTCGGGCAAGGACACGACCGGCAAAGGGGCCGGAGCGTCCGGGAGCGCGGGCGCCGTCCCCAAACCGGTCCTGGCCGGCACGCTGCACACGTCCGGCGCGACCAACGCGGTCTTCAGCCCGGACGGCAGATGGCTGGCCCTCGGCGGCCTCGACGGCGCGATCGGCCTGTGGGACGTCGCCACCCGCCGTCCCGTCACCACCCTGGCCGACTTCACCGGCCCGGCCTTCCTGGGTGTGCGCGCCGTGGCTTTCAGCCCGGACGGCGCGATCCTGGCCGGCGCGGACAGCAAGGAGCCCGTCGGGAGCGCCCGGCACGACGGCGTGATCTCACTGTGGGACACGGCCACCCGTAAACGCATCACCACGCTCATCGACGAGGGCGCCGTAACGGTCGGTTCGCTCGCCTTCAGCCCCAAGGGCGCGGTCCTGGCCGGCGGCAACGGCATCGGAACGATCTCGATCTGGAGCGTCGGTGCCCACGCGAAGATCGCCACGCTGAGAAGCGCCGTGGCCGACGCGCACACGATCACCAAGGAGGTGAACTCCATCGCCTTCAGTCCGGACGGCTCGGTCCTGGCCAGTTCCACCGTCGCCGGACTGGTCGAACTCTGGGACGGGGCGACGTACGACCGGATCGCCACCCTCGCCGGCACCGAGAGCGGCGTGGGCGCACTCGCGTTCAGCCCGGACGGCAAGGTCCTCGCCGGGGCCACCGCCGCCAAGGCGGTCCACCTGTGGAACGTCGGGGCCCACAAGGAGATCACCGGCTTCACCTACACCGACGACGCCGACGAAGGCGTCGCGAGCATCATCGGATCCCTGGCCTTCACCCCGGACGGTGCCTTCCTCATCGGGGGCACCGAGGCGGGACTGCTGCTGATCTGGAACGTGGCCACCCGCAGGATCGCCGCCCGGCTCGGCAGGTTCAACCTCTCGGGCGGCGGCTCGGACTCGGTTTTCGTCGTTCTCAGCCCCCGCGGGAAGACCCTGGCCGGTGTCCTCACCGGGAAGGTGAACCTGTGGACGCTGCGCTGACCGCCCTCACGGGACGACGGGCATGAAGCCGCTCAGGGCAATGGACACCGCGGTGATCGCCGGCTATCGGCCGTACGCCGAACTGGGCGGCGGCGCCCTCGGCCGGGTGCTGCTGGCCGGAGCGCCGGACGGCCGCCCGGTCTCCCTCAAGCGGGTGCACGAGCACTTCCTGGACGACGCCGGATTCCGTGCTCGGCTGCGCCGGGAGGTGGACGCCGCCCGAGGAGTGTCCGGCACGCACATCGCGCCGCTGACCGACGCCGATCCGGACGCTCCGCTGCCGTGGCTGGTCTCGGAGTTCGTGCCCGGAGTCTCGCTGCGCGAGGCGGTGAACGTCGTCGGCGGCCTGCCGGAGGAACCGGTGCTGCGGCTCGCCGCCTGCCTGGCCGACGCGCTGACCGACGTGCACCGGGCCGGCCTCGTGCACCGCAGCCTCTCCCCCGCCAACATCGTGCTCACCGCCGACGGACTCAAGGTGACCGACTTCGGCCTCGCCCGCGCCACGGACCGCGAGGGCGGCAGCGCCCTGGCCCCGGCCGGCTGGCCGGCCGGGGCCCCCGGATTCATGTCCCCGGAGCAGGCCGAAGGACACCGGGCCACGGCACGCGGCGACGTCTTCTCACTGGGCGCGGTGCTGGCCGCGGCGTTCCTCGGGCGGCAGCCGTTCTCCGGACCCTCGACACCGCAGACCCTGTACAACGTGGTCCACTCCGAACCGGACCTCGACGCGGTGCCGGACCGGCTGCGCGGCATCATCGAGTCCTGCCTCGCCAAGGACCCGGTCCGACGGCCCACACCGGGCGAACTCCTCGCGGAGGTAGGTGCGTTCACACCGTCGGAGCGCCCCTGGCCGGCCTCCGTCCACACACTGGTCGCCAGGCGCGTCGCAGACGTGACGCGGCTCGTGGAGACCGCCGGGGCGGAGGACGGCGACCGGGAGAGTGATGGCCGGGAGGGCGGCGGCCGAGACTGCAACGCCCGGGAGAACGCCGGACAGGAGACACGGACGGGAGGGCGGCCACCCGTCGGAGGCTCGCCCGGCGGTGCGGCGGTCCCAGGCGAAGGCGACTCGGCCCGGGACGGGGGTGAGAGGGCTGCGCCCGAGTCAGGTCCCGGCCGAGGCACCGAGCGCAACCACGCACGTACCTGGCGAGCCGCGGGAGTCGGCGCGCTCGCCGGGCTCTCGGTGCTGCTCGCCGGTCATCTGGCCTGGAGTCTGCTGCCTTCCCGTGACCGTACGGAAGATGCCGCCCCCTCTTCGCATCCCTCCGTGCGCGCCTCCGCGCACCCGCGCGCCGACGCCTCCCACTCCCCCACCCCGCCCGCGGCGAAGCCACCCGTGACCCTGTTCGGCCACACCGCCTTCGTCACCAGCGTGGCGTACGGTCCGGACGGCCGCAGCCTCGTCACGGGAAGCTTCGACGGCACCGCCCGGCTGTGGGACGTGACCCGCCGCCGGCAGGACGGCCGCCCACTGATCACCAACTCCCTGGGCATCAACAGCGTGGCGTTCAGTCCGGACGGCCGTACCGTCGCCACCGGAGGCGACGACGGCACCGCCCGGCTGTGGAACGCCACCGATCACCACCGGCTCGGCGCGCCGCTCAGGATCGGCTCCGGCGCCGTGAAGAGCGTGGCGTTCAGTCCGGACGGCCGCGTCCTGGCCTCTGGCGGTGACCACGGTGACCTGCGGCTGTGGGACGTGGCCCGCAGGCGACAGCTCGGGCGGTCCTTTCAGCGCTACCCGGACTCCCCGATCAGCGTCCTCGCGTTCAGCCCCGACGGCCGCGTCCTGGCCACGGGCGACATCAACGGACGGCTGCGTCTGTGGGACGTGGCCAGTCACCGCCAACTGGGTCTGCCCGTCGGAGACTTTCTCTCCGTGAACGCTCTGGCGTTCAGTCCGGACGGCCGCACGCTCGCTGTCGCCTACTGGGACAGCGCCACACGGCTGTGGGACGTGGCGGGGCACAGGCTGCTCGCCAAGCTCAAGGACACCGGCATCGTCACCGGTGTGGCCTTCAGCCCGGACGGGCGGGCCCTGGTCACGGCGGACACCGACCAACTGCGGTTGTGGGACGTCGAGAGCCACCGCACGCTCGGCCGGATCCGCAGCGGCGCTGTCGCGAACCCCAACTGCGTGACGTTCAGCCCCGACGGCCGTCTGGTGGCCACCGGAAGCGGCGGCGACGACGGAGCCGTGCAGCTGTGGGACGTCAACGCCTTTCGCTGATCTCCCGATTCAGCGTTCCGGCGGGCGCCCGCCCTGCCGCACCGCCGCGCGGACGAGGAATTCGCTCGCCCCGCGTGAGGGGAGCCGCTAACTTCCGCCTGTGCGCAGTGAGGTACGAGGCGACACGAGGCGCTACGGGGAAGGGAGCCGGACATGGAGCCTGAGGGCATACGGACCGACCGTTTGGGCTTGCTGCTCGACCAGTTCGACCAGGCCAGGGAGATGGCCCGGGTAAGGCTGACGGGGCTCGGCGACGAGGAGTACCTCTGGGAGCCCGCGCCCGGGAGCTGGTCGATCCGGCGCAGGGGCGAGGCGGTCACGCCCAGATCGTTCGGGCCCGGCGCGTGGGTGCTCGACCTGGGCGCCCCGGACATCCCGGCAAGCGAGTACGCCGAGGTCGCCCGGCAGGCCGCCGACGGCATGAGCGTCGCCAAGATCGCCGACGACTGGAGTGTGAGCGTCGAGCGGGTCGAGCAGGTCCTCGCCCACACCGGCCCACCGGAGCCCGACGAAGCACCGATCACGACCATCGCGTGGCGGCTGGCTCACCTGCACTTCAACTTCGCGGGCCAATGGGAATGGACCTTCGGTGAACGACGGCAGGAGCCGAAACTGCTGGTCGACTTCACCCCCTCCGCTTCCTTGGCACTCGAGCGGTTCTGGGCGCTGATCGACCGCTGGCGCGACAGCGTCGCCGACGTCACCGACGAACAGCTCGACACGGTCGGCTTCTCGCAGTACCCGTACAGCAACGACGCCGAGTGCCCCTTCATCGCCGTGCTCGCGGGCGCCAACCTCGAGTTCATCCATCACATGTCCGAGGTCGCGCTGCTCCGCGACCTGTGGCGGACCCGCTCCACCACTGCCGGCTGAGGGGAGTCCCGCCGAGCGTCGTTCGAAGCCGAGCCCGCCTGCTGCGGCCGGCAACTCTTCGGCCAGCAGGGCGCTTTCCAGTCAGCCAGGCGCGCTCGCGGGACCTAGCACTGTGGCCGCCGCCCGTGGTTCGCGGCGTGCTTGCGGCGGCTCTTCTTCTTCCGGCGTCGCTTCGAGGACACGGCAACCTCCCACGCCTGGATACGTCAGAGGGTCCTGACGTCTGGGCCTCCACGATTCCACACGGGGCATGAGGGCGCGAGCCGACGACACACACCGTGGACTCGGCAACCGCGCCTGCGGGCCCGGCACCGGGAGCCGGCCCGCGGCACGTCCCGCCAGACACCTCAGTGCCCGTCGCTCGTTCCGCCGTGCTCGGCCCCACCGCGCGCGATCCGTGCCAGATCGGTCATCAGCGAGTCCAGCCACGACACCGTCGCGTAGTACAGGCGCGCGGCGCCGGGCGGCTCCTTCGCGAACCCCTCGAGCTCCGGGTCGATCGGCGGTAGTGGCGCTGCCGGGGTGTCGCCCCCGGGGTCCATCGCCGCCGAGACCAGCAGCATCCGTCCGCACACCCGATCCCCCAGCCCGCTGACCGACTCGGCCGCCACGGGGACCAGCCTGGTGAGCGGCGGTTCCAGCAGGCGCTTCGCCCCCCACAGAGTGTGGTGGCCGGCCATCAGCGTCGCTTGCCAGTCCACTCCGGGCAGTGGCGCCCTCCGCCCCGTTCCTCCGAAGAGTGTCGGCTCGCTCAGGAACTGCGCATACGCGGACTCCGCGAGGATGACCGCGTGCTGCAGGGACCGGTGGCGTGGCAGCACCGCGGACTGCGCGGTCACCGCACCGCCCTCCGCCACCGAGGCACTGGTCGCCACCACGATCTCGGCCGCCCTGCGGAGGAGTTCCGCCTCCGCGTTGCGCAACTCGTCATGGGCGCCGCGGGGCCAGGCCAGGAGGCCGAAGACCGCGCCGATCACGCTGCCGACCAGGACGTCGAGCATCCGGACCTCCGCCAGATGCCACGTCGGCGCCGCCAGCTGGGAGAAGACGAGGGCGACGAGCACGGTGAACAGGCCCTGCGCCCAGCCGACTCCTTTGACCGGCCCCACCGTGAAGGTGAACAACATCCACACGGGAAGTACGACGGCGTACACCACGGTGTGGGCCCCCACCAGGTCCAGGAACCCCGCGGTCACCAGGGCACCGGCCAGGGTGCCCGTGAGCGCCAGCCGGATGGTGCTCCGCGTTTCGTCCATGGTCGTCCGGGTGAGGGTGAGCGTCGCCAGCATGGCCCAGAACCCGTGGGGCAGCGTGTCCACCCCGGCCACCGTCCTGGCCGCCGCCAGGGCCAGGGCGATGCGCACCGCGTTCTGGAAGAACACCGACCGGCGCTCGGCATGGCCGCGCACCCGGTGCCACCACAGCCCCGGGGCCGACGTCGTGGCGTACCAGAAGCGACTCGGCGACACATCCAGCGAGGTCCGTCGGCCTCGTACCGCCAGATCTGCCGCCGTGCCCATGGCGAGCGCCGCGTCGGCGATCTCCAGCACGGCGGCGTGCCGGCGCAACGCTGCGGGCGGGAACTGTGCCGAGAGGGCGTTCCCGTCGGCGGGGACGGTGGCGGAGGTGGTCGTGGAGGCGGACAGAGCCGACAGGCGTGCGCGCGCCGCGACCAGGTCCTCGTACGCGGCCATCGGTGACGGTCCCGCTCTCAGCGAGGCTGCGGTCGCCGTTGCCAGTCGCGCTACGGCGTGCAGTACGGCGGTCACGTCGGGTCCGGGGTCTTCGCCGGGCTCGGCGGACCATTGCTCCAGTCGGCTGAGCAGGGTTCGGGTGACCATCCCCGTGTGGGCGAGGGCCCGATCGCGCATCCCGGGTCCCGCGGGACGTTCCGCCTCCGGCACGGTCATCATGCGCAGTGCGTGCCCGGCGTCATGGGCTGCCTGGATGTCCGCGTCCTTCAGGGCGTAGGGAGGCGCCGCGAGGAGTGTCGCACAGCGCGCGGCGGTCTCCGCGGCCCGGGCAGCGCGCTCCCGGTACGGCGTCGGGGCGGGCTCGGGGAGGATCAGGGCCTCGGCGGCGATGAACAGGACCAGCCCGGTCGTCGTTCCCATCAGCCGGTCGCCGAGTGAGCCGGGATCGTACGGGGGGAAGGACGGCAGGATGTAGAGAAGTTGCACGCCCGGTGCCGCCCCCGCCAGGCGTGGCCCGCCTATGGCGGCGAAGGCCAGCGCGAAGCCGATCACGAGCATGCCGACGACTGCGCTCCAGGTCCGCACCGACAGATAGGTGCCGACAACCACCAGCACCCAGCACACCGGCAACAGGCGCGCCGTCAGCGCGGCCCGCTGACGGCCGGTTCCGGGGATCTTGGAGAGGCCACCCAGCGCCACGGTGGAGAACAGGGCGTAGGTGGCCGCAACCGGGCGGTCGAGGCCGTAGCGGAAGAGGTAGAAGCTCGTCGCCGCGACCAGGGTCACGCGGACCGCCCTGCGGCCCGAGGCCGCATAGGTGGCCCGGAGCCGACCGGCAGGGACACCCCACACCCCTACAGGATCACGCACGATCGGGTGCCTGGCACACTCGAGGCACGCCGCCGGCCGCGTGCACGGGACAGCCGCGTGCCCCGCACCACGTTCATTGCCCGGTGCGGATCTTGTCGATGTCCTTCTCGAGGGCCTTCGTCTCCGCGATGAGCTGTTCGCGTGCGGCCGCCTGCTCCTTGTCTCCCTGATCCTTGAATCCCGTGGTGAAGTGCGGCTGGAGTTGGGTCCACCAGCCGAAGTCCAGCATCGCCCATGCCTGCGGGCACAACGGGGCGCGGGTCTTCGGCAGGTAACCCGCACCGACGAGGGGTGCGTCGAACCTCCTGGGGTCGCTTCCCTCGAGGTTGCAAAGAACGTTGAAGACCCGTTGCTGAGTGACGGGGTGATCGCTCGAGAGCCCCTCGATTGTCAGCTTGCCCTCTTTGCGGGCGATCTCGTCGAAGAGGACGGCGGTGGCCAGCGACGGGTTCGGTCCCACCTCGTTCAGGGAGTAGAACGACGCGAACCCGTCAGCGGCGTCCTCCTCCAGGCCGAGGTTCGCCAGGAGAAGCTGACGCTGCAGGGCATGGCCCATCTCGTGTCCGAAGATGAAGTGGGTCGAGAGCGCCGTCAGGTCGTCGGCGTTGAAGCTCGCCCTGGGAAACAGCGCGGGACGCTTGATGGTCTTGACCACGTCGCTGAGGACCCGCTCGATCCGGGTCAGGAACGGCGGGGGAAAGAAGATCGTCCTGCCGTCGGGCTGGGTGACCGCATCCGTGACCCCCGGTGGGACCTGGTCGGTCACTTTCACGACCAGGTCGTGCGGGAGAGCGACGGAGTTGTTCACCCAGTCGGCGGTCTGCTCGAGCACGCCGGACTTCCGGACCACCTCTACGGCATGCCGGTCCTTCGGCCTGATCTCATTGTCCTGTAGACGACCGTGACCTTGCCGTTCGCCTCGGCCTCCGAGGTGTAGGCGCCACACGACGCGACTGCCGAACAGGCGACGAGCAGCGCTCCCGCGAAAGCAGTCCGCAACATGGCCGAGTACGCACCATTGCTCAGCACCCTGTCAGCTCTCTTCACAGGTCGAGGCGTTGGGGTGGGCGGTCGCACTCTCGTGGCCTCCGAGCCACTTCCCGATGCCGGAGGCAGGACTCGAACCAGACATGCGGATCATGGCCGACGGGCACTCTGTCAGCAAACATCCGTATAGAGGGAGTTGTCACTCACTCTATTCGTATTGACCGACAGGTCGCTCCCCAGGAGGTGAACCCGGTCGAGACATCGTTGGAGATCGTGGCACCATGTGCGGCATGACGACGACCCGAAAGGTCCATGCCGCGTAGACGGCCAGGACATCTCCGGACGGGCATCCCCCGTCTCCGGACACCAGATACGAGGCCGGCCATCGACGGCCTGTGCTCGCGTGCACTGTCCGAGATTCTCCGCCTCGAGCACACCCGCAACTATCTGCAGCCAGGAGACGTCAGCGCGGCCGTGCGCCTCTGGAGGAGCTACGTCCACCGTCCCGAGCGCCAGCTGTGGCGCGACCATGAGTGGGGCAACGCGCACTGGTACTGCTGCGACAGCCCTCTCGAAGCACGTGCTCTCCTCGACACCGTGATGCGGGCGCTTTCACGTGGAAGCGCCCGCGAGCTCCGCAGGGTCATCAGCCGGTTCGACGCCGTATGGAACCATCCATCACCGCCGTACGACACCGACGCAACGTAGACAGCAGGTTGGAGAACCACGGAAGGAGTGCCAACCATGATCCTCCCGAAGGTCAGGGACCCTCGCTTCGTGACGATCCGCCGTGGTGGGACCCTCACCGATTCGGATCACCATCTCCTCGCGCTCTGGGCGGCGGCTTGCGCGGAGCACGTCCTCGACCTCTTCGAGTCGGCTCAGCCCGAGGACCCGCGGCCGCGCCAGGCGATCGCGCATGCCCGCGCCTGGGTGCGTGGCGAGGTCAGGATGATGCGGGCTCGCGCGGCGGGCGGCCACGCCATGGGCGCGGCCCGGGACCTCCGTGGCGCAGCACGGCATGCCGCGTACGCCGCCGGCCAGGCCGGGGTCGTGGCACACGTCGCCGCGCACGAACTCGGTGCGGCCGCCTACGCGATCAAGGCCGCACGTGCTGCCGCGCCAGAAGGTGAGAGTGAGGCCGCAGGGCGACGCGAGTGCCAATGGCAGCGTGACCGGCTTCCGGAAGCGATTCGCGAACTCGTACTTGACGACCAGCGATTGCGGAACGACATCTGCTGGTCGGTGTTCGTCTGCTGACGGCGCGTCGGATGCCCCCGCGCGGTAATTCGATGGCGCGTGCGAAGCGGGGTGTCCACCCTGGTCCACATGGAACGACCCAAGCACCAGATTCGAGCCCTGCACACGGACTCCACAGTCACCGTCTACCAGGCGTACGCGCCGCAGATCGGCCTGCCGGCGGCCCGGGAGGGCCGTTTCCCGGCGGTGTGGCGGCGGGACCGGATGACATGGATCAAGCCGTCGTTCCTGTGGATGATGTACCGCTGCGGATGGGGCACCAAGGAAGGTCAGGAGACCGTCCTCGCCGTCGAGATCACCCGAGACGGCTTCGAGTGGGCGCTGGAAAACGCCTGCCTGTCCCACTACGAACATGGACTCCACACCGACCAGGCCACGTGGAAGCGTCAGTTGAAACGATCCCCCGCCCGCGTGCAATGGGACCCCGAACGCGACCTGCGTCTTCAGCCGCTTCCCCACCGGTCGCTACAGCTCGGCCTCGCCGACGAAGCCGCGGGTCTCTACGCCGACGAGTGGATCGTCTCCATCTCCGACGTCACACCGCTCGCCCACACGATCCACGCCCATGTACGAGACGGAGACCTGGACACAGCCCGGCGACTCCTGCCCGATGAACGCCCCTACACCGTGGACGACGGGTTCCTGTCCCATCTGCACCGATGAGCAAGGCCGGCCGGTCGCAGCACGCAATGGCTTGGTGCCGTGCATGACAACGCGGTTAATGTGACCGGATGACAGATATCAGCGTCCTTGGTGACAGCACCCAATGGCAGAAGGACTTCGAGCGGCGCCTGTACGACTCGTACACGGCGGCCGGGCTGGGTGCGGCCGCGGCGGAGCGCACGCTCGTGGACGTACGCGCCGGGATCGGTGACTGGACCGTCGCCGAGATCACTGACGCCGGGACCCGGGTGGGACACGTCGCCGTGGTCGTGGCCGACAACAACGGCGCGCTCGTGGGCCGTATCGGCGATCTCCGCGTCGAGGAGCGTTACGCCGGCCGCGGGCACGAGCAGGCCGCGCGTGAGTGGGCCGAGGGGTGGTGCGCGCAGCGCGGCGCACCCCGGCTGACCGTACGGCTCACCGAGCCGGCCGACGAGCTGTTCGGCGGTTACAGCGTCCGTGGCCAGCTAAGGATGCGGCCCGTCAGTTCACCGCCGGAGTCACTCGGCGGCGTCACCGCACGATCGATGACATCGGCCGAATACCCCGAGTGGCTTGCCTCCGAGAAGGTCGCCTACGTCGGTGACATCGTCCGGGCGGGAGCCATGAGCCCCGAGGAGGCCGCACGGAAGTCGGACCACGACTTCGCGAAGCTGCTTCCCGAGGGCCCGGCGACGCCGGACAACACCTTCCTGGTGCTCGAGGCGGCGGGCGAGCGGATCGGCACCGGCTGGTTGAGGCACGGGTACCTGCCGGGGGTTACGTACGGCTACTCGCTCTACATCCAGGAAGAGCACCGCGGCAAAGGGTACGGGCGGGCCGCGATGGCAGCCGGCGAACAGGCCACGCTCGCGGCCGGCGACTCGACGCTGATGTTCACGGTGTGGGGCGGCAACGAGGTGGCCATGAATCTGTACACGAGCGCCGGCTACCTGGTCGTGGAGGAGACTCGTTCCCTCGACCTTCCCCGCCGCGCGAGCTGACTCGAACTCAATCGTGCGGTGGCAGGGCACCGAGCCCTCCGCCGCCCTCCGGACCGCACGTGCGGATCACCTCCGCCACGACACTCCTGGGAAGGTGCTGTTCATCGCGGGCGAAGGCTGCCTGGACGACGCCGACCGCGCGGGCCACGACGCGGGAGTGTGGATCGCGCAGCAGCGGGATGCCGTGCAGAACGCGCAGATACAAGCGGCCGAGATCGTCGCCGGTCGCGTTCTCCCGGTCCGCGAGAAGCAACTCGAGCAGGTCATGGGCGAGCGACGACGCGGGTGCCCCCTCCACCGCGGTGAACACGGTCACCGCGGGGCCGAGCCAGCGGAACACCGGGTCCAGCGCGTGCCGGGTCACCGAGTCGTTGGTGCCTCCGGAGACGGCCATCTTGTGCCACAGCTCGCCCCAGTACGGCCGTGACCAGCCGGGACCGCCGTGTCCCTGCGGGTATCGGAAGTGCCAGTTCATGTCCGCCGGCCGTGGCGGCCCGGCGACCGTGCCGGGGAACGCGATGTCCAGGGTGCGCCCGTTGTCGTCCCAGGAGGGGCGGACGTCGAGTGACAGCGCGAAGTCCGTCCATTGGCTTTCGTCCATCGCCGACCGCCACAGCAGGCAGTGTCGGTGCCAGGCGCCCGCCGGATCGGCGGAATCCGGGAAGAGCTCGGCTGCCGAGCAGCGGCCGGCGAGCAGGACGATCATCAGGATCAGGTTCGCGCTGTACAGGCCGTGGCGGGTCGTCGTGCGCCGGAGGGCCGGTCGGTAGCCGGGGTGCTGGTCGCCGGTCCGCGTCTCGTGTTCTGTCACCACCTGGATGAGCAGGTGGACGAGCGGCTGTCGTTCGGCTGCGGGCATCCGGGCGGTCAGGGCGCGTGCGAATCGCGGCATTTGGCGGGATGCCAGGGTGGTGTACGACAGCAACGCATAGGCGAGGTCGTCGTCGATGCGGCTGTCGCCGAAGGAGAGTGCCGGTCGAGGGGTGAGCAGAGCGGTGAGCAGGTGGACCGTGAGTCGTACGGCCAGGTACTCGCCGAAGGTCGCGTGCAGGAACTCGTAAGTGGCGAGCACCTGCCCGTCCCGCACCGACTGGGCGCGCTGGACGAAGAAGAACCGGCCGAGCGCCGTCTCGGCGGCCGTCAGCCGGGTGCGGAACCCCGGTGACTGCACGGGCTGCTGACCGAGCACCGCGGCCAGATCCTGCTCCAGCTCCGCCGCCGACACCCACTGGCGGCCACGGTTGAGCTGAGCGAACGCGACCAGGGACAGGCGCTGCAACTCCCGCTCGACGAGGGCTGTCATCTCGTCGTCCGGTACGGAGTGGAGCGTCGACTTGGCGATCTCGCGCCGTGCGAAGGAGGAGAGCAACTGCTCGTACAGATCGGTGACGTCGAAGGAGCCGTCGGCACGTTGCAGGGCGCCGTCCGATGCGTCGTAGAAGGCCAGCATGGTCAACAGCAGCGGTTGCGCGGCCAGGTCCCGGTGCCGCTCGACGTGGTGCCAGGCGAGTGGCGCGAGCCCGCGCGCGGAGAAGCTGACCGCGTTGGCCGCGTTCCACACCGTCAGCCACTGGTGGATCTGTTCGGGCCGCAAGGGCTCCAGACGCAGCGCGACCGTACCCGCGGGGCAGCGGGCCCGGTCGGCGACGGAGCTCCGGCTGGTGACCAGAGCCAGCACGGTGCGGCCCTGTTCGGCCTCGCGTTGCTGGAACTGGGCGACGCGCTCGAGGAAGTTGGTCTGGTGCACGCCGGTGGTCTGCAACAACTCGTCGAAGCCGTCGAGGAGCAGGACCGGTGTACTGCCGCCTGCTGAACGCACCAGCTCCGGCCAGGTCACCTGTTCACCCGTGGCTGCCCGGATCGCCTGCTCGATCTGGTCCTGGAGGTCGTCCTCCGCGCGCACGTCCCGCAGCGGAACCCGCACCGGGAGAAAGCCCACCGAGGGCAGACGGGCGGCGAGCACGCGGGTGAGCGCCGACTTGCCCGCGCCGGGCTGGCCGAGGACCAGCAGCGGCGCCTCGGCCAGGTGCGGGGCGGTGAGCGCGCCGGCCAGGTACCGGGTCAGGTCACGGCGGACCGGGATCGGCTCCCACCACTGCTCGCTGGCCGGCCCGCTGGTTCCGGACAGGTGGCTCACCCTGAAGTCCGGGTCGAGGTAGAGCTCCCGGAGGGTGGGGATGCGGATCCCGTCGGGCGCGGACTCGGCGTCCAGGATCGTGCGGTTCAGCGCCGCCTCGTGGGATCGTGCGAGGGCGGCCGCCACGTCGGCCGGCGGGCGCAGCGCCTCGGCGGTGCGGGCGAGGAGGGTCTCGATCCCGGCCATGGCGCGGCCGACCTCGGCGTGGGTCGCCTGCTGGGCCATGTCCGTCACCCAGAACGCGAACTCCGGTGCCTCTTTGGCCAGTTGTGCGTAGAGGCTCTGGTGGCGGGCCTGCGCCGCCGTCGGGAGTGTTTCGGTGAGCGCGCGCCGGGCCTCCTCGCGATCGCGCGGGTCCATGCGGTCCCAGAGCGCCAGGCCCTCGACGAAGCGGGAGAAATGGACGGCGAAGAGGCCGTACCAGTGGTGAAGGTCGGCCGCGACCGTGCTCGGCGCGGCGTGCGGTGCCGGTCGTGGTGTGTCGGTGGCGAGCAGCTGCGCGACCAGTTCGGTGCCGGCCGACGGTAAGGCCGCCGAGACCGTGTCGCCTGCGACGAGGGCGAGTTGCTCGCTGCGCGTCAGCTGAACCTCGTCCAGGCCGAACGGCAGGTCCAGCTCCTCCATGGCTTCGAAGAACGCCACGACCACGATCACCGTGTGCGCGGCCCGCAGGAGGTCCGTCCGCTCCGTCCGACGCCGAGCCCGTCCGAGGCGTTCACCGATGCGCTGTACGGCGTCGCGCCCCAGGCCGAGAACGCGACCGCCCGCGTCCGCCATGCCGACGACCGTGCCGCTGACTCCGCCGGTGGCCAGATTGAGCGCCCCGCCGAGCGCCCGGTCCAGCGCCGCGAGTCTCGGTGGCTCGGCACCGAGCAGTACCAGCGCGTCGGTGAACCTGAGCAGCGTGCGCGCGGCCATGACCTCACCCCCCGTGTGCGGCCTCCACTCTGTCCTGGATCGGCGACTGCGTGAAGACCTCCGCCCACCGGCACGATGAAGGGGTGTCACGCGGTGTCGCCGGAGTCCGGGCAGAAGACCGGAACGCGCTGGACGACGTTGTTGGCGAAGCCGCCGCGGTTCCAGGGCTGCTGCAGTGGCTGGGTGTTGCCCGCCCCGTCGTGGGCGCGGGCGCTGAGGACGTGCTCGCCGGGTACGGCGAACCATGAATAGGACCAGTGGCGCCAGGCCCAGTGGTGTCCGCGGTCGGGTTCGAGCTCGGCCGGGTGCCAGGTCGCGCCGCCGTCCGAACTGACTTCCACCGACGTCACCGGGGCGCATCCCGACCATGCCCGTCCTTCGAGGAGGACCGGGCCCGGTGCGACCACGCGCGTGCGCGACATGAAGTCGGGAAAGCCGGGTGGTACCAGAAGCGCCCGGGGAGCGATGCGCGTCACCGGCTCCCCCGCTTCCTCGGGCTCCCGCCTGATCCGGTACGCGACGGACTGCTGGAAGCCGGTGAAGGGGGTGTCGATGACGGTGATCTCGCGCAGCCACTTCACGTGGGCCATCCCGTACCAGCCGGGCACCACCAGGCGCAGGGGCCTGCCGTGCTGGGGCGGCAGAGGGGCGCCGTTCATGGCGTAGGCCACGAGCACCTGGGGCTCGCCGCCCGTGGCGATGCCGAGGGGGAGACCGCGCTCGTAGTCCTGCTCGACACCGCGCTCCGTGCCGTGATCGGCGCCGGTGAACACGACGTCGACCCCATCGGGATCGACACCGGCCTCATCGAGGAGCAGGCGCAGGGGCACCCCCGTCCACTCCGCCGTGCCCACCGCCTCGACCAGCCAGGGTTGGCTCACCGGCCTCGGCGACAGCAGGGCCCTGCCGTTGCCGGCGCACTCCAGGGTCACGCGCTGAGTGACCGCGGGGAAGGTGCGCAGGTCCTCGGTCGACAGGGTCAGCACGCGCCGCACTCGTCCGCTCACCGTCAGCCGCCAGTCTGCTTCGTCCGGCACGTGGGGGATGTCGTAGTGCGTCAGGACGTAGTGCAGGCCCGGCGGGGTCACGTCGTAGCGCATGGCCTCCAGCGGCAGGCCATGGTTCCGGGCGGCCAGCGCCAGCTCGTCCTGCCCCAGGCCCTCGCCCTCGGCGGCCAGCCGGGCAGGAGCGCTCACGTCGGTGAGTCGACGCCCCATGCTCCGATTATTCGCCTCCGCCTTCGCTCGCGCATCGTCACTGGTCGGCGCGAGCGGCCGTAGTGCGGCGTGAGCGAGCGGCGATCATCGATCTCGGGCGTGCGGCAGTGTGAGACACGCTGTCATCAACGGGGGCGTGAGTCTTGACGTCTCAGCCGGCAGTAGCGATCCTTCGTGGGCCACACTTTGTGTCGTACATGACAAATCGACCATGGCAGTCCAGTGCGTGGCGCAAGGGGTCTGCGGGCCCGGGGCATCCCGGTCCGCCGACTGCGCCATCCCGCCGACCGAGGGACGTGGGTTGTGACCGTGCGCAGAGAACCGTACCGCCGCCGCAGAGCCGTCGCCGTCATGTCGTTGCTGCTCCTGGTGCTGGCCATCATCCTGAGTCCCACGCCGAGTTCGGCGTCGGGGAACGACTGGTGGATCCCGACCGCACGCCCCAACCCGGACTCCCAGATCAACGTCACCGGGGAGCCGTTCACGGGCACCGACGCCAAGGGCCAGGTGCGGGGATTCGTCGACGCCCACGACCACCTGTTCGCCAACGAGGGCTTCGGCGGGCGCCTCATCTGCGGCAAGACGTTCTCACGGGCGGGCGTCGCCGACGCGCTCAAGGACTGTCCCGAGCATTACCCGGACGGCTCGCTGGCCGTGTTCGACTTCATCACCAAGGGCGGTGACGGCAGGCACGACCCGGTGGGCTGGCCCACGTTCAAGGACTGGCCCGCGCACGACTCGCTGACCCACCAGCAGAACTACTACGCGTGGGTGGAACGGGCCTGGCGCGGCGGTCAACGGGTGCTCGTCAACGACCTCGTCACCAACGGTGTGATCTGCTCGGTCTACTTCTTCAAGGACCGCAGCTGCGACGAGATGACGTCCATCCGGCTGCAGGCGAAGATGACGTACGACCTGCAGGACTACGTCGACCAGATGTACGGCGGCCCCGGCAAGGGCTGGTTCCGGATCGTCACCGACAGCGCACAGGCCCGCAATGTCATCGAACAGGGCAAGCTGGCCGTCATCCTCGGTGTCGAGACCTCCGAGCCGTTCGGCTGCAAGCAGGTCCTGGACATCGCTCAGTGCGACAGGCACGACATCGACGCGGGCCTGGACGAGTTGTACGCGCTCGGTGTGCGCAGCATGTTCCTGTGCCACAAGTTCGACAACGCGTTGTGCGGGGTCCGCTTCGACTCCGGCAGCCTCGGAACGGCGATCAACGTCGGTCAGTTCCTGTCGACCGGCACGTTCTGGAAGACGGAGAAGTGCGCGGGACCGGAGCACGACAACCCCATCGGCAGCGCGGCGGCCCCCGGCGCGGAGGCGAAGCTCCCGACGGGCGTCACGGTCCCCTCGTACGCCGCGGACGCCCAGTGCAACGTCCGCGGGCTCACCGACCTCGGTGAGTACGCCGTACGCGGCATGATGAGGCGTCACATGATGCTGGAGATCGACCACATGAGCGTCAAGGCCGTCGGCCGCGCGCTCGACATCTTCCAGGCCGAGTCCTACCCCGGAGTGATCTCCTCGCACAGCTGGATGGACCTGAACTGGACCGATCGCGTCTATGGCCTCGGCGGCTTCATCGCCCAGTACATGCACGGCTCCGAGGCCTTCACCGCCGAGGCCAGGCGTACGGAGGCGCTCCGCGACAAGTACGGCGTCGGATATGGCTTCGGTACCGACATGAACGGCGTCGGCGGCTGGCCGGCACCGCGCGGGGCGGACACCGCCAACCCGGTGAAGTACCCCTTCCGCAGCGTCGACGGAGGCTCCCTCATCGACCGGCAGACCACCGGCGAACGCACCTGGGACCTCAACACCGACGGAGCCGCGCACTACGGCCTGGTGCCGGACTGGATCGAGGACATCCGGCTCGTGGGCGGACAGGACGTCGTGGACGACCTCTACCGGGGAGCCGAGTCCTACCTCGACACCTGGGGAGCGACCGAGCGGCACCAGGCCGGGGTCAACCTCGCCAAGGGAGCCCCGGTCACGGCCAGTTCCTCCGAGTGGAACCCGTTCACCAGCTACGCGCCGAGCCGGGCCGTGGACGGCACCCGGGACACCCGCTGGGCCAGCGACTGGAGCGACGGTCAGTGGCTGCGCATCGACCTGGGCTCGACCCACCTGGTGGGACGGGTCACGCTCGACTGGGAGCGCGCCTACGGGAAGTCGTACCGCATCGAACTCTCCACCGACGGAGTGAACTGGCAGACCGTCTGGTCGACCACCAGCGGTGACGGTGGCCTCGACACCGCACGATTCACCGGTACGCCGGCCCGCTACGTCCGCATCACGGGCACGGAACGCGGAACCCAGTGGGGCTACTCGCTCTACGAGGTCGGCGTCCACAGCGGCTGAGCGGATACGCGCGCAGCGGCGGAGCGCCCCGGGATCGGCCCGGGGCGCCCTTCCGCGGCAGCCGCTTCCCGAGCCGCGGCGACGCCTCCGTGTCCGGCGTCGAGCAGAAGCAGCGTCGCGCACGACACCGCCGACGGGCCAGGCATTCACCCTCCGGGTCACAGTCTCGTAAGACGACGGTGTCACGTGACACGGCGAGGGCCTGGGGCCGACGGCCCGCATGTGTTTGTATGCACTCCTGACCCCGGTCCAGGAGGTGACGGACGCATGGTGTCCTCGGAGAACATCCTCGCGTTCGCGGCGCTGGCGCTGCTGGTGATCGCGATTCCCGGGCCGAGCGTCCTGTTCGTGATCGGCAGAGCCCTCGCCCACGGCCGCCGCACGGCGCTCGCGACGGTCCTCGGCAACCTGCTCGGCTCCTACCTCCTGGTGATCGCCGTGGCATGGGGCCTCGGTGCGCTGGTGGAGACCTCGGCGGCGGTGTTCCTCGGCGTGAAGCTGGCCGGCGCGGCGTATCTCGTCCACCTGGGCGTGCACGCCTTCCGGCACCGCAGGACACTACGTGTCTCGGACATGGAGGCGCCGGCAAGTGAGCGGCGCGGCGATCTGCGCACCGTCCTGGACGGGATCTTCGTGGGAGCCACCAATCCCAAGGGCATCGTCTTCTTCGCGGCGGTGCTGCCGCAGTTCGTGAACCATACGGTGGGCCATGTCCCGCTGCAGATGATGGTGCTGGGCCTGGTTCCGGTCGCCATCGGCCTGATCACGGACACCCTGTGGGGTCTCGGTGCCTCTGCGGCCCGCTCCTGGTTCGCGCGTTCGGAACGGCGCCTGTCCATGGTCGGCGGGGCGGGCGGCCTTGCGATGATCGGTCTGGGCGTGACGGTGGCAGCGACGGGCCGCGCCGACTGAGCGCTGTCGGACGAACCCGCCGCTTCCTCCCCTTGCGGAGAGTCCGGGACTCACGGGGTGGGGATGCCTGCCGGGCGGTGTGGGCCACCGAGGCGCACCGGTACGCCGGGCGAGTACAGGACGCTGACCGGTGCCTCGCGCGGCGCGGACAGGCCGGCTGCCGCGACCAGGTTCTCCTCGCACTCGAGCAGCTCGGCGCGGTACAGCGGCCAGCGAGGATGGTGGTTGGGCAGGTACGACGCTCCGCCGAAGAAGGCGTTGTGCATGCCCCAGCGGGCGGTGAGGAAGTGCTCCAGGTCGGTCGGCTGTCGAATGCGCTCACCCCTGCGGATCGCGATGCGACTGTGCGCACCGCGAGGCCCGGGCCAGCGGCGTGAACTCGTATAGGTGACGGCGGTGCCCGCAGAGCGCACTCGCATCCGGGACCAGAGGTAGGGCAGCCGAAATCCGATGCGCCCCATCACCACGGGGATCAGCCGCGAGGCGTCCATGGACCGGAAGACGACGCCCCTGCGGCCGTGCGAGTCGATCGAGTACAGACGGACGTTCGTTTCCGGGAAGGAGCCGAGGTACGGCACTCCGGGCAGCCGCAGCCACCCGACCCGATGCATCCGGAAGGTGACCAGTCCGACGTACGTGACCCCCTCGTAAGTATCGGGAACGACCCCCTCGGGCAAGAGCCCCGCGACGGCCTCCGGGGCGGCGGCCCAGTGGATGAAGCACAGGTCGAGCCACTGCTGGGTCAGAAGCGGAGCGGCTATCGCCGTCGGGGCGTCGGGCGTGATGGGGGCCGGCTGCTGCACGGGGCAAGCATCCCAGCAGCAGCCCGATCCCGCCATGACGCCCAGGAACACCCGTCACTTGCGCCAGAACAGGTGGTGCGTCACACCGCTCGGACTGGGCACGACGTCGCAGTGGAAGCGGTCCAGCAGCTCATCGGGTGACTCCCAGAGCCGTACCCCGGATCCGAGCTTCATCGGCGAGACCGCCACGTGCAGGGTGTCGACGAGTCCGGCGTCGAGGAACTGTCTGATCGTGGTGGCCCCGCCGCCGAGCCGAACGTCTTTGCCCTGTGCCGCCTCCCGCGCCTGTGCGAGCACCGTGGCCGGACTGCCGTCCACGAAGTGGAAGGTGGTGTCGGAGAGCGTGAACGAAGGACGCTTGTGGTGAGTCATGACGAACACCGGCGTGTGGAACGGAGGCTCGGCGCCCCACCAGCCCTGCCACTCGTAGTCCTGCCAGGGACCACGCTGAGGACCGAACTTGTTGCGGCCCATGATCTCGGCGCCGATGTTTCGGGCGTAGTCCCGCGTCAGGTAGTCGTCGAGACCCCGGCTCCCGCCGGGGTCGGTGCGCATGGGCCAGCTCGCGGTGGCTCCGGCCCAGGCGAACAGGGCCGCGGGATCGGCGTGGCCGAACGGTCGCTCCAGGCTCTGGTTCTCACCGGCGCCGTATCCGTCGCTCGAGACGTTGAAGTTCTGGACTCTCAGCAGCTGATTCACGTGGCTCCTCCCGCGTGGTCGTTGACGATAGGACGGCCGACGCCGCGGAAACTCATCGCCGCGCCCATGACCGGCCGGTGGTTGGGCCGTCTGACACTGTGACCGTGGTCCGGCAAGGCGCTCGGTCCGTGGTCGTCGCGGTCAGAGCAGTCGACGGATGTCACCGCGGACGCGGTAGAAGCCGCCTGCCGCCGGATGCAGGGCGTCCACCACGTAGCGGGCGCCGGGCTCCCGTATCGCCCGCGGGAACTGGACGTTCCAGGAGGAGTCGTAGCCCTCGGACACCACGTGCACGCGCAACCGGCCGTTCTGCTGGAAGCATTCGACCACGACCGCTCCTGCCGGAGCCCCTGTCACGGTGGACACCGCGCTCACGGCCGTGGCCGGAGCATAGGTCGGCAGGGCCGCGGCGAGCTTGATGTCCCGAGGGACCGGCAGCGTGCCCTGCTGGGCCGCGGAAATGCCCGCCTCACTCGCGTCCACGCACACCAGCGAGCCGTCCGTGGTCACCAGGTACAGCCGCTCGTCGTGGTACTGCATCGACAGCGCCGAGCCACCGCCCGTGCCGAGCTTCCACAGCCGCGTGCCGTTCCGGTCGAAGCAGTAGACGGACGAGGCGGCGTCGCCGGCGAAGACGAACCGTCCGCCGGGCGAGGTGGCGCACGAGTACACCGCGCTGTCGCAGGCATAGGTGGCCTCGATGGCACCGGTCGCCTTGGACAGCCGCTGCACCACGCGGTGTGCCGTCCCGGCATACACGGCGTCGGCCTCCTGCCAGCCGAACAGCACACCGCCACGGGTGGGCGTGTGCCACAACTCCCCGCTACCGCCCGGCCGGTAGGCGGTGACCCCCTGATGGTGGCCGTGGTAGACGGCCCGGTCGTCGGCGCGGACCATCCAGGCGTGCTCGCCCTGGCTGCGGCGGGCCCACTGGTGCTCGTCCTCGTGGTCGATGACGGTGAGCCGGCCGTCGCGGTCCGAGACGTTAAGGACGCCCTCGTGGATGTCCAGCCAGAAGATGTCGACGTCCGTGGCGATGTCGTAGGCGGCGAACGGCAGCTTGGAGGACAGGTCGTAGACCCTGCCGTCGTCACAGCCGGCGTAGATCCAGAAATCGTCGGCCACCAGGCACTTCACGCCGTCCGGCAGGTTGAAGCGGGCCAGGCCGTGGCCGTCGTGGTCAAGGGTGTAGACGTCACCCGCCTGATTGCCGACCCAGCAGTGCTGGTCGTCGACGTGGATCCCGAACGCCGCGGAGCCGGTGCGGAACCTCCAGAGCACCGGTGCCAGGGAGCGCGCGGTGGACGGCGCCGAGGTGACCTGACGCCGGGTCACCGGTCGCGGCGCGCGCTGCCCGGGCACGGCCGGGACATAACCCTTGCGGACCTTCTCCCCCAGCTTCTTCGCCGCGGCCTCCCGCGCCTTCTCGGGCGTGGGGAACGTCGTCGTCTGGGTCTGCCCGTCGGCACCTATCCGCCCGTACCGCACTGTCACCACCTGACCGTCGACGGCGACTTCGTAGAACTTGTGCGCCCCGCCG
Source organism: Streptomyces sp. NPDC044061 (assembly GCF_056434305.1). Taxonomy (NCBI): domain Bacteria; kingdom Bacillati; phylum Actinomycetota; class Actinomycetes; order Kitasatosporales; family Streptomycetaceae; genus Streptomyces; species Streptomyces sp. NPDC044061. The sequence goes on along the minus strand of NZ_JBWKFL010000030.1, from coordinate 69,895 downwards.
CCGTCTTGCGACAGCTCCAGATACGTCTTGGACACCGCGGACCCGACGGTCATGACAGACCCCTCCCCCAGGACGGACCTGCGGCTAGTCCGGCAGGCCCACTGATCAAACCGTAGAAGGAGCCACTGACAATCGACCGGGGACGGCCGCCTGCAGGGAGCCGAGGCCGGGCGTGGAAGCCGCATCCGGCCCGGACCCGAACGGCGAAGGCGTCGAGCAGGCGTCTGCCCCCGCGGCGGGTCGCTCGTCTCTGCATGCTTCAAGGGACCACCGAACGTCCCCGTGCGGCCACAGAGGGTCGACCCCGGCGCCCTGCTCGCGCGATGGCCGTCGACCGCCGACCCTCAGCGCCCCTCCTGGGTGGTTGCGCAGCGGAAGCCTGGTCACTGCTGGTTCCGGTAGTGTGGATTGCGTCTGCCAGCAGTGCCACGGTCGGCGACAAGGGCAGTCGCGCAGACGGACCTTGCCGCTTTCCCTCGGCTTGTGGCCCATGTTCCCAAGCTGCCGCCGGCGGCGGGAAAGGTGCACAATTCGCCGGTGGGCTGTTTACTCCAGCCGGCGGCCACCAGGGTGAAGCGTGCGTGTGCTCCCGGGTCGGGGGCCCGTCCGGCTCCACTGTGGAAGCTGCGGGAGTCGACAAGCTGGGACGGCCGCGAGAGGCGGGATCGTGACGTACCCAAGAGCGACGATCTTCACTGAGAGTCCGGAGGACCCGTTCGCGGTGCGTGCCGCGGCCACGGTGGTGCTGGACCAGAAGGGCACGGTGATCGGCTGGAGCGCGCGGGCACAGCAGCTGACGGGCCACCGGCCGGACGAGGTGGTCGGCAGGCCGGCCGCCGACCTGCTCATCGACTCGCTCGACCGCGAAATGATCATGGGTGCCGCGGCGGACTGCACGGAGGGACATGGCTGGTTCGGTGTACTACCGGTCCGGCATCGTGATGGCCACAGGGTGTCGCTGGGGATCCGGGCCTACTGCGTGCTGCGCGCCGGAACGGGCTGTGAATGGTTCGTGGTCGCCGCCCCGAGCGAGGACGTCATCCAGTGGGAGACCGACCGCGCCGCGCTGGACGGCCTCTTCTCGCGCTCACCGGTCGGATTCTCCACTCATGATCCCGATCTGCGGATCCTGCGCGTGAACCGGGCCATCGCCAAGGTGGGCGGGCTGCCGTCACCCGAGGTGGCGCGCGGTCACCGGATCGGGGACTTCCTGCACCCCGCCGACGCCGAAACCGTGGAAGCGGGACTCCGGAGCGTGGTGGCCACGGGCAAGCCGATGATCTTCACGGAGCAGTCGGGCCGACCCCGCCACGATCCCGAGCAGGAGCGCTTCGTGTCGGTCTCGGCGTTCCGGATGCAGGACGGCGCCGGGAAGGTCCTCGGAGTCGCCCAGCTGGTCGAGGACGTCACCGACCGGCATCGTGCCGAGCGTCGGCTGGCCATGCTGAACGAGGCGAGCACCCGGATCGGGACCACCTTGGACGTCGCTGCGACCGCCCGGGAGCTGGCCGACGTCGCCGTTCCCGGTCTCGCCGACGGCGTCAGTGTCGACCTGGTACCGCCGGTCAGCCCCGACGCTGAAGGCACTGCGGCGGCTGACGGGCGACTGCGGAGGGTCGCGGTGAAGACCGTCGAGCCGCAGCCGCCGCACGGGCCGGCTCCGGAGGGCACACCGATGCGCTTCTCCCCGGATTCCCCCCAGGGCCGGTGCCTGGCCGACCGGAAACCGGTCCTCCATGAGGAGGTGACCGAAGAGGCCGACGTCATGCAGGGCGTCCGGTCGCTGATGGTCGTACCTCTGACCGCCCGAGGACACCTCCTCGGACTGGTCAGCCTGTGGCGCGCCCGCTCGGAGCCGTTCGAGGACGACGACCTGACGCTCGCAGCCGAGTTCGCGAGCCGCGCGGCGCTTTCCATCGACAACGCGCGCCGCTATGCCGTGCAGCAGCACACGGCGCTGACGCTTCAGCGCAGCCTGCTTCCTCAGCAGCTCCCCGAGCCCTCGGCGGTGGACGTCGCCCACCGCTACCTGCCCGCCGGCTCCACCACGGGCGTCGGTGGCGACTGGTTCGACGTCATCCCCCTGTCCGGCGCCCGTGTCGCTCTGGTGGCGGGCGACGTGGTGGGACACGGCATCAATGCCGCCGCCACCATGGGCCGGCTTCGCACGGCCGTTCACACGCTGGCCGACCTCGACCTGGACCCGGCGGAGGTCCTCGCCCACCTCGACGACCTCGTCGACCGCCTGGCAACGGACACCAACACTCCCGGCTACGGCGAACAGCTGATCGGCGCCACCTGTCTGTACGCGATCTACGATCCCGTGACGCGACGCTGCTCTGCCGCCCGCGCCGCCCATCCGCCGCCGATCGTGGCGACGTCGGGCGGGGCTGCCGCGCTGGCGGACATCCCTGCCGGGCCTCCCCTCGGACTGGGCGGGCTGCCGTTCGAGACCGAGGAGCTCGACGTTCCCGAGGGATCACTGCTCGCCCTCTACACCGACGGGCTCATCGAAGCGCGCGACGGTGACCTCGACACCCACCTTGCGCAGCTGTGCGCCATCCTCACCACGCCCGGCCGCTCGCTGCCGGAACTCGCCTCCGATGCGGTCGACGCCCTTCTCCCCCACCCGCCCCGGGACGACGCGCTGCTGCTTCTCGCCCGCACGCACGCCCTGCCCGCCGAGCGCGTCGCCACCTGGCAGCTGCCTGCCGAACCCGCCTCCGCCGGTCGCGCCCGCAGGCTGACCGAGGAGCAGCTGGGTCTGTGGGGGCTGAACGAACTCGCCTTCACCACTGTTCTGATCGCCACGGAACTGGTCACCAACGCCTACCGCTATGCCACCGGTCCCGTGACCCTGCGGCTCATCAAGGACCGCGTGCTCATCTGCGAGGTCTCCGACCCCAGCAGCACCTCACCGCACCTTCGCCGCGCCCGGCCCACCGACGAGGGCGGCCGCGGGCTGCTGCTCGTCGCCCAGCTCACCCAGCGTTGGGGAACCCGCTACACCACCGACGGCAAGACCGTCTGGACCGAGCAGCCCCTCCCCGACTGCCCTTCGTGACGACGCGGTGCCGTCACATCGGAGTGGGCGTATTGTCCGTATATGCGTGACGCTCCGTGCGGCTGGTGCGGCACAGCGCCGCAGGAGCCGACCAGCCGCCGCCGTTACTGCCGTCCGGCGCACCGGCAGGCCGCGTGGCGGGCCCGGCGGCGCCGGCAGGCGGCCGCCGCGGAGCGGCAGGCGCTGTTGCCGGCGGGGACCGAGCTGTTCACCCGCGTGCAGGCTGTGGCGCAACAGCAGAGCACCGGCCCGGCGTCGTGGACGTCCGCCGGAGCTCCGCACTCTGCCGTGGTGGCGCAGATGTCCGAGCTCGCCGGTCAGTTGCTGCGCCGGGCGGTGCCGGCCGACCGGCGGGCCGGGGCCGGCTGGGCGCAGATCGGCGCCGTCCTGGGGATCAGCGCAGACACCGCCCGCAGTCGTTTCGGGCGGGTACGGAGACCGGCGACCGACCGTCGCACCTGGAGGTGAAGCGTGGGCAACGGCGCCGCCGGCGCTCCCTGCGCGGGCGCTGCTCGGGAGCCGCTGGACCCGGCCCTGAGCCAGTTCGCCCAGGACACCGGTGCTCACGTGGGCGCGGTCTACCTGCTGTCGCCGGAAGAACAGGTACTGCAGCTCGCGGTGCTGGGCGGAATCTCGTGGCAGATCGCCTCGCCCTGGGCTCGGGTGGCGCTGGCGGCCGCGACACCCGTGAGCGACGCCGTCCGGGAACGGCAACTGGTGTGGATCGGCAGCCAGGAGGAGCTGGCGCGCCGCTATCCGCAGCTGGCGCTCGTCCTGCCCCACCCCTTCGCCACGGCCGCCGCCCCGATCACCACCGGCCGGACCTTGTGGGGCGGCCTGGTACTGCACTGGCCCAGCACACACCCGCCCACACTGAGCTCGGACGAGCGGGCTGCCATCACCGACGTCTGTCACCGCCTCGGCCTCGTCCTGCGGCGGGCCGACCGCAGCGGCCGCCCCCTGCTGGCCGGGCCGGAGCCGCATGTCCTGCCCGCGCTGAGGACCCGTACCGCCGAGCCGGCCGAGGCGCAGGCCGCGGTCGACTTCGCCGAGCGCCTGCCCAGTGGCTGCTGCGCACTCGACCTGGACGGGCGGATCACCTTCATCACCACGGCCGCGGCGCAGCTCCTCGGCGTCGGCGTACCCGACCTGCTCGGCGCCCGGCCCTGGGAGGCGCTTCCGTGGCTGGACAGCCCCCTCGCCGAAGACCGGTACCGGGCCGCGGCGCTCAGCCACCAGCCCACGTCCTTCACCGCCCGGCGCCCCCCGGACCACTGGTTGTCCTTCCACCTCTACCCGGACGCCTCCGGCATCAGCGTGCGCGTCGTGCCCGCCTCTTCGGCCCAGGAATCACCCCCTCCACGGCTGCTGCACCCCGCGCCGGCCACCGCGCCCGGCCGGACCACGGCTCTCTACCACGTGATGCATCTGGCCACGACCCTCACCGAGGCCGTCGGCGTGCGGGACGTGATCGAAACGGTCGCCGACCAGATTTTGCCCGCCTTCGGCGCCCAGGCCCTTGCCCTGATGGCCGCGGAGGAGGGCCGGCTGCGGATCATCGGCTACCGCGGCTACGAGGCCGACCTCATGGACCGCTTCGACAACGCGCCGCTCAGCTCGGAGACTCCCGCCGTGCACGTCCTGACGACAGGTGTCGCGAGTTTCTTCCCCACCTTCACCGACCTGAAGCGGGCCTATCCCCCAGCGGTCCTGCAGGACGGCATGGCCGCCTGGGCGTTCCTGCCGCTGATCGCCTCCAGGCACCCCGTCGGCTCGCTGGTCCTCGCCTACGACCGGCCCCGTGTCTTCCCTCCGCAGGAGCGCTCCGTCCTCACGTCGACCGCCGGACTGATCGCCCAGGCGCTGGACCGGGCCCGTCTCTACGACGCCAAACACCAGCTCGCCCACGACCTCCAGGCCGGCCTGCTGCCGCACACCCTGCCTCATGTACCCGGCCTCGACGTGGCCGCCCGCTACCTCCCCGCGAGCCGCGGCATGGACATCGGCGGCGACTTCTACGACGTCATCCGGCTCTCCGACACGACCGCCGCCGCGGCCATCGGTGACGTCCAGGGCCACAACGTGCGGGCCGCCACCCTCATGGGCCAGGTGCGCACAGCCGTGCACGCCACCGCCGGCGCGCCCCCGGGCGAAGTCCTCACGCGCACCAACCGCCTGCTCACCGACCTCGACCCGGGCCTGTTCACCAGCTGCCTCTACGTCGACCTCGACCTCGACCAGCACCACGCGTGCCTGGCCACTGCCGGGCACCCCCCGCCGATACTGCGCCACCCCGACGGCCGCACCGAGATCCTCGACCCGTCGCCGGGACTCCTGCTCGGCATCGACGCCACGGCCGACTATCCCGCGACCGAGATCCCGCTACCGCCCGGCGCCGTCCTGGCCCTGTACACCGACGGACTCGTCGAAGCACCGGGCATCGACATCGAGGACACCATCGCCGCCCTCGCCGACCAGCTCGCGCACGCCGAGTACCAGAGCATGGACGCCCTCGCCGACAGCCTCATCGCCCAGGCCCAGCGGTCCGCGCCCCGCAGCGACGACATCGCCCTGCTCCTCATCAACCCGCTGTGAGCGGCTGAGCGAGGCGAACGGCTCCGGCGGGCATGCTCTATGTTTCCGGCGGCGGTTTCGGGCGGGATCGCGGTCCGGCGAACCACGCGGCGCTCAGAGGCTGGTGAGCAGGGCGTCGAGCGGAGCGGGTATGCGGTCGGGGTCGAGGGCCTCGACGAGGACGCGGCCGTAGTGGATCTTGCGTCCTTTCTTGGTGCCGAGAAAACGCCGCAACTGTTGCTGTGAGGATCGGCCCTGCTGTGCGGGCTGGCGCAGGAAGGTCTGCAGGGCGCGCAGGTCTCCCTCCGACCGTACGAGTTCCTCCACTCGTGTGACACCCAGTGCGCGGATGAGTTCGTCTTCCAGATCCGCCGCGCAGACGAAGAACCGCTGCTGTGCCGCACCGGCGCGCTCCCAGCCGCGGGCGTAGTAGGGGCGCTCCCTCTCGTCGCACAGTCCCGTGAGGCGGAGGCCGAGGCCGGTCGGCCCGAGGAGGTGGGCGAAGCGGACGACGCTCATCGCTCCGCCCATCGACAGGACGCAGACTCCTTCGGCCTCCAGGTTCCGGCCGCGGCTCGCGGCCAGCGCGCCGACGGCCGCGACATCGCTGGGCCCTTCGAGCAGGACGACCGCCCGGACGGGCAGCCGCGCGGCCAACTCGCGCGCCGCGTCACCGGTTCCACCGGCCGCCCACGCGGTGACCGCGTCCCGGAACGACGTCATGTCAGTCATGAGACCGAGTCTCCGCCCCTCTCCGGCAGCCGCGCCAGGGATTTTCCGCAGCGTGTCTGTCGTGGGTGAGCGGCCGGGCGCGCACGGCCGCATCAGGCTCACGAGCGGCCGCCGCGCCGTCACATCACCGGCCCGACCCGACGAGTACCGGCTGCGGCCGGGTCGACTTCACTGATTCTTCGCTCAGTTCGCCGCGCTCGGCCGAGATGCCGGGCGAAGAAGCTGACCGCGCTGTTCGCCTCGAACCTGGGCAGCTCCTTGTGCCGTCCCGCGTTGGCGTGCAACGTCTTCTCTCTCGAGGCGAAGGCGTCGAACAGCGCGATTGCGGACTCGCGCGGGATGTGCTCGTCGTCCCACTGCATGTCGAACTCGATCGGGATGGTGATCTGCTTCGCCTTCTCGGCCAGGACGTCGGGCCAGTGCTGACCGAAGACCGCGGCCGTGATCCTGGGTTCGACCGCCACGAGGGGTACTCCGATCGCGGTTCCCATGTTGATGCCGAAGTAGCCGACAGGCCCGTCGGTGCCGATCTCCGGAAGTTCCTGGAGGGCGTCCAGGGTCGCCTGCCACTCGGGCACGGCGAGCTCTGCCAGGTGGGCGTTGTAGCGGACGACGATCGGACCTTCCGGCTCCCCCGCCGCTCTCGCCCGGAACAGGTCGGCGATTTCCTCCTCGTCATGCGCCGTGCGCGGCCGGTCGCCGTGACCGGGTGCGTCGATGACGGCGACGTGGAAGCCGCAGCCCGTCACGAGGAGGCGGGCGCGGCCCGCCATCGCGGGTGACTTCTTGTGGTTGCCGCCGCCGTGCCCCATCAGCACAAGTGGCGCGCGATCGGGCCCGGATGCGGGGGACCAGAGCACACCGGGGACCTCGCCCACGGTGAAGTCGCGTTCGACGACGCCGTTCGACGATGTCTGCGCGGTGAAATGCAAGGAATGCATGAGTGTTGCCTTTCGGGAGTGCCTTGTTGTCGAGGCGCTCCCGGCGACACCTACGTCGATCGCCCGACCGTGACGACAGGGGAGAGCACCCACATGGATCCAGCGTTCATGGGTCTCACCTCCTCGGGCGGTGTCACGGTCCACCGCAAGCTACCAACTCGACTGCGGTCCTGCCCAACCCTTTGTTCCGGACCGGTTCAGGCAGTGGGTTGGCGTGTGATGCCGGGTGAACCTCGACCGACAGGGAGAGTGGCGGTGTCGACGACTACGTTCGACGAGAGTGAGCGGCTGATATGGGCCGGCCGGGGTGCCGCCTACGCGAGCAGCTTCGCGAAGCCGTGCGCCCATCCGGTACCGCAGTTGCTCGATGCCGCCGAGACAGGGCCGGGCGCGCGCGTGCTGGACGTCGGCACCGGGCCGGGGACCGTCGCTGCTGCCGCGTGTGCCCGTGGTGCGACGGTGTCGGCCGTGGATGCGGAGTCGACCATGGTCGAGTTGGCCGGGCAGGCCGCACCCGAGGCCGAGGCGCACCTGGCCGCGCTGCCTGAACTCCCGGTCCCAGATGCGGAGTTCGATGCCGCCGTGGCGAACTTCGTGTTGAACCACGTGGGTCGGCCGAGAGTGGCCCTGGCCGAGCTGCGGCGTGTCGTGAAGCCCGGTGGTTGGATCGCGCTGACGATATGGGCGTTGCCACCGGCTGCGGGGCAGGCTCTGATCGGCCGTGCCATCCAAGCCGCGGGAGCGGTGCGTCCCCCGCATCTGCCGGCGGGACTGGACCCCGACGACGACTTTCCTCGTGACGAGAGCGGTCTGACGGAGGTGATGCGTGCGGCGGGGCTGCGGGATGCGGTGTGCGAGACGCTGCGCTGGGATCACCGCGCGAGTGCCGAGGAGTGGTGGAGCGGTCCTGCCGGGGGCGTGGCGTTCGGCGGTCAGATGGTGCAGAGCCAGACCCCCGGGATCCGTGCCGAGATCAAGCGCCACTTCGATCTGTTCAGCACGGAGTTCGCCGACGAGGACGGCCTGCTGTCCCTCCCGCACGCGGCCCTGCTCGCGCGTGCGCGTCGGTGACCCTGAGCGCCTGCTCGGGTACGTTTCCCGCGCGGTGCTTAGGTCGAGAGGCCCCGCTCACGTGGAAGTGTTCTCGGCACTCTCCGCCTGCAGCACCAGCGAGCTCCAGCGGACGCTCTCACGTCCGTGAAGGTCGGGGCGCTCGTCGAGGTGGACCGTCTGCAGGCCGTAGGCGCTGCCCAACTCGACGGTCTCGGGAGCGGAGACGTCGAACATGCGGCGGCCTGCTGGGACGGGGCCGTGGCGAAGATTCACGAAGAAGCGGCCACCGGACACCAGGAGACCGGCGATCCTGGCCATCGCTCGCCGGCGTTCCTCGGCATCCAGGTGCATCCATACCGCTGTGGCGAAGACCGCGTCGAACCGGCCCTGGCTCAGCATCAGGTCGGGAAGACAGTCGTCGACCCAGTCGATGGTGCTGCCCGGATGAAGCCGCTGTCCGTGCGCCCGCAGCTCCGCGGTCGGCTCAACAGCGACAACGCTGTGTCCGCGGGCCGCCAGTGCGGCGGCATCGCGCCCGGTTCCCGCGCCCACGTCCAGGATGCGGCCGGGCTCGGTGGGAACCAAGTGCAACCCAGCGCTGTGAACTGCCTCGAAGGTGCTTCCTCGTACTGAACGGCCAGCGCGTCCGCCGACTTCGCATATCCTTCGGTTCCCCTGGCCGGGCCGCGGCTCTCCGCCTTCAGAATCACGTGATCGTTCATGGCCGAAGGCTACCGGCGCGCAATTCCCCCAATCGCATGGGTATTTGAGGTAGCACACCTCGCCGACTCCCTCCTGGACGGCAAGCAGCTAGGCCCGCAACAGACGTACCGTGCCGTCGTCCGTCACCTCGTACACATCGATGCGCAGCAGGCGACGAACGTGGGCCGGGACGCGTTCGACGGCCTTGACGGAGGAGGACGGGACCACGAGGGCGTACCGTATCTGCGGTTCCTGACCCGTCATGCGACGCAACAACTGGCCGTAGGCAATGTCGGCGTCGATGCCCTTCTCGCTCGTGCGGCCCTTGGCCTCGCAGATCAGTCGCTGCTCGCCGCGCACGGCTTCGAGGTCGGTCCAGCGGTCCGTGGGATCGACCACTGTCCAGCCATCGGCGAGCAGCCAGGTACGAAAGGTGTCGGTGACCCGGTCCTCGTCGCTGCCGCGTGCCAGGAGCTTCCGGAGTGCCGCCAGGTCGGCCTCCTGGTTGCGGCGCAGCCGACCGCCGCCGTTCGCGTCCAGGTCGGCCGGGCGGATCACGATCAGCCGCAGCCCATGTGCGGGGATCTCCGTCTCCCGGCGGGCGTCGTACAGCGTCCGCTGCTCGCCCCGGTGTACGCCGCTCACGGTGAGCCTGTCCGGCTTGTCGAAATGGGGTACCGGCCGGTCGTGTTGGAGTTCCCGGTACTCCACCACGAGCTGGTGGCCCGGCCAGTAGGCGTCGACCGGCAGCTTGGCACGCCGGCCTCCCTTTCCGGGATCTCCCAGGAGCCAGTCGAACTTGTGCTGGGTCAGGGCGGTCTCGCCGAGGACCTGGTTGCACAGGCCGACCACGTAGGCCTCGTCACTGTCGTCTCGCCTTCCCATGGCCGGGCATCATGCCAGCCTCCGCCGACAGTTGTGGGCGGAGGCTGGCTGCGCCCACCGCTGCTGGAGGGTGGTGCCGGGGATGGGGCCATCAGGGTGGTGTCGGGTCGTGTCGTAAGGACGGCGCGGGGACAGTTCGCCATGCTGGGCCCGGAGCTGCACCCTTCTCGGCGACAAGGAGCACAGCATGCCGACGGACACGGTCGCACGATTCCTGGCGGCCCTGGACCCGGATCACCGGCAGGCCATCGGCGCCAAGCCGCGCGAGGAACAGGAACGGCTCGCGGCGGCCTGGGAACGGGAACTGGAAGCGGACGACGAGCTCGACACCCTCGACGAGCTGTCCCCGCCCGCGGCGGAGGCCGAGGCGGCGCGCCGCGTTCTGGACCGCGAAACCGACTAGATCCTGTCTCTTCGCCGGTTTCGCAGGGGCTGGGATGAAGAACTGCCCCGACCGCTCCCCACCGCCCTGTGGCGGCTGCCGACCGCGCTGAACCACGGGACCTCGTGGGCTGCGAACCTGCGGTCGTAACCGCCGTCAGCACGGGTACTCGTCGCCACGGGCCCGGTTCGGCTGCGGGTCGACGGGCTTCCGGCAGTCGATCGCCGACAGTGGAGGCGCAGATGAGCACGGTCAAGGAAGCGGTGGAAGTCGACGTCCCCGTCCACACCGCCTACAACCAATGGACGCAGTTCGAGGAGTTCCCGAACTTCATGGAGGGGGTCGAGGAGGTCAGGCAGCTGGACGACCGGCACAACCACTGGACCACCAAGATCGGCGGAGTGCGGCGCGAGTTCGACACCGAGATCGTCGATCAGCTTCCCGACGAACGCATCACATGGCGCACGACCACCGGCGACACCAGCCAGAAGGGCTCGGTCCGCTTCGAGTCCCTGGATGACACCCACACCCGGGTGGAGCTGGTGATGGACATCGAGCCCAGTGGGGCCGCGGAGAAGTCCGCGGACATGCTCGGCACGATCGACCGGCGCGTCAAGGGAGACATGAAGCGGTTCAAGCGGTACATCGAGGATCGCGGCGCCGAGTCCGGTGCGTGGCGCGGCAGGATTCGGCCCGGAGACCCCGGCGGCCCCGCCCTCTGAACCAGCCCGTGGCGTACGGGCCGGACACCGCAGATCCTGCCGCGGTGTCCGGCCCGGGATGGGCGCGGTGCCGACAGGCCCGTGAACTCAGAAGGCGGAGTTCACGAACCAGTGGGTCAGCAGTTGTTCGTCCCCTTCGTGGGCGAAGGCCTCCGACTCGTGGGACAGCCGGCCGTAGACGAGCAGGAGCAGGTCGGCCGCGGTGCCCCGGACGGTCGCGTCCGCCGTGTCCCCCGCGGGGTGGGTCGTGTCGAGCCCGAAGCCGTCGGGTCGCAGTCGCACGAGCCAGTCGTCGTCGCCGTCGGTGGCACGGAAGCGAATGGTCCGGTCGGGACCGCGCAGGTCGGCAACCTTGGGGGCGAAGAAGGTGGCGAAGGGCAGATTGACGAGGAACTCGTCGATCCCGTCGACTGCCACCGGGCGGTCGAACGTGGGGCTGAGGCCGAGGGCCAGCTCGGCGTCGGCCCGGTGCAGCAGGGTTTCGAAGAGCATCCGGCGCGCCCAGAAGCGGGCGTGCTGATCGACGCCCCACGCCCACATCGGCAGGTCCGGGTCGGTGGCAGCGAAGGCGTCCGCGGCCACGGTCGCGCTCTCGGCCAGCCAGTCGGCGTATCCGTCCTCGTGGTCCGGGAGCCGCAGGTCGACCTCACGCCTGCGCGGGGGTTCCTGGATGCGCGTCCGCAGCAGGACGGAGAACCAGCGCTGGACGCTGCCGGTGTGTTTGACCAGGTCCGCCAGGGTCCAGCCGGGGCAGCCGGGGACCGGTGTCGCCAGGTCGGTGTCCTTGACCGCTGCGACGAATCGCGCGGTTTCCACCGCGATCTGGTCGCGGTGGTCGACCGCGGGGCGGCCGGACGCGTGGCCGTCGGAGTCGGGGATCGTCATCGTGACCTGCCTTTCGGAAGGGGTGCGGGGCAGCTGTGCGGGTGGGTAAGGACGGCCGGGAGTGGCCGACCTTGCCGGGGCAGTCAGACGAGCTCGACACCGGATTCTGCCTTCGCGGCGGAATCCTGCTCCGCCGGGCCGGACTCCGCGACCTTCTTCAAGACGTGCGTACGCGGTGCGTGCGACGGCCTGATTCCGACGAGGGCAACGGCGACGACCAGGGCGAACGCCACACCGGCGATCACGAAGCTCAGCGTGAACTGGCTCTCCTGCGGCAGTGCGGGCATGCCCGCCGGAAGCGGAATGGTCTTCGACGCCAGCAGCGAGGTGATCACCGCGCTCGCGACGGCGCTGCCGACCGAGCGGGAGATGGAGTTGATGCCGTTGGCGATCCCGGACTGGTGGGCGGGGACGCTGGCCACGATGAGCGCGGGCATGGCGGCGTAGCCGAAGCTGATCGCCAGACCGATGACCATCCCCGCGCCGATCACCGAGGCGGTCGTGTCGTGCGCGACGCTCAGCCAGGTGAAGCCGAGCACTCCGAAGCAGGCACCGGCGGCCAGGGTGACGCGCGCGCCCAGCCTGCGCACCAGGACGCCGCCGAACTGGGCACCCACGAGCGAAACGAGGGTGGTCGGGAGCAGGTACACGACGGACGCCTCGAGAACGGAGGCGCCGAAGCCGTAGCCGGCGATGGCCTCGGGCATCTGGACGAGGTACGAGACGCCGATGAACTGGGCGAACATCGCGAAGCCCAGCAGCAGGCCGGCCAGGTTGGTGAAGAGAACGGGCCGGTGGGTGAACATCTTCATGTCGACCATCGGTTCCCTGACCCGGCTCTCGGTGAGGACCCACACGCCCACCATCACGACCGCCGCCGCGAAGGAGCCGAGCGTGCGGCCGGACGTCCAGCCCCACTCGTGCCCCTGCGAGACGGGCAGAAGCAGCAGCACCAGCAGAGCAGCAAGGGTGAGCGCACCCAGCAAGTCCGTCCGTCCTCCGGTCTTGGTCCGGGTGGCGGGCACCGCGAAGAGCACACCTGCCAGCGCCACCACCGCGAGCACGACGGCGAGCCAGAAGACCCGGTGATAGTCGGGGTCGGAGCCCCGGGTGAGGAGACCCGCGCCGACCAGCGCGAGCCCGCTGCCGAACGCGAGCGTGCCGCTGACCAGGGCCATGGCACCGTGCAGCCTCTCGGGCCTGATCTCCTCGCGCAGGATGGAGAGAGCGAGCGGGAAGATCGCGGTCGCCGCTCCCTGCATCACTCGGCCGACGATCAGCCAGGTCAGCGAGGTGGTGGTGGCGGCGAGCACCGAGCCGGCGATCATCACGAGCAGCACGCCGACGAGGGTGGGCTTCTTGCCGTGCTGGTCGCCGAAACGGCCGAGCAGGGGGGTGAAGACGGCGGCCGACAGGAGCGTGGCGGTGGTCACCCAGCTGACATTCGCCGTGGTGGCATGCAGATCGCTCTGGATGATCCCCAGGATCGGGACGACCAGGGTCTGCATCATCGAGACGACCATCGCGGCAAGCCCTAGCACCAGGACGACCGCGGTGTCCGATGGGTGCCGTCGGGCCGCCGTGTGCTGTTCGTGAGACACGGAATCTCTCTCCTGAGTGGGACTTCGGCGAACTACTTCAGTACATCGAAGCTTGAGAACTTCAAGTAATGGCGGAGACCGTAGCGACCAATACTTGAGATCGTCAAGTTTTCTGGCGTAGGGTGACGCTCATGACCGCACCCGCCCGCATCGAACCCGCCCAGCTCATGGAGCTGCTCTCGGTGTCGCTGGCCGCCTACTACGGCGATTTCACGGTCGCCGCCGCGAGTGAGAACCTCACGGCCAGCCAGGGCAAGACACTCAACGTGCTGCGCCGGGGGCCCGCCTCGATGAGCGTGCTGGCCACCACGCTGACCTGCGACGCCTCCAACATGACCGGGATCGTCGACCGGCTGGAGAAGCGCGGCCTGGTGCGCCGCGAGCCCAGCCCCTCCGATCGGCGCGTGAAGAACGTCCTGCTCACCGCCGAGGGCGAGCAGGTCATCGACGTGATCCGCGGCAAGATGCACAACACGCTCGCGGGCCTGAGCAGGCTCACCGAGCAGGAGCGGGACACCCTCTACGCCCTGCTGGAACGCGCCTTCACGGCGCCGCCCGCTGCCGCCTGACCCCGGCAGACCAGGCCTCTCCCCCGCGCAGTTCCCCGCCCCACGACTTGCGCCCCCAGGTCGGGGACCTGGGGGCGCCGGACCTCACCGTTCAGCCGTCAGCCGTCAGCCGTCAGTGGTCGCGGTGGCCCCGTGCGAACGGTTCGAAGGCGTGGCTGAAGTACCAGGTGTCCTGGGCGATCCCGGAGCAGGAGTTGGCGCCGGCGGTGCCGACGCAGCCACCGTTGTCGCGCTGGAGTGCCCAGAAGGAGAGGGTGTCGATCTTCTTGGCGACGGCCCACTTCTCGACCGTGACCGCGTTCTGTGTGGTGAAGGTTTCCTCGGGGCCGTAGTCGTCGATGCCGGGCATCTCGGTGACGCCGATCATGCCCCACAGCCTCGCCTGGCTCTTCTTCGGGTGGAGGGCGGCCAGTTGGTCGTGCAGGCCCGCGGCGGCGCTCTCGGTGTCGGCCGCCATGTCGTGCGTGACGCCGTCCCAGTAGTCGAAGGTCATGATGTTGACGACATCCACCCGGGCGTGGTTGTCGACGGCGTTCCGCAGCAGGGCCACACCGCTGGGCGCGAGGCCGGTGTTCGTCGTCGGGAGGGTGTAGGAGAACTGCAGGCTGCGGCCGGTGCGTTCGGCCCAGTGCTCGGCCTTCGCCATGGCCTTGTTGCGGCGGTCGATCCCGGCGGTGTTGTTGATGGAGTCGGCCTCCACGTCGAGGTCGATGCGCGTGACGCCGTATGTCTTGACGAGGCTCTCGTACACCGCGGCGATGGCGTCGACGTCCTCGCAACTGTCGGCCAGTTCGGTGCCGGTGGTGTCGGCGCCGTAGCCGCCGAAGGACGGGATGGCGTTGCCGCCGCGGGCCTGGATGGCGGCGATGTCGTCGCCGAAGGCCGCGCGGGAGATCGGCCGGGTCGGGTCGCCGTTCCAGTCCGCGGTGCACGATCCCGCCGTGGGCGTCTGCAGGAAGGCGAGCGTGAGGTACTTGTTCCCCGACTCGGCGGCGAGGGCGGCGGGGCTCTCCCCGGTCCAGGTCTCGACGTACGGCGCCGTCACGTGTGCGGGCATGGGCTCGGTGGCGTGCGAGCGTGCCGGCTCCGAGGCGTGCGCTCCGCCCGCCCCGAGAGCAACCAGTGTGGCAGACAAGGCAGTTGCCGTTGCGCCGGACAGCAGTGCATACAGAGACCCAGACCGTCTCATTGACGCTCCCATGGCGAAATCGGCCTCCGGCCGGAGGCGAACAGCGACCATGGTTGGACTAGACCAATTACCTGTCAAGGTTCTTTACGGTTAACTGACCCGGGAGTTGTGGCGATGCCGCCGTCGTTGCGGGAGTGCGGCAGAGCGCCACGAGGCCCTCGACGCTATTGACCGGCCATCAGACGGGAACACCGAGCGGGAAGTTCACCAACAGGTCCGTCTCGAAGCCGACACACACGCCGCGCACGATCTCCTCCATACGCTCAAGGCACCGGTCGGCGAACACCTCTGCAAACGGCCCGAAGATCAGATGACGCCGCGGATCGCCGCTTCGAACCCTGCCACGTGTCCCGCGGCCAGGTCCGAAGCCTTGTCCGCGTCGCCGTCGATGATCGCGCGCAGCAAGGGCCCGTGCTCGTGCACATGGCCGGCGAGGCCCGGCAGCCGGTCGAGGAACAGGCACCAGATCCGTGTGGCCAGGTTGTCGTACCTGATCAGGGTGTCCTCGAGGTAGGGGTTCCGGGTCGCGGCGTAGATGGCGCGGTGCACGGTCATGTCGAGCCGGATCAGGTCCGTGCCGGCGTCGGAGGCGTCCGCCAGCTGCGCCAGCAGCCGGTCGAGGTCGGCTCGGTCACCCTCGCCGGCGCGTTGCGCCGCGATGCTCGCGGCGAGGGGTTCGAGCTGCTCGCGGACTTCCGAGATGTGTCCGAGGTCGGCGATCTGCACCTCGGTGGCGAAGGTTCCGCGCCGCGGGTAGGCGACGATGAGACGCTCGTGCTCCAGTCGCTTGAGGGCCTCACGGACGGGAGTGCGCCCGAAGCCGAGCTCGGCGGCGATCCGCTCGTCGTTGATGGGCTCCCCAGGGCGGATCCGGAGGGTCACCAGACGGTCCGAGATGGAGCGATAGGCCTGGTCGGCCAGCGTTCCGCTCCCCTGACCAGCGACGGTCGACGCAGTCATCCGCAACCCTCCCTTGACGCGGCCCGTTCCGTGCTCTTAGCGTATCGCAACAGCAGGTTGATATATCAGTCGTCTTCCAGACGCTCCCCAGGGAGTTCTCATGACTGTCCCCACCAGCCGGCGAGCGGCCCGACACGGGGTTCTCAGCGCTCAGCTCAACGACTTCGACCCGGAGATCGCCACGGCGATCGACGCGGAACTGGCTCGGCAGCGCGACACCCTGGAGATGATCGCGAGCGAGAACTTCGCGCCGCTCGCGGTGATGCAGGCCCAGGGCTCGGTACTGACCAACAAGTACGCCGAGGGCTACCCGGGGCGCCGCTACTACGGCGGCTGCGAGCACGTCGACACCGTCGAGCAGCTCGCGATCGACCGCGTCAAGCAGTTGTTCGGAGCCGAAGCCGCCAACGTGCAGCCCCACTCCGGCGCGCAGGCCAACGCGGCTGTCATGGCCGCCCTGCTGCAGCCCGGCGACACGATTCTCGGGCTGGACCTGGCTCACGGCGGCCACCTCACCCACGGCATGCGGATCAACTTCTCCGGGCGCCTGTACAAGGTGGCCGCTTATCGCGTGAGCGAACACGACCACCGCATCGACATGGAGCAGGTACGCAAACTCGCCCACGAGCACCGGCCGAAGCTGATCGTGGCCGGCTGGTCGGCCTACCCCCGCCACCTCGACTTCGCGGAGTTCCGCCGCATCGCGGACGAGGTCGGCGCTCACCTGATGGTCGACATGGCCCACTTCGCGGGCCTGGTCGCCGCCGGTCTCCACCCGTCCCCGGTACCTCACGCGCATGTGGTGACCACCACCACCCACAAGACGCTCGGCGGCCCCCGCGGTGGCGTGATCCTTTCCACCGCCGAACTCGCCAAGAAGATCAACTCCGCGGTCTTCCCGGGCCAGCAGGGCGGCCCCCTCGAACACGTCATCGCGGCGAAGGCCGTGGCCTTCAAGATGGCCGCCCAGCCCGAGTTCGCGGACCGTCAGCGCCGCACCCTCCGAGGAGCGGCGATCCTGGCCGAGCGGCTGCTGGCCGAGGACACGAAGGCGGCCGGAGTCAGCGTGCTGACCGGGGGCACCGATGTGCACCTGGTGCTGGTGGACCTGCGCCACTCCGCACTCGACGGCCAACAGGCCGAGGACCGGCTGCACCGGATCGGCATCACGGTCAACCGCAATGCCGTCCCCTTCGACCCCCGCCCGCCCATGGTCAGCTCCGGTGTCCGCATCGGCACGCCGGCCCTGGCCGCCCGCGGCTTCGGCGCCGAGGAGTTCACGGAGGTCGCCGACATCATCGCCACGGCTCTCCTGCCCGGCTTCGACGACCAGGTCGCCGCCGAGCTGCGCCGACGCGTCGAGGTCCTGACCGAACGCTTCCCGCTGTACCCCGTCGATCCGCAGCTCGCGGCCCAGGAGTCCGATCAGTGATGCACCCGCGCGACACCGCTCCGGCCACGCCCGGAGACGTCCTGCCCGACCACCCCGACTTCCTGTGGCGCAACCCGGACCCCAAGCCGTCCTACGACGTCGTCATCGTCGGCGGTGGCGGACACGGCCTGGCCACCGCCTACTACCTGGCCAAGAATCACGGCATCACCAATGTCGCGGTCCTGGAGAAGGGATGGCTCGCGGGCGGCAACATGGCCCGCAACACCACCATCATCCGCTCCAACTACCTCTGGGACGAGAGCTCCGGCATCTACGAGCACTCGCTGAAGCTGTGGGAGACCCTCGAGGAAGACCTCGACCACCCCATCCTCTTCAGCCAGCGCGGCGTGCTGAACCTCGCCCACAGCCTGCAGGACATCCGCGACAGCAAGCGTCGTGTCTATGCCAACCAGCTCAACGGCATCGACGCCGAGTGGCTGGAGCCGGACGAGGTCGCCAAGGTCTGCCCCATCGTCAACATCTCGCCCGACGTGCGCTATCCGGTGCTCGGCGCCACCTACCAGCCGCGCGCGGGCATCGCCAAGCACGACTACGTGGCCTGGGGCTTCGCCCGCCGGGCCAACGACTACGGCATCGACCTGATCCAGGACTGCGAGGTCACCGGCCTCGACATCCACGACGGACGCGTGCGAGGCGTGCGCACCACGCGCGGCCCCATCGCCGCCGGGAAGGTCGCGCTCGCCGCCGCGGGGCACTCCTCCGTGCTGGCCTCCATGGCCGGCCTGCGGCTGCCACTGCAGAGCCATCCCCTGCAGGCCCTGGTCTCGGAACTGCTCGAACCGGTGCACCCGACGGTGGTGATGTCGAACGCGGTGCACGTGTACGTCTCCCAGGCGCACAAGGGTGAGCTGGTCATGGGCGCCGGCATCGACAGCTACAACGGCTACGGTCAGCGCGGCGCGTTCCACATCCTGGAGCGCCAGATGGCCGCGGCGCTGGAACTCTTCCCCGTCTTCGCGCGCGCCCACATGCTGCGCACCTGGGCCGGGATCGTCGATGTCACCCCGGACGCCTCCCCCATCGTGGGACTCACCCCCGTCGAGAACCTCTACCTCAACTCCGGCTGGGGCACCGGCGGTTTCAAGGCCACACCGGGCGTCGGCTGGTGCTACGCGCACACCGTCGCCACCGGCGAACCCCACCCCTACAACGCGCCCTTCACCCTGTCCAGGTTCGTCACCGGCGCCCTGGTCGACGAGCACGGCGCGGCCGCCGTCGCGCACTGAGGAGATCGACATGCAGCTCATAGCCTGCCCCTGGTGCGGTGAGCGCGAGGAAATCGAATTCCACTACGGCGGTCAGGCACATGTCGCCTACCCCGACGACGCCTACGCGCTCGATGACGAGCAGTGGGCCCAGTACGTCTTCTTCCGCGACAACCCCAAGGGCCCGTTCGCCGAGCGGTGGGTACACGCGGCCGGCTGCCGGCGCTGGTTCAACGCCCTGCGCGACACCGTCACCCACGAGTTCCTCGCGGTCTACGGCACCCGCGCCAAGCAGCCCTCCCTCACGAGCACCGCACCCGCCGCGCGGCAGCGCGAAGGCCAGGAGACCAGCCGATGAACAAGCCGTTCCGTGCCCGCGGCCACGGTCACATCGACCGCGACACGACGCTCTCCTTCACCTTCGACGGCACCACCTACACCGGGCACCCCGGCGACACCCTCGCCTCGGCCCTGCTGGCCAACGGTGTCCACCACGTGGCCGACAGCATCAAGTACGGGCGGCCGCGCGGCGTTCTGGCCGCCGGCGTCGAAGAGCCCAACGCGCTCGTGCAGATCGAGGCCCCCTTCCCCGAGCCCATGCTCACGGCCACCACCGTGGAGCTGTACGAGGGCCTCGTCGCACGGGGTCTGTCCGGCCAGGGCCGGCTGAGCAGCGAGCCGGACTCGGCCCGCTACGACACCATGCACGCCCACTGCGACCTCCTGGTCGTCGGCGCGGGCCCGGCGGGACTGGCCACCACCCTGGCGGCCGCCCGGGCCGGAGCCCGCGTGATACTCGTCGACGAGCTCCCGCAGCCCGGCGGATCGCTGCTCGGCAGCCGGGAACTGCTCGACGGCGCTCCGGCGACCGCGTGGGTCGGCGATGTCATCGCGGAACTCGACAGCTGCGACGACGTACAGGTGCTGCGGCGTACCACCGCCTTCGGTCACTACGACGACGGACTGGTCCTGGCCCTGGAGAAGCGGACGGACCACCTCGGTGCCGCGGCGCCCGCCCACATCTCGCGGCAGCGGATCTGGCGCATCCGGGCCAAGCAGGTCGTCCATGCCACCGGCGCCTACGAACGTCCGGTCGCCTTCGACGACAACGACCGCCCCGGCATCATGCTGGCCGGTTCGGCGCGCACCTACCTCAACCGCTTCGGCGTACTGCCCGGGCAGCGGGCCGTCGTGTTCACCACGAACGACAGCGCCTATCCGGCAGCACTCGAACTGGCCGACGCGGGCGTGCGGATCGCCGCGGTGATCGACGCTCGCGAGGACGTACCGGAGCACTGGCGCACCGCATGCGCCGAACGCGGGATCGGCGTACGCGCCGGCCATGTCGTCACCGGCACCAGCGGCACCCGACGCGTCTCGCGCGCCCACGTCGCCGCCTTCGGCCAGGAGCGCCTCGGCGACCGGCACGGCATCGACTGCGATCTGCTGCTGGTCTCCGGCGGCTGGAACCCCGCGGTGGCTCTGTTCAGCCAGGCCCGCGGCACCCTGCGCTACGACCCCGGAGCCGGAGCCTTCGTACCCGCACAGGCGCTGCACAGCGTCCGTACGGCGGGGTCGGCCGGCGGCACGTTCACCCTGTCCGGCTGTCTCGCCGACGGCGTGGACGCCGCCTGGCAGGCCCTGTCGGCCATCGGCAGGACCGGCCGGATGATCAGCCTGCCGACCACCGTCCCGCTTCCGGACGCAGCGGCCACCCGAGTGCTCTGGCGGGTCCCGAGCCCGCAGGACACCCAGGACGGTACGCACCAGTTCGTCGACCTGCAGCGCGACGCCCTCGTCTCCGACGTGCTGCGGGCCACCGGGGCGGGGCTGCGGTCGGTGGAGCACGTCAAGCGCTACACCACGATCGGCACCGCCCACGACCAGGGCCGTACATCGGGCGTGATGACCTCGGGCATCGTCGCCGAGGCGCTCGGGGTGGACGTGGCCGACCTCGGCACCACGCGCTTCCGGCCGCCCGCCGTGCCGGTCGCGTTCGCCGCACTCGCGGGCCGCAACCGCGGGGAACTGTTCGATCCGGTCCGGGTGACCGCACTGCACCCGTGGCACGTCGAGCACGGCGCCCTGTTCGAGAACGTCGGCCAGTGGAAGCGCCCCTGGTACTACCCCCGGGCGGGCGAGTCCATGGAGGAGGCCGTGCTGCGCGAGTGCCGGGCCGCCCGCACCGGTGTCGCGATGATGGACGGCTCCACGCTCGGCAAGATCGATGTGCAGGGCCCGGACGCCGGTGCACTGCTCGACCGGCTCTACACGAACATGATGAGCACCCTCAAGGTGGGACGGATTCGCTACGGCGTGATGTGCGGCGTCGACGGCATGGCCATCGACGACGGCACCGTGATCCGGGTGGCCGAGCAGGAGTTCCTGCTGACCACGACCACCGGCAACGCGGCCAAGGTCCTCGAATGGATGGAGGAGTGGCTGCAGACGGAGTGGCCCGACCTGCGCGTGCACCTCACCTCCGTCACCGAGCACTGGGTGACGATCCCCCTGGTCGGCCCCCGCTCCCGCGACGTGCTGGCCCTGGTGGCTCCGGGCCTGGACGTCGGCAACGACGCGTTCCCCTTCATGTCCTGGCAGGACGCCACGGTCGCCGGCGTATCGGCGCGCGTGTGCCGCATCAGCTTCTCCGGTGAACTCGCCTACGAGATCAACGTGCCCGCCTGGTACGGCATCACCGTGTGGCAGGCCCTCCTCGCCGCCGGCGACACGTTCGGCATCACCGCGTACGGCACCGAGACGATGCACGTGCTGCGCGCCGAGAAGGCCTACCCGATCATCGGGCAGGACACCGACGGCACCGTCACCCCGCAGGACCTCGGCATGTCGTGGGTCGTGTCGAAGAAGAAGGCGGACTTCATCGGCAAGCGGTCCTTCACCCGCGCTGAGAACCAGCGCGCCGACCGCAAGCAGCTGGTGGGCCTGCTGCCGGCCGACGAGCGGGTCGTGCTGCCCGAAGGCGCCCAGATCATCGCCACCAGCACCGTTCCGGAGCCACCGGTACCCATGCTGGGCCATGTCACCTCCAGCTACCGAAGTGACGCCCTGCAGCGGACGTTCGCACTAGCTCTGGTGCGCTCGGGAACCCAGCGCATCGGTGACACCCTCTACGTCCCGCTGGACGGCCGTACCGTCCCGGTGACCGTGACCGACCCCGTGCTCTTCGACAAGGAGGGAGCTCGCCGTGACGGTTGAGACGCCCGCTCGCTTCAGTCCCCTGGCCGCGTGGCAGGACGGCTTCGCCCAGCTGCCGACCGGGCTGCAGGTGCGCGAACTGCCCTTCCTGACCCAGCTGGCCCTTCGGCTGGAGCCCGGCAGTGCCGTGGCCGGGGCCGTCGAGTCCGCACTGGACATCACACTGCCGGACCCCCTGCGTGCCGAGATGTCGGGCGACGTCAAGGCGTTGTGGACGGGCCCGGGCGAATGGCTGCTGGTGGCTCCCGACGGCCGTCGGCAGGAACTTCTCGCGCTGCTGCGGTCCGCCATCGGTGACGACGACTTCGCGACCGTCACGGACGTCTCGGCACAGCGCACCACGCTGGCCCTCTCCGGGCACCTCGTCCGCAACGTGCTGGCCCAGGGCTGTGCCATGGACCTGGATCCGCGGGTGACACCCGTCGGCTCCTGTCTGACCACACTGCTCGCGCAGGCTCCGGTCACCCTGGTGGTGCGGGGGGAAGGAGCATCCGGCGTCTGGCTGCTGGTCCGCGCCTCGTTCGCGTCCTACCTGGCCACCTGGCTGCTCGACGCCTGCACGGAATACCGGGAAAGCGCCCGCAACGTCGTGGAGTGCTGAGGAGCCCACCATGAAGAACGAGTTCGTCCTCACCCTCAGCTGCCCCGAGCGCCCCGGCATCCTGCACGCCGTGACGTCGTTCCTCCTCCGGCACGGGTGCGACATCACCGAGCACCAGCAGTTCGACGACGCCGACCACGGCAGCGTGTTCCTGCGCACCGGCTTTGCCATGGCCGACGCCGAAATCACTGTGGAGAGTCTGCGGGAGACCTTCGCACCGGTGGCCGCCGAGTTCGGAATGGGGTGGCAGCTCCGGGACGCTGCGGTCAGGCCCCGGGTGCTGGTGATGGTGTCGAGGTTCGACCACTGCCTGGCCGACCTGCTCTACCGCTGGCGGAGCGACGCTCTGGACGCCGAGATCGTCCTGGTCGCCTCCAACCATCCGGACCTCCGGCCGCTGGCCGCGGCCGAGGGCGTGCCGTTCGAGCACATTCCGGTCTCGGCCGACACCAAGCCGCAGGCGGAAGCCCGGCTGCTGGCTCTGGTGGAGGAACACCGCATCGATCTCGTCGTGCTCGCCCGCTACATGCAGGTGCTCTCGGACGACCTGTGCAAGCGGCTGGAAGGCCGGGCCATCAACATCCACCACTCCTTCCTGCCGAGCTTCGCCGGAGCCAAGCCCTATCACCAGGCCCACCGCCGCGGGGTGAAACTCGTCGGCGCGACCGCCCACTACGTCACCGCCGACCTGGACGAAGGACCGATCATCGAGCAGGAGATCATCCGCGTCGATCACCGAGCCGGCCCCGACCGGCTCGTCACCGTCGGCCGCGACGCCGAACGCCTGGCTCTGGCCCGCGCCGTCAACTGGCACTGCCAGGGCCGTGTCCTGATCCACGGCAACCGGACCGTGGTCTTCAGCTGAGCCGGGCCCTCCCGGCCCCCGGGGCGGCCGTCAGCAACGTGTCGAGCACCGAGTCCATGTAGCGCCTGCCTTCCTCGCCGGCCGGAAGGGTCTCCGGCACCGCGTGCGCCAGCTGCGTGTGGCCGAGGTAGCCGGTGTAGGCGAGCAGCCCACGGCGGTGCGCATCGTCCGGCGGGAAGCCCAGTTCGGCGAAGAGCTGCGCCAGGTAGCCGACCCGGCGCTCCGTCACCCGGCGCAGGACGGCGGCCACTCGGGGGTGCCCGGCCGAGGCCGGCAGGGAGACTTCCAGCGTGTCTTCGGCGCCCAGTCCGTGCGCCTCGGTGAAGAGCCTGCGCAGCCTCGTCTCCGGATCCGGCTCGGACGCCAGACCGGCGATGATCGCCTCGGTGGACTTCTGCTCCCAGCGGTCGAGCGCGGCCTCGATCAGCGCCTCACGGTTGGCGAAGTGCCAGTAGAAGCTGCCCTTGGTGGTGCCCAGTCGAGCGGCGAGCGGCTCGACGGCGACCGCCGGGAGACCGCCCTCGCCCATCGCCGACAGGGCCGCGTCCGCCCAGTCCTGTGCGGTGAGCCGCTTCCGTCCGCCTTCGCCAGGAGCCCCGCCATGCCGTCGAACCATGACCATACGCTACCGTATGGTCAACAACATACGGCACCGTATGGAGGCCCGCCATGAGCAGGTTCCGCACGATCCGCAACGTCCACGAGCGCACCGTCGAGGCTCCCGCACAGGCCGTCGGCGCCCTGCTCGACCGGATCGGCTCGCCAGACGACCCGATCTGGCCCGCGCCGGCCTGGCACCCGATGCGCTTCGACCGCCCCTTGGGCGTGGGCGCGGACGGCGGCCACGGCTTCGTCCGCTACCGCGTCACCGCGTACGAGCCCGGCCGCCGCGCCCGCTTCGACTTCAATCCGCCCATGAACGGACACCACGAGTTCGTCGTCGAGCCGCTGGGCCGAGACCGCTGCCGGGTGCGCCACGTACTGGAACTGGAGCGCCGCGGACGGATGATGCCGGTCTGGGCCCTGGCAGTGCGCTGGATGCACGACACGGTTGTCGAGGAGCTCTTCGACAACATCGAGCGGGCCACCGCCGGGACCGTGCACAGCCCGGTCCGATGGTCGCCGTGGGTCCGGCTGCTGCACCGGCTGACCTGGGAGAGGGCCACCGGCGGCGATCTCCCGGACGGCGCCCGTCTGGCCCGTGCCGCCTTCGAGGAGACCCATTACAGCGACGCGTGGCGGCTGAGCCTGCGTCCCGGGATGCCCCGGGACACCGAGCCCTGGCGGGACGTCCTGCGCGGGGCGTCCTTCCCGGTGGTGGGCCGCGAGGGCGGCGAGCTGCTGCTGGGCGAGGACGCCGGACACCTGGACTTCCGCGCCTCGATCCACGTCGACGACCGCCAGGTCACGCTCAGCACGGTCGTGAGGTTCCACAACTGGCGCGGCAGGCTCTACTGGGCCGCGGTCAAGCGCGTCCACCCCTTCATGGCCCGCCACATGCTCCGTCGCATCCACCGCCGGCTGGCCCTGTCGGCCCCCTCGGCGGCCGAACGCGCACGGAGGGCATCCATGCCCTCCGTGCCACAGGGGAGTTGAGCCGGCGTCGGCACAACTCCCCCGGATCCGTCGGACACCTGGGCCGGCACCCGGGTGATCAGTACTTCTTCGCCCCGGCCAGGATCGCCTCCCGGATGCGGTGGTACGTTCCGCAGCGGCAGACGTTGCGGATCTCGTCGAGGTCGGCCTCGCTGATCTCCCGCCCTTCCTCGCGGGCCTGGCGGACCTTGGCGACGGCGGTCATGATCTGGCCGGGCTGGCAGTAGCCGCACTGGGCGACGTCGTACTCCAGCCAGGCCTCCTGCATCGGGTGCAACGGCTTGCCGACGGTGGCGGGCAGGCCTTCGATGGTGGTGACCTCGTCGTCGGGGCCGATGTCCTTCACCGGTACCGAACAGGGGTTGAACGCCTTGCCGTTGATGTGGCTGGTGCAGGCCTGGCAGACACCGAGCCCGCAGCCGTACTTCGGTCCGGTGACGCCCAGGACGTCCCGGAGCACCCACAGCAGCCGTACGTCGTCCTCGATGTCCACCGTCACGGCCTTGCCGTTGAGGATGAAGGTGTGTTCGGGCACGTGGACTCCTAGTAGGCGCGGCCGAGGCCGTCGGTGGGCGACGCGGGCACGGGCGGGGTGGTGGGCAGCGGTTCGAAGCCGAGCGGTTCCCCGTGGTTGATCGGGAAGGTCGTCGGCATGGTGCCGGTGGCCCGGCCGTAGGCGCAGGCCACGGCAGCCATGGCGCCCGCGACGGCCAGCTCCCCGGCGCCACCGGGCTTTCCGGTGGTCGGCGGCATGACGACGATCTCCAGTTCCGGCGGTGTGTTCCACTGGCGGGTGTAGAAGTAGTTGTCCCAACTGCCTTCCGCGAAGTGCCCGTTGTCGAGGTGGAGGCCGGAGCTGAGCGTGATGGCGATGCCGTCCGTGATGCCGCCCATCATCTGGGCCTGCAGTCCTCGGGGATTGACGGCGAGGCCCACGTCGACGGCGCAGACCACTCTGGTGACGCGGGGCCCGGTGTACGCGTCGCGGATCTTCCTGCCGGTCGTCTCCGGCCGGCAGTCGATCTCGGCGAGGACAGCGACGTACGCGTGGTACTCGGGGTGGATCGCGATGCCCTGTGCCGTCCCGGCGGGCATGCTCCTCCCCCAGCCACCGACCTCGGCGACCTTGTCCAGGACGGCCCGCGCCCGGTCGTCCTTCAGGAAGTCGCGGCGGAACCGGTAGGCGTCCTTGCCCATCCTTCTCGCCAGCTCGTCCACCACCAGTTCCTGCGCGCACCGGACGTTGGGCGAGTAGATGTTGCGCATGGAGCCGGTGTTGAAGCCCTTGTCCGTCTCGCCGAGCAGCTGGGTGACGACCCCGAAGTCGTACGGAGTCTGCTGCGTCAGCGTGAAGATCGTCTCGGAGAAGGTGAGGTCCCCGACGGGCAGTCGCGCGGCTTCGGAGGTGATGATCTCGCCGACGCCGTGGCCGAAGTCGGTGGCCACGGAGGTGTGGCGCTGGTCGTAGGTCAGCACCTGGCCCAGCGCGTAGGTGGCCCGGGCCCGTGAGGTGGACATGGGATGGGTCCGGCCCTGGCGGAAGTCGTCGGTGCGGTGCCACATGAGCTTCACCGGTTTGCCTACCGCCCGGGAGATCTCGGCGGCCTCGGCGGCGGCGTCGTGGAACAGTTTCCGACCGAAGGAGCCACCCCCCTCGGTGACATGGACCTTGACCGCGGTGGCCGGCAGGCCGAGCTTCAGCGCGATCTGTTCCTGCGCGGTGATCGGCGACTTGAGGCTGCCCCAGATCTCGGCCGAGTCCTTCCGGACGTCGGCGATGGCGCAGTTGGTCTCCAGCGCGCTGTTGGAGGCGAAGTGGAAGGTGAACCGGGCGTCGACGGACTTGGTGAGCAGATCGAGGGCGGGCAGGGGCAGTTCGGCCTTGCGCAGCTCGTCCCGCACGGTGGTGTCCGACTTGCCGTCCGCGGTTCCCGGCCCCCAGGTGACCTTCAGGGCGCGGACGGCGTCGATGCACTGCCCGAAGGTTCGGCCGCGTACGGCGACGCCGGTGGACACCGGTACGACGTCGGTGATGCCGGGCAACGCCCGTACTTCCTCCAGATTCTCCACCGAGCGGACAGTGCCGTTGATCGTCGGCGGCCTGCACACCATGGTGGGCAGGGCGCCCGGCACCTGCAGGTCCATCGCGTACTGCTTGCGTCCGGTGACCGCGTCGAGCGCGTCGACGCGCCGCTGGGAAGTGCCGATGACGTGGAACTCGGACGGCTCCTTGAGCGTGACGGAGACCTGGGCGGTCGACACCGCCGCCGCCTTCTCCGCGAGTTCCCCGTAGCCGAGGCTCTTGCCCGTCACGGTGGAGGTGACGATCCCTGCCTTCGCGGTCAGCGCGTCGATCGCCTCCCCCAGTTCCAGGGCCGCCGCCCTCAGAAGCCGGCCGCGCGCGACGGCGGCCGCGACGCGGATCGGGGTGAAGGTGGAGATCGTCGTGTTGGACCCGCCGGTGAGCTGGTTGAAGACCAGCTCCGGCCGGGCGTCGGCGAGCGAGACGCGGATCCGGTCCAGCGGCAGGTCCAGCTCCTCCGCGATGAGCATCGCACTGGAGGTGGTGATGCCCTGGCCGACCTCGGCCCGTGGCAGCGCGAAGGAGGCGGTGCCGTCCGCTTCGAGGCGGATCGTGATCAGGTTCGCCGTCGGCAGCGTGGCGTGGGTGAGCATGTCGTTGAGGTCGTAGATCTCGGCCGGTCCGGGCACGGAGGGCACCACCGCTTCCGCCTGCGCGGGGGCGAGGATGCTCTCGCCGAGCTGGGCCGCCACGGTCAGGGTCGAGGCGGCAACCACGTACCCCAGGAACCTTCGACGTCCGATCCCGTCCGGCTCGCCGACAGCCTGCTTCGGCTGCGGACGGCGGTGAGCTCCCATCAGCTGTCCTCTCGACCACGAAGTGGAGTGCGCCCGGATGAGCCGGGAACGAGGGACGGGGCGCCCGTCGGCATGAGCGCGACCGGTCCGTTCACGGCGGTTCTTGACTGTGCACGGTCGGCACACGCAGCGGAAGATCTTTGCAGCGCATTTCCTCGTAAGCCTCACGGCGCTTCACATTTGTGGGGTGCGCAGAGGCGGAGCGACAGCCTCGGCGTCCTCGTGTACCGACCCTCGGCGATGCCTGCGCGGGGGCATGAACGGTGTCTGTACAGCCCTGTCACCAGAGCCCTTCGTCCCCTGCCACGAGCCCTGCCCTCCGGGTCCGCCTGGTTCGCCGGTGAGGAGGCGCGGAGCCGGTCGACGTGCTGTGGGGCTGGGCACCCTGTCCGCGGTACTGCCGACGGTGGGCCGGGGACTCGCCGTGCTCCGCCCCCGGCCGTGCGGGCGTCGACCTGATCGCGGCTTTCGCACTCGGTGGCACCCTTGCCGTCCAGGAATACCTGGCCGGTGCGCTCGTAGCGCCGATGCCGGCCACCGGCCGCACCCTGGAGGCGGCAGCGCAGCGGCGGGCTCCGCACGGCCTGCGAGCGCTGCTGGGGCACGCGCCCCGCTCGGCGCGCCGCCGGACACCGGCCCCGCCGCCTCAAGACCCGTCTACGACTGGCCCACGCCCACGGCGGACTGGTCCCCGGCCGGCTCGACGACCCGCGCTGGTGCCTGTACGGACTGCCCGTCACCGTTCCCACGCAGCCGAGGAACGTCAGCAGCGCGGGCCGTTGCCCGACGATGGACAGCGGTGCCAGACCCCTACGCCCCCCGCAGCAGGGGTGGCCTGTCATGACCACCCGGCTCTGCGAGGAGGACGCCATGCACAGCAGTAGCCCGCATCGCGTGAGTGACGTGATGACGCGCGCCTCGTCGCGGTCGGTCGTGACACTCTGTTCCAAGGAGATCGTCGAGCGCATGGCGCCGGGGACGGTCAGCGCCCCGCCGGTGCTGGAGGGCGACGGCCGGGTGATCGGTCCGGTGTCCGAGGCCGATCTGCTGCGCGTCCTCGTCGGAGGGCGTCGAGCGCGATCTGCGCAGCGGCCGGACCGTCTCGCACCCGATGCCGTCCTGAGGACCGGTACTCGCACCGGCCGAGACCCGCCGCAGGGCCGATCGGCCCCGTCGACGGGACGGGCGGCCCGCGCCGTGCCCGGTTCGACGAAGCCACCATGGAACGAGGGCCGCAAGGACTCGGGTGCCGCGGCCCCCGCAGGCACAGAAGGGCTGAGGACATGACCCGGACAGCATGGACGACGACAGGCGTTTTCACGGGGCAGGGAGGCGCCCGTACCGACGAGGCCGGAATCGTCACCGGGGAGCTGACGGTGCACACCACCTGGGACCACGGGCAGGCTGATGTCGAGGTTCAGTACAGCGGCACCTCCCAGCGATTCACGCTGACCGGAAGCCCGGTGCGCTGCCCGTCCCGGCAGGAGAGCCGGCGCCTGCACCAGGCGGTGGTGGAAGCCGTGCGAGCCGGCGGCGGCACCACCGTTCCGCGGTTCGAACAGGTACGGGCGCGTCCTTGAACACCGGGTGTGTGCCCTTGGCCGATCAGTCGTGAGGGACGACGGCGACTGGGCGGCGCCCGTGGTGGATGGCGGCCTGCGCCACCGGCCCGACATGAGGCGCCAGACCGGGACGATGCCTGCGTCGCCCCACGACGAGCAGTGTGGCAACCTCCGCCGCCTGAACACGCCGAGTGCCTGGATCTCCCCTGCATGCTGAGCGTGGTGAGTACTCCGATACGAGGATCCCCCTCCTCCACCCCGGCGCCTGTGGAAGAGGGATGGAGGCACGCCTCGGGGCCGGACGTCGGCCGCGCAGGGACTTTCGGCCCTGTGGCCGAAGCCCGCCGTCGTCCGAGGGTTGTACGAGTGGGAGAACGGACCAGCGAGCTGCTGGAGGCCGACACCTGAGCGCACAGGGTCCGCTGTACGCATCCGAACCGCCTGCGCCGCGCAAGCAAGGGCGGCGCACGCGTCGTCGATGCGCACTGTGCGAGCCCAGACGACAGAACGGCAGGCGGGAGCCGGTGTGGCCGCCGGACTCGGAGCGACCCAACGAGCCATGCGTCTGGTACTGAACCGCAGAAGGTACGCGCAATGGGGCGCCGAATGGGACTTGGTGGAGCCGGAATGGTCCGCACGTCTTCGCCGGTGACGGGCGGGATCAGGCACAGGACCGGCAGGCGCGATGAGGAGGAGAACGATGTCGCACACAGCTGAGTGGAAGATCCGTCTCCATCTCTTCGAGGACGACGACGGAACGACGAAGGCACACCTGGTGCTGGACACCGGCACCACGGAGATCACCGCACGCGGAGCCGCACAGCGCAATCCGGCGGACACGAACGTTCCGGAGATCGGCGACGAACTGGCGGCGGGCAGGGCCATGCACGACCTCGCCGACCAACTGCTGAACACCGCCGAACGCGACATCCAAGGCATGCCTGCACCCAGTCTTCGGACCGGGCTCCCGCATGCGCACCGCGGATGAGGAATCCACACTGTTCCTGAGGAGTACCGGCCGGGGCGGCCCAGTCTCCACGGGCTCTCCCCGCGCGAACAGCGACGCTCGAAGGAGACGGTCATGACCACCGCCCGGGAGATCATGCACACCGGTGCGACCTGCGTCCAGGAGGACGAGACGCTGGAGACCGCCGCACGCAGGATGAAGGAACTGGACGTCGGAGCCCTACCGATCTGCGGCCCCGACAACCGGCTCCACGGGATCATCACCGACCGCGACATCGTGGTGAAGTGCATTGCCAGGGGCAAGGACCCCAGGACCATGACCGCGGGTCAGCTGGAGCAGGGAAAGCCGGTCACGATCGACGCCGAGGCCGACGCCGACCGGGTCCTCCACGCCATGGAGGACAACAAGATCCGGCGACTGCCCGTGATCGACGACCACCGCCTCGTCGGCATGATCAGCGAGGCGGACCTCGCCCGTCACCTGCCCGAGGATCAGGTGGGCCACTTCGTCGAAGCCATCTGCGCAGCCCCCTGACCCGACAGGCACTTGTCGCGTTGCCTGTGACGATCGCCGCGGGGCCCGCCTCGGAGTGGTGGGCGGGCGGCTCCGGCAGGGGAAGAGCTACTTGCTGGAGGCGCTCACCAGCGCCCGGGGAGGCTTCTTCTTCGGTGCTCAGCAAGGCACGGAGACCGAGTCGCTGAGCCATCTCGCCGACGAGCCGCGGCCCGGCATACGAACGCTTCTCCCCCCGCCTCGTCGGCACGGCCGGCAGGACGCCATCGACGAGCTTCCGGCACTCGGGGACCGACGGCCGATGGCCTACCGGCGGCACGACGGCGTACGGCCCGGCCGGGCCCGTCTCCTGCTCAGCGGCAGCTCCCTGCCCCTGATGCACCGGCTGCTCAGCACTGCCTCCCCGCTGGCGAACTCAGCGATCCGCACCTCACTGTGGGCCCGCTCGTCATCCGGCAGTCAGCACGGTTCTAGGGCATTGAGGATGGCGGCCTCGTCCTGCTCGTCCAGCCGGCGACACAGGCGAACAGGCAACCGCAGAGGGTGAGGCGGGAAGTGAGCGAGTGGCCGCCGTGCGTGGGGTGCCGGCGCCGAGAGAGGAACGACCATGCTCGAGAAAGTCCAGGACGTGCCCTCGGGAGTCGACGCCGTCAGAGCGACCGGCACGGTGTCGAAGGACGACTACCAAGCGGTGATCGAGCCACTCATCGACGACGCGCGCAGGGAAGGCCGCCGCATCCGGCTCCTGTACGAGGTCGGGACCGACTTCCGCGCGTTCACCCCGGCAGCCGGGTGGGAGGACCTCAAGGTCGGGATGGGCGCCATGCGGCTGTTCGAGGGATGTGCCGTCGTCAGCGACGTCCGGTGGATTCGGGAGTCGACCCGGCTGGCACGTTTTCTGATGCCCTGTCCGGTGCACGTCTACGGCGGCGGGGATCGCGAGGAAGCCCTGCGCTGGCTCGTCTCACTGCCGGAAGGGCCCGGCGTGTCCCACCGGCTGCTGTCCGCCGCGAGGGTTCTCGTAGTCGAAGTCGAACAGCCCTTGCGGGTGCAGGACTTCGACGCGCTGGCACAGACCGCCGACAGTTGGCTCGCAACCCACGAGATGCTGGCCGGCGTCGTGGTGCACGCTCGCGCCTTCCCGGGATGGGAGAACATGGGAAGCCTGATCCGGCACGTGCGTTTCGTCCGCGACCATCATCGCAAGGTCCGAAGGATCGCGCTGGCGGCCGACAGCAAGCTGGCCGAACTCGTGCCGCACCTCGCGAACCACTTCGTCCAGGCCGAAGTACGACGGTTCGGGTACGACGAACTCGACGATGCCGTGGCCTGGGCCGCGAATCCACCGGACCGCGACCCCGCCGACGCCGGTTGAGGGGGGAGACCGAGGCACGGCAGTACGTCCAGGAGGCCCTGGAGGCGGACATCGCCGACATCCAGGGGGCACGACCGGCGAGGGCATCCACCTCGGGGCCATGGCCGGGACCCTGGACCTGGTTCAGCGCGGCCTGACGGGCCGGGAGACACGCAAGGACGCCCTGTGGCTGGACCCGGTGCCTCTGACGGCGCTCTCCGAGCAGGGCTTCTCCCTGCGCGCGGCCCCAGCTTCCACCTGGCTCCCGCGCTCTGAGAGGCTGTCCGCCGTGCCCCTCGTCGATCCCCGCTTCAGCGTCCTGTCCGAGGACTTCGCCGCCGACCCCTACCGGTACTTCGCCGGGTTGAGGGAGCAGGCACCGGTGCACTACGAGCCGGCGATCGACAGCTATTTCCTCTCCCGCCACCGGGACGTGAAGCGGGTGCTGACCGACCACGAGTCGTTCACCACCCAAACACTGCAGGTACGTGCCGAGCCGGTGATGCGCGGCCCTGTCCTCGCGCAGATGACCGGAGCCGAACACACGGCCAAGCGAAAGATCGTCGTACGCGGCTTCACGGGGCAGGCCCTCCAGGACCAGATACGCGCCATCGACGCCAACGCCGCCGAGCTCATCGCCCCGTTTCTTCCTCGTGGACGGATGGACCTCGTCAACGACTTCGGCAGGCCCTTGGCCGTCCACGTGACGCTCGACGTTCTCGGCCTGGACAAGAGGGACTGGCAGCAGGTCGCCGCCTGGCACAGTGGGGTCGCCGAGTTCATCACCAGCATGGACCTCACCCCCGAACGCCGGCGGCACTGCATGGAATGCGCCGAGCAACTGGAGGCCTACCTCCTCCCCGTCATAGAACAGCGCCGCCGTCACCCGGGCGAAGACCTGATATCGAGGCTGTGCACCGCCGAGTTCGACGGCATCGCCATGAGCGACCGCGACGTGACGGCGCTGATCATCAATGTCCTCGCCGCCGCCACCGAGCCCGCCGACAAGACGCTCGCCCTCCTCTTCAAGCACCTGATCGACCACCCCGAGCAACTGGCGCAGGTCCGCAGGGACCCGGCCCTGCTGCCCGCCGCGATCGCCGAGACACTGCGCTACACCCCGCCTGTCCAGCTCATCCCTCGCCAGGCGGAGCGGGACGCCGTCTTCGCCGGCAGCACCGTCCCCGCAGGTGCCACCATCTTCTGCCTGATCGGCGCGGCCAACCGCGACCCCGACGCCTTCGCCGCCCCGGACACGTTCGACATCCATCGCCCGGACCTGGGTACGGCCCGCTCCTTCACCGCCGCCGCACAGCACCTGGCTTTCGGCACGGGACTCCACCAGTGCGTCGGCGCGGCCTTCGCACGCGCCGAGATCGAGACCGTCGCCGCGATGCTCCTGTCCCTGCTCGACCAGATCCGCCACACCCCCGGGGCCCGCTACCGGGAGACCGGCCTGTACACCCGCGGCCCCGCCTCCCTCCCCGTGGACTTCACCCCCGTACTTCACTGACATCGGCCCGTCCCGGCCCCGCCCGCCGACCAGGCGGGGGCGGGCGGCACCTTCCCCCGACCGCGGAGCCCTCCCGCCCTCCGCCATCCTCTTCAGGAGACGACAGCGATGACACCGACCGACATCACCCGCGCCATCAACGACCTGCTGTTCAGCCCCGACCTCGGCCTCGCCGAGGCAATCGACCGGCACTTCGCACCCGACTACCGCCAGCGCACCGACGGCGTGTGGAGCGACCGGGCCTCCTTCGCCCAGCACATGACACGCCTCCGCTCCCTGGTCCGCAGCGGCCGCATAGAGGTCCACGACGAACTCCGCGACGGGCTGCGCTACGCCGACCGCCACACCGTCACCCTCACCCAGCACAACGGCCGCACCTCCCGCACCGAGGTCTACCTCTTCGCCCAGTTCGCCCCCGACGGTCGCTTCCAGCGCGTCGAGGAGACCACCCTCCTGGTCACCGGCCACCCCGACGACGGGAACCTGGGGCTCGTCAAGTGACGCGCACGGGCCTTCGGGCGTACTGCCGCCCGAAGGTCCCCATGGGGCCCGTGCGAACCTCCGGGGTCCGAAAACCGTCTATTCGAGCGAGTCCGTGGCGGGGTCTCACTGAGACATGGGATGGGAGCGGCCATGGTGTCCGTGGGGGAGAGACTGAGCAGTGCGCGCGTACGGGCCTTCGTCGGCCGGGACGATGAACTCGGCCGCTTCGAAAGGGCCTTGACCGGCGATCCGCAGGCGCCGTTCGCGTTCTACGTGTCCGGGCCGGGCGGCATAGGGAAGTCGACGCTGCTGCGGTGCCTGGCGGACCAGGCCCGGGCCGCGGGCCGGCTGCTCGTCGAACTCGACGGCCGTTTCGTCAGCCGGGACCCGGCCGACTTCGAGCGCGCGGCCGGTCCTTTCCTGGACGTTCCCGGCACGGTGCTGTTCGTGGACTCCTTCGAGCACTGCCAGTGGCTGGAGAGCTGGCTGTGGCAGCACTTTCTGCCTCGCGCCGCCGACGGCACCCTGGTCGTCCTGGCGGGTCGGCTCACTCCCCAGCCGCAGTGGACCGCCGACCCCGCCTGGGCCGGGCTCCTGCACGCGAGCGAGCTCCAGCCGTTCTCCGAGGAACAGGCACGTAGCCTGCTGGCCGCGGCGCGCATCCGGCCGGAACTGCGGGATCGGGTGCTCCGCTTCGCCGGAGGCAATCCACTGGCCCTGTCACTCGCGGCCGCCGCGGGATCGACGGGCTGCGGCAGGGAGGAGATCTGGGCCCCTTCGGCGGACGTCCTGCGAACCCTGCTGGCGGGGCTGGTCGGTGACGTGCCCTCGGCGGCCCACCGCCGCGCCCTGGAGGTGGCGGCGCAGGCTCACTCGACGTCCGAGGAGCTGCTCACCGCGGTGCTGCCCGAGGAGGACGCCCATCTCCTCTTCTCCTGGCTGCGGGACCTGCCCTTCATGGAGTCCACGCACCGAGGGCTCCACCCGCACGACGCGGCACGCGAGACGCTGGCCGCCGACCTGCGCTGGCGGGCTCCGCACGCTTTCGTGACGATGCGCCGGCGACTGGCCGAGGAGTACCTGCGCCTACTGCGCGAGGCACCCGAGGAACGGGTCTGGACCGTCACCGACGAGCTCTTCTACCTCTTCCGGGAGGGGAAGATCCTGGCACGGCTCCGCACCTGGTCCCGCGAGGACGAGGTGCACGACCGCCCACTGCACCCGGACGACATGGATGTGGTGCTGTCGATGACGGAGGAGACCGAGGGGCCCGCCTCTGCGGAACTGGTCCGCTACTGGGCGCAGCGCCAGCCGCAGGCCTTCAGCGTCTACCGGCTCGTCAGCACGGGCCGGATCGTGGCGTTCACGACCCGGCTCGCTCTGCCGGCCCCTCCCGACCCCGAGGACCTGGCCACCGATCCCGTCGTCGCCGCGGCCTGGGAGCACACCGACGCCACCGCGCCGGTGCGCCCCGGCGAACACATCGGCGTCAGCCGCTTCTCGGTCTACCCCGAGCGGTACCAAGTCCCCTCACGCGTCATCGACTTGAGCAGTTCCCGCGCCCAGGCGGAGGCCGCCCGCGCCCGGGGCCGCGCCTACGGCTTCGCCGTCTGGCGTGACGCCGAGACCTGGGCCGAGCGCGTCAAGGGCACCCTCAGCGACACCGGTGCACGACCGCGTGTGGGTGAGCACACCTACGGCCTGTTCGGCGTCGATTGGCGCCAAGTGTCCGTCGAGGCCTGGCTCGGCCGCTTCATCTCGGCCGCTGAGGACCCCGCCCCGGCCGGGCCGTCGGGTTTCTCGCGCACCGCCTTCGACCAGGCCGTACGCGAGGCCCTGACACACTGGCGCGACCCGGCCGCCTTCGCCGCCTGCGCCCTGACGCGTACCCGCCTGGCGGCCGACCTCTCCGAGCCCGGCCCGGAGCTGCGCGCCCTGCTGCGCCAAACCGTCGACGACCTCGCCGGTGACCCGCGAGGCGTGCGCGCCCGCGAGGCCCTGACGGCGGGCTACTTCTCCGGCGCGCCCACCCAGGAGGCCGCCGCCCGCCGCCTCGGCCTTCCGTACGGCACCTACCGGCGCCACCTGCGCCAGGGCATGGACCTGCTCTGCGAGGCCCTGTGGCAGCAGGAGCTGCACGGACCCCGATAGTGACAGCGGGCGCCTGCCCGGGAGCGAGGACAACGACAGGCGCCCGCCCCGGATCCATGGCGACGGCACACGCCCGTCGTCGGCGGGACCGGGTGGACAGGTGCGGACAGGAGTGGACAGTCATCGCCCCTGACAGGCCTGGATAGTGGACACCGCGCCGCACGAGTCTGTGCGCCATGAACCTCCCACGCACACAACCGGGGCGGACACCGCCCACCCCTCGGCCGTCGGCCGTGCTCGCGGTGCTCGCCGCGGCCCAGTTCACCGTCATGCTCGCCACCTCGATCGTCAACGTCGCGCTGCCGCAGATCCGCGCCGGTGTCGGCCTGTCGGACAGCGGCACCACCTGGGTGGTCAACGCCTACGGTCTGGCGTTCGGAGCACTGCTCCTGGCAGGCGGGCGGACGGCCGACCTGCTCGGTCGCCGCCGGGTGCTGACCGTCGGCCTCGCTCTGTTCGCGGCTGCCTCGCTGGCAGCGGGTGCAGCCACCTCCCCGGGTGTTCTCATCGCGGCCCGCGCCGTTCAGGGCCTCGGTGCCGCCGCCATCGCCCCGGCCGCGCTCGCCCTGGCCATGGACCTGTTCCCGTCCGGTCCCGGACGCGGCAGGGCGCTGGCGGTGTGGGGCGCGGTGTCCGGGGCGGGCGGCGCGTGCGGCGTCCTGCTGGGTGGGGTCCTCACCCAGGCGTGGGGCTGGGCATGGATCTTCCATTCCGTCGCGCTCGGGACGGTGGTGGTCCTGGCCGCCGTGTCGGCCCTCGTCCCACGGACGGCCGTCCGTGGGGCCGGACGGTTCGACCTGCTGGGCACCGCCACCGTCACCCTCGCTCTGACCTGCCTGGTCTGGGGGCTGACCACCGCACGCGGCGCCGGCTGGACGGACGGACGGGTGCTCGGCTCCCTCGGCGGAGCCGCCACGCTGCTCGCGACCTTCGCCGTGATCGAGCTGCGCCGGCCGAACGCCCTGCTACCGCCTCGCCTGCTCACCACGGGCCGGGTGGCCGCGGGCAACCTGCTGATGGCCCTGCTGGGGTCCGTGTGGATCGCCCTCTTCTTCTTCCTGCCGCTCTACCAGCAACAGGTGCTCGGATCCAGCCCCCTGGCCACCGGCGCGGGCCAACTCCCGCTCGCCGCCGCCAACATGATCGGATCCGTCCTGGCCCCGCGGCTGTCCCGGCGCATCGGCGCCACCGCGACCGTGACCGCGGCCCTGCTCACCGAGGCCGCCGGCCTGCTGTGGCTGTCACGGATCAGCGCCGACGGACAGTACTTCGCCGACGTCCTCGGCCCGAGCATCGTCGTCGGCCTCGGCCTGAGCGTCGCGTTCGTCCAGCTCACCGCACTCGCCGTGGACGGCGTCCCGCCGCAGGACGCGGGCCTGGCCGGAGGACTGGTGAACACCACCCGCCAGGTCGGCGGCGCGATCGGACTCGCCGCCCTCGCCACTCTCGCCGGATCGGTCACCGCGCACGCCACGGTCCACCGGTCGCACCTGGAGGCGCTCACCGCGGGCTACCGGGTCGCGTTCACCGTCTCGGCCGCGATCCTCGCCGCCACAGCTCTCCTCGCGCTGCTCCTCACCCGCCGTACCCGTGCGGGCACCGCGACCACCCCCACGCGCCGGGCTCCCGACCCGCACCCCTCACCGACTTCCTGCGTCGGCTGAGCCGAGAGACCAGCCACACCACCGAGACATGCCGACAAGAAAGGCAGCACATCCATGATCACCATCGACGAGACCGCCCCCGTCATCGTCCGCCTGAGCACCGCGATCCACGCCCCGCTCGCGACGGTGTGGGACCTGCACACCGACATCGCGGCCTGGCCCAACTGGAACCCGGACATCGAACAGACCGCCCTCAACCACCCGCTGCGGCCCGGCAGTACCTTCAGCTGGCGGACCCACGGACTGGAGATCACCTCCACGATCCGCGAACTGGTCCCCGGCGAACGGATCGTGTGGGGCGGCCCCGCCGCCGGCATCACCGGCGTCCACGTATGGACGTTCGAGCAGACCGGCGACCACGTCACCGTGCGCACCGAGGAGTCCTGGAGCGGCGCCCCGGTCGAGGCCGCGGCCGACGACCTCGGCAAGGCCCTCCACGCATCCCTGGAGAACTGGCTCTCCCACCTCAAGGCCCGTGCCGAGCGGCATGCCTGACGGAACATCACATCCACCGAAAGAGGTTTCTGCCATGACTGCCGACAAGCCTTACCTGACCGGCCACTACACCCCCGTCGCCGACGAGATCACCGCCACCGAACTGACCGTGGAGGGCGCCCTGCCCCCCGAGCTGACCGGCCGGCTGCTCCGCAACGGCCACAACCCCAAGCCCGGCGTCACGCCCACCCACTGGTTCAAGGGCAGCGGCATGGTCCACGGCATCCGGCTGCGCGAGGGACGCGCCGAGTGGTACCGCAACCGCTGGGTGCACACCCCCGCCCTGGACGGCGCTCCCTACATGACCGAGCACGGACCGGATCTGACCGCCAGCACCGCCGGCACCCACGTCATCGAGCACGCCGGGCGGCTGCTCGCTCTGTGCGAGGCCAACTACCCCTTCGAACTCACCCCGGCCCTGGAAACGGTCGGCGCCTACGACTTCGACGGCAAGCTGCGCACCGCCATGACCGCGCACCCCAAGGAGGACCCGGTGACGGGCGAACTCCACTTCTTCGGGTCCTCGCCGTTCCCGCCGTACCTGGTCTACTACGTCGCCGACGCCAAGGGCGAGGTCGTCCACCAGGCCGAGATCCCGGGGGCGACCGCCTCGCTCAAGCACGACTTCGCCATCACCCGCCGGCACGTGGTCTTCGTCGAGGGCAACGTCACCTTCGACCCCGCCGACCACTCCGGCATCCCCTACGGCTGGAGCGACCGGCAGCCCTCCCGCATCGGTGTCATGCCCCGCGGGACGGACGGCACCCAGCACATCCGCTGGTTCTCCATCGAACCGGGCAACATGCTGCACGTCGCCAACGCGTACGAGGACGGCCAGGGCCGCATCGTCCTGGAAGGCCCGACCGTGGACCGTGAGGGATTCCGGCTCTCCTGGAACTGGTGGATCGGCGCACCCGGGCGCGGCTCCGAGCCCGGCGCCCGCTCCTACACCCGCCGTTGGGTCATCGACACGGCGGCCGGA
This sequence comes from Streptomyces sp. NPDC044061, assembly GCF_056434305.1. Classification (NCBI taxonomy): domain Bacteria; kingdom Bacillati; phylum Actinomycetota; class Actinomycetes; order Kitasatosporales; family Streptomycetaceae; genus Streptomyces; species Streptomyces sp. NPDC044061. The sequence goes on along the minus strand of NZ_JBWKFL010000030.1, from coordinate 30,136 downwards.
ACGGTCGACGAGCAGATCATCGACGACCTGCCGGTGGAGTTCCCGACCCTCAACGAGGAGTACCTGGGCGCCGAGCACCGCTACCAGTACGCCATCTCCTTCCCCGACGAGAACGGCTTCGGCGGCTACGGCGTGGTCAAGTACGACCGTGTCACCGGCGCCCGCCGTATTCACCAGGCCGGTGACGCCCGTATGCCGAGCGAAGCCGTCTTCGTACCCGCCGCCGGCGCGACCGGCGAGGACGACGGCTATCTGCTCACCGTCGTCTCCGACCTCAAGCAGGACGCCTCCCAACTGCTGGTCCTCGACGCCTCGGGTCTCGACCGGATCGCCACCGTCCACCTGCCCCGCCGGGTGACCGCCGGAATCCACGGCTCCTGGATCCCCGACAGCACCCCAGACGGGAACCGGGGCTGACCACACCAGCCGCCCTGGGGGGGGGGGGGGGGGGGGAGGGCGGGGGGGGGGGGGGGCCCCAGAAACACCACCCCCGAGGGGGAGGGCGGAGAACTCGGTTGTTTTTGACGGCAACCAAGGTCGGGT
>NZ_JBWKFL010000030.1:17960-29583 GCF_056434305.1 Streptomyces sp. NPDC044061 | reverse complement strand
TGTGTGTTACCGCCGGGACCCTCGTTTCCCGCCCCCCCCAACACCCCACAAGGGAAAACCGGGTACCCACCACCCCACCCTCCGGGGGGGGCGCCCCCCCCCCCCCCCCCAGGGCGCCGGACACCCCAGAGAACCCTCACTCCAGGGAGCGATCATGAAACCTCTGCTGTTTCCGAACGACGCCCAGTTCTGGTACGAGACCCTGAGGTCGTTCGGCCACATCGCCTACGGTGGGGCCGACTTCGGCGAGGTCGTCTCGACGAGCGTGCGCATCGTGGAGGGCGACTACGACAGCTGGCACGACGAGTGGCTGGCCACCGCCGACCGGGTGTCCGCCGAGGCCCGTCGTGCCTTGGCGCAGGGTCACCCGGTCAGCGCCAGGGACGGATTCCTCCGGGCGTCGAACTACTACCGGTCGGCGGAGTTCTTCCTGCACGGCAACCCGTGCGACCCCCGCCACCGGCACGCCTACGACCGCAGCGTGGAGTGCTTCCATGCCGCGGCGGCGCTGTTCACCCCACGGATCGAGCCCGTCCGCATCCCCTTCGAGGGCGGCACCCTTCCCGGCTACCTCTATCGGGCCGACGCCTCCGCCGCCGCCCGGCCGACCGTGGTCATGCACAACGGGTTCGACGGCACGGCGGAGGAGATGCATTACTTCGGGGCGATGGCGGGTGTGGAACGCGGCTACACCGTCCTCGTGTTCGAAGGCCCGGGCCAGCCGGGGCCGCTGCACCGCGACGGACTGGTATTCCGTCCGGACTGGGAGAACGTCGTGGGCCCCGTCCTCGACTTCGCTCTGACCCTGCCGGAGGTCGACGGGGACCGGGTCGCGCTGCTCGGCAACAGCATGGGCGGACTGCTCGCCCCGAGGGCGGCGGCCTTCGAACGCCGGCTGGCCGCGGTGATCGCCCTCGACGGTGTCTACGACCTCGGCCAGGCGGTCACCGACGTCGTGCCCGGCGACCGGGACGAGACCGAACGGCGGCTCCGCGCGGCCTCCGACCCCGAACTGGACGCCCGGCTGGACCACTTGATCGCCACCGACCCGGTCATGCGATGGGCGTTGAATCACGGCATGTACGTGATGGGAAGCGACACCCCCCGCGCCTTCGGCGCCGCCTATCTCGACTACCACCTCCGCGACGGCCTCGCCGGACGGATCGAATGCCCGACGCTGGTATGCGAGGCCGTCGAGGACCTGTTCTTCGCCGGACAGGCCCGGCAGCTCTACGACGAGCTCACCTGCCCCCGGACCCTGCTCGAGTTCACCACGGCGGAGGGCGCGGACGCGCACTGCCAGGCGGGCGCTCAGCGACTGGCCCTCGCCCGCGTCTACGACTGGCTGGACGACACACTGCGACACCGGCCTGCGGTGAGCGAGGCGAGTTAGCCGGGGCCCGGGCGACGGCGGGGAGTCCTCGTCGTCGTCCGGGCCGGCTTCCACCGATCAGGCGGTGTGTCGGTGCGTCAGGAGACGTTGACCGCGCTCCAGGCCGCGGCCACGGTGGTGTACTCGGGGCTGGTGGCGCCGTACAGGTCCTTCGCCGCGTTGAGAGTCGCCGTGCGGGCGCCCTTGTAGTCCGTGGTGGAGGTCATGTAGACGGTCAGCGCCCGGTACCAGATGGCGGAGGCCTTCTTGTTGCCGATGCCGGTGACGGTGGAGCCGTTGCACGTGGGGCTGTTGTAGGAGACGCCGTTGATGGTCTTGGCGCCGCTGCCCTCGCTCGCGAGGTAGAACCAGTGGTTGCCGACGCCCGAGGAGTAGTGCACGTCGAGGCGGCCGACCGACTTCGACCAGCAGTCGGCGGAGCGGCCGTCCAGGGACGGCTTGTCGAAGCGGCGCAGCCACGGCGGGGTGGACTGGTCGCTGAAGAGGTAGTCGGGGGTGTCGACCGGGTTGTTGGCGTACCACTCGACCATGGTGCCGAGGATGTCGCTGGTGGCCTCGTTCAGGCCTCCGGACTCACCGCTGTAGCGCAGGTTGGCGGTGGCCGAGGTGACGCCGTGGGTCATCTCGTGGCCCATGGTGTCAAGGTCGACCTGCTCGGGGTCGGTGGTGCCGTCGCCGTCGCCGGTCATCATGCAGAAGCAGGAGTCCGACCACTGGGCGTTGTCCCAGTTGCTGCCGACGTGCACGAAGACGGTGGCGCCGCGGCCGTCGTTCTTGATGCCGTTGCGACCGAAGGTCGTCTTGTAGTAGTCGAACGTCTCCGCGGTGTTGACGTGCGCGTCGACGGCGGCGGTGGCGCGGTCGGTGGAGAACTTCCTGCCGTCGCCCCAGGTGTTGTCGGCGTCGGTGAACAGCGTGCCGGAGGTGCTCTTCACGGACGAGGACGAGAGATTGTGTGCGTCCTTGGTGATGTGGCCGCGTACCGGGTCGATCAGGGCGAAGGTGCCGTCGGCCTGCTGGGTGGTGTCGATGCCGACGTCACCGGTGTACTCGGAGTGGCCGGTTCCGGTGGACTCGCGCTCGGCGTCGTAGTTCTCGATCGCCGCGCCGGTGGTGGCGTCGGTGACGAAGACCTCGCCGTGCGGCTGGCCCTTGTCGCCCAGGCCCTGCACGGTGGTGCGCCAGGCCAGGCGGGCGGTGCCGTCGGCCGCCCATACGATCAGCTGGGGGGTGGACTTGGCCTTGCGCACCAACCCGTGCGAGCGCTTCAGGGCGCCGGCCGCGGTGCCCTTGGCGTCGACTGCGGGAACGACGGACTTGAGCGCCACCTTGTGGGCCTTTGCGCGGGTGGATCCCCTGAGCGAGCCATCGGCCTTCTGGTGTACGACGAAGTCGCCGCCGACGACGGGGAGGCCGTGGTAGGTCCGCTCGAAGCGGACGTGCTGGGTGCCGTCGGGGTCGATCACGACGTCCTTGACGTGGAGTCTCTGGCCCGCGCCAAAGCCGAAGGTGTCGGCGTGCCGGGTCACGTTCGCCTTGGCCTGGGTTATCGCCGTGTCGCGGACGGAGGTTCCACGCTCCACCGCACGGGGCTGCGAGTGCGCGGGTACGGCCATCGCGCCCGTGGTGACGATGCCGGCGGCGACCATCGCGGAAAGGGCAAGAAGGGGACGGGGCATGACGGGGTGATTCCTTCGCTCGTCGTGGGGTGACGACGTCCTGGGGGACGTTGACGCGAAGTGTTCACCAGGTGACATGTCCCTGGCGTGACTCCATCAGGGATATAACTGCGGAGCTATAGGGCCTGGGGACCGTGGCCCGGCCGGTCACATGCCCTCGCCGAAGGCGAACTCCTCACCCCCGTCCTCCCACCAGGCCAGATACTGCGGCCGCTGCCGCACCAGCGACAGATACGCGGCCAGCAGACGCTCGCACGCCGCGTCGGCGAGCTCGGGAGGAACCGCTTCCGTGTTCCAGGCCAGCAGCAGCCGCCGGTGGAACGGGACGCCGACGAGCGGCCGTTGCACGATGCCGTGGGCGGAGACGTCGGCGGTCGGCCATACGCCGCAGACGGCACGCCGGCCGGCGACCAGGATCTGCGCCACGGACAGGTCCGGCGTCACATGGGCGATGCGCGGAGTGAATCCCGCTGACTGGCAGGTGAGATGTAGGTACGCGTGCACACCGCTCTCGTCGGCCTCCGGCATCACCCACTCCTCGCCCGCCAGCTCATGGAGTCCGACCTTTTCCTGGCGTGCCAGCGGATGGTCCTCGGCGAGCAGGACGAAGACCGGCTCGCGGAGCAAGGTGCGTGTCGCCACCGACTCACCGACCGGAAGGGGGAAGCCGGGGAACTCGCCGAACACCGCGATGTCGCATTTCGACAGGCTCAGCGACTTCACCAGGGTGTGCACGGAACGGCGGGCGTCTATGGTGAGCCGGCGTTCCGGGACGAGTTCGAAGAGGGCTGAGACCAGCAGGGACATCAGGGGGCCGGCGGTTCCGCCCGCCCGGAGCGGCGCGGCGGCCTGCCGGTCCGCCTCGGCCGCCGAGCGCGCGTACTCGCGCAGCCGGTCGAAGCCGACGACCAGGTCACGAGCGCAGCTGAGGACGTACTGTCCGTTCTCGTTCGGAGTCACCCCGTCGGCACTGCGGATGAAGAGCGGGCCGCCCAGCTCGTGTTCGATCCGTTTCAGCTGAGCGCTCGTGGCCGGCTGGGAAAGCTGCAGCCGTGCGGCGGCCTTGCGGATGCTGCCGGCCTCGGCGACGGTGAGCAGGACACGAAGGTGCCGGAACTCGAGGTGCATGACCATTCCCCGCTCAGCGCGGAGGGACCCATGCACCCCCCGTGACCAGCAGAACCAGCTGCCCGACGGCATGGTGACCAAGAATCCGACGGACCCGTGGGGGCGGCAACCACGGAACGGTAAAACCTCCGTGCCAACGCCACGGCGTTCCGACGGCATCACGGCGTCAGTCCGCATATATCGGCACGAGCTCGCTTTCGGCGACACCGAGCCGAACGCGTGCTGCCCTCAGCAGGCAGTCCTGGCTGAGGTCAGCGCGCGTTCGCGAGGTGGGGCATCGCGTTCTCAGGTACCGGCGGACTTGCCCGGACCGGGAACGTTGCGGAAGCGGAACGGCTCCGGGTCGCGGCCGGCCTGGATGAACCAGCACTCCCCCGTACCGTCGCCGGTGACGATCCGCAGCACCGTGTCCGCCACGACCTGAGCCGGGATGATCGGCAGTCTCTGCTCGGAGAGCATGTCGCGCAGCGGATCGATGATCCGCGACTCGGCGAAGCCCGGGCAGACGGCGTTGAAGCGCACGTTCTCCGGCGCGAGTGCCGGCCCCAGGGAGCGGGCAAGTCCCACCACCGCATGCTTGTTGGCGGCGTACAGGGGATCAAGCGGCACGGCCGCCAGGCCCGCCAGCGACGCGGTCGCCACGATCACCCCGCCACCGCGGGCCCGTAGCGCCGGCAGCATCGCATGGGTGCCGAAGACCACGCCGTCGAGGTTGGCTCCCATCGCTCGGCGGTAGCGTGCCAGGTCGAAGTCCTCGCCGAGGCCGCATCCGGTCGCCACCCCGGCGTTGAGCAACGCGATGTCGACACCGCCGCACTGCTCCTGGGTGAAGTCCACCAACGCGCGGTTGGCGTCGGGGTCGGAGACGTCACAGACGCGGAAGTGGCCGCCGACCAGGTCGGCCACCTCGCGGCCTGCCCGCTCGTCGAGGTCCGCGACGACCACACGCGCCCCCGCCTGCGCCAGCGTCAGCGCCGTGGCGCGGCCCAGTCCGCTGGCGCCGCCGGTGACGACGGCCACCTTGCCGTGGAGCGCGGCGCCGTCCTTCTGCGCGGGCCAGGCGGCGGCGTCGCTCTCGACGGCGGTCATGACAGCTCCAGGACGAGCTTGCCGACGTTCTCGCCGCGGAAGAGCATCTGCAACGTCTCGGGGAAGTCGTCCACGGTGCCCCTCACCACGTGTTCCTTGACCTTGATGCGGCCGGCGCCGATCCAGGCGGAGATGTCCTGCGCGGCCTGCGCGTAGCGCTTGGCGTAGTCGAAGACGACGAAGCCCTCCATGCGGGCGCGGCGCACCAGCAGCGAGAGGTAGTTGGAGGGGCCCTTGACCGGTGTGGCGTTGTTGTACTGACTGATCGCACCACAGACCACGACGCGCGCGTGCATCGCCAGCCGGGTCAGCGCGATGTCGAGGATGTCGCCTCCGACGTTGTCGAAGTAGACGTCTATGCCGTCGGGGGCGTGCTCGCGCAGCGCCTTCTTGACGTCGTCGGCCCGGTAGTCGATCGCGGCGTCGAATCCGAGTTCGCCGGTGAGCATGGCGCACTTCTCCGCGCCTCCGGCGATGCCGACGACCCGGCACCCCTTGGCCTTCGCGATCTGACCGGCGATGGTGCCGACCGCGCCGGCGGCCCCGGACACCACGACGGTCTCACCGTCCTTCAGCGCCCCGACGTCCAGCAGGCCGAAGTAGGCGGTCATGCCGGGCATGCCCAGCGCGCCGAGATACGTCGAGGGCGGGGCGAGGGAAGTGTCGATCTTCATCGCGCCCCTGCCGTCGGAGACCACGTACTCCTGGACGCCGAACGTGCCGACCACGTGGTCGCCCGGCTGGAAGTCGGGGTGGTTGGACGCGGTGACCTCGATGACCGATCCGGCGCGCATCACCTCGCCGATGCCCACCGGCGGCAGGTAGGAGGGACGGTCGTCCAGCCAGCCCCGCATCGCCGGGTCCAGGGAGATGACGCGTGTCCGGCCCGCGAACCGGCCCGGACCGGGCTCCTCGACGGGCCCTGAACAGTGCTGCCAGTCATGGGGTTTGACCTCGCCCACGGGGCGGGCTGCCAGACGGATCTGGCGGTTGGTCGCAGACATCGCGCCTCCTGTAGTTCACGGCTTCGCCGCAGGGTACCGACCAGTAGGTATGCCACAGTGCGTGATGTTCGCCACACGCCGGCCGGAGAGGAGCCGACCAGCCGTCACGTACGGCCGCCGACCCGACCCCGAAACGTGACCCACAGTGGCCTTACAGGCATTCCAACCAGTCGGTATCGTGCGCCGCCACACCCCTCACCGTCCACGGATCCGAGCCGCAGCGGAAGGCCATGCCATGACATTCGCCGACGAGAACCGGTACCCACCATCAGATACGGGATGGCCACCCCCTTACGACCGGCCCTGGTCGTACGAACACGACACCCCTCGATACGAGTCGTACGGGCAAGCCTCATGGGGCGAGCCGTACGCGCACGAGACCCAGCGGCCCGGCACCGACCTCGCCGCCCTGCGCTCGGCCTACCGTCTGCTCCGCCGGATCTCCACGCTCGCCGCGCTCGGCTCCTTCGTGGTGTACGTCGTGCTGTCCTGCTGGGCCCCCGGCCTGATGGGAGCCAAGATCGCCGGAGAGCTGAGCCTGGGCATGGCCCTGGGGGTGCTCCAGCTCGTCGTCACCTTCGCGGCGGTCTTCTGGTACGGACGCAGCGCACGACGCTCGGTGGATCCGCTGGCCCACGCCGTCAGAGAGCAGACGGTCCCCGCCGGCCGGCACCCGGGGGTGGCGAGATGAACGACTTCAGCTCCGGCACACAGGCCACCGTCTGGCTTCTGTTCACCACACTGGTCACCGTCACGCTGCTGATGTGCGTGATGGCGGGACCGGACCGCGACGACCTGACCGACTTCTACACCGGCTACCGCTCACTCACCCCGTTCAAGAACGGCCTGGCGATCGCGGGTGACTACATCTCCGCGGCCACCGTGCTGAGCACCACCGGCATCATCGCGCTCGCCGGATACGACGGTTACGTCCTGGCGGTCAGCACCGCGCTGTCGCTGGTGCTGCTGATGTTCCTGCTGGCCGAACCCCTGCGCAACACCGGACGGTTCACCATGGGCGACGTCCTGGCCCGCAACATGCCCGGACGGTCCGTGCGCGTCGCCGCCTGCGTGGTGACGCTGTCGGCGACCCTGCCCTTCCTGGTCGTCCAGCTCTCCGGCGCGGGGTCGCTGCTCACCTTCATCCTCGACATCCCGCACGTGGCGGGCGCCAGGACGGCGTGCATCGTCATCGTCGGCAGCCTGATGATCATTTATGCGGCGCTCGGTGGCATGAGAGGCACCGCGCTCATTCAGATGGTCAAGATCGTGATCCTCCTCGGCACCAGCGTCACCATCGCGGCTCTCGTACTGAACCGCTTCGACTGGAACCTCGGCGACGTCCTCAGGGCGGCGGAACACGGCAGCGGCGCGGGCCCCGCCTTCCTGCAGCAGGGCCTTCAGTTGGGCACCTCGGCCGTCGACCGGCTGGACTTCGTCGGGCTCCAGATCACCGTGGTGCTCGGCGTCGCCTGTCTGCCCCACATCACGATGCGCCTGTACTCCGCGCAGGACGTGCCGGCCGTACGTCGCTCCATGTCGTGGGCGGTCGGCACGGTCACCACGTTCTGCCTGCTCGTGATCATCATGGGTACGGGGGCGGCTGCGCTGGTGGGGTCGCGGTACATCGTCGCGGCCGACCCGCACGGCAGAACATCGGTGCTCATGCTCTCGCAGGTGCTCGGCGGAGCCCCCTCCTCCGCGGGCTCGACGCTTCTCTACTCGGCCGTGGCGGGCATGGTGTTCATCACCCTGCTGTCGTCGGTCGCGGGCATGACCCTGGCCGCGGCGTCGTCGCTTGCCCACGACCTGTTCGCCCATGCGGCGCGGCGAGGACGCGCCGAACCGCGTACGGAGATGACGGTGGCGGCATGGACGAGTGTGGCCGTGGGATCCATTGCCATCGCGCTCTCCACCCTGGTGCAGAACTGGGACGTCGGCGTGCTGACCACTCTGGCCATCTGCATCGGGGCGTCAGCGGTGGCACCCGCGCTCACCTACTCACTGTTCTGGCGAGGATTCACGCGCACCGGCCTGCTGGCCAGCCTCTACGGCGGTGCGGCCTGCGCGCTGCTGCTCATGGTCTTCTCCAAGGCGGTTTCGGGCACACCGGCTGCCGTCTTCCCGAACGCCCACTTCGACCTGTTCCCCATGCAGTCCACCGGACTGGTCTCCATCCCGTTCGGCTACCTGGCGGGCTGGCTGGGCAGCCGTCTGGACCACCGGCGCCGCCCCGCCGACAGCGGCGAGAACCGGCGGCTGTACGAGGAGAACGAGGCACGGCTGCTCGCCGCAGCCGAATGACCACGTCTGCGCGGGCGGGCTACCCCGGCGGCCCCGGTGCCGCCGCCGTGGTCCGCCCGAGCAGTTGCTGCGACAGCTCGCGCGCCGCCAGGGCCCAGCTGAGCTCCACCGCGGTGTCCGGGGCGTCCAGGCTGGTGCCGGTCAGCTCCTCGAAACGGCGCAGCCGGTAGCGGACGGTGTTGACATGGACGTGTGCGCTGCGGGCGACTTCGCGGACGTGCCGTCCCCTCTTCAGGTATTCCCGGACCGACTCCTCGATGAGCGCACCGAACTCCCCCTCCGCCTCCAGCGGGCGCAGATAACGGTCGAGGAGCAACTCGGCGAGTTCCGGTTCGGCGACGACCGCCACCCGCCAGGAGAGGTCGCTCAGGTCGTACACGCCACGCAGACCGTACGCACGGGCGGCCTCCAGCATCCTGCCGGAGGCACGGAAGGAGCGGTGCACCACGGCCAGGTGCGCCGGCGGGCCGAGCCCCGCCGTCACTTCCAGGTCACCGGTCTCCGGCTTGGCCTCGACGACTCCGGCGACGGCCTCGTCCAGCACGGTGAGCAGCGCGCCCCGGCCGTTGCTGCGGCAGCGGGGTTCCAGGGAGCGTCCCAGTGCGTCCGGGCCGGCGTCGCCGTTCGTGACAGCTCTGATGGCCCGGTACGGCCGTGACGGGTCCAGTCCGTAGAGCGCCGCACCGCTGTGGATCTCGGCCGAGCTCAGCGTCCCGTGGAGAAGTCCGCGCAGGAAGCCGGCGCGGCGGCGGGCGTCGAACACGGCGGAGGCCACCTCCGCCTGCCGGTGGACCGCGGCGATCCGCAGGCTCGCGACGTCCGCGAGCTCCCACAGGCACTTGGTCCGGTCGACGACGAGGCCGGGGTCCAGCCCGCGTTCGGTTGCCTCTGCGATGAACAGATCCCGTATCGCGCTCAGTGCCCGGCGGAAGGCGCGGAGCCCGTCGCTGAGCGGCACGCCCCGGGCGACCCGGTCCCGGGCCACCTCGGCCTCGCCGAACTCCTCCGGCGCGGGCACCGTCCCCTCTCGCAGCACCGCGAGAGCACGCTGGAAGTGCCGATGCCAGATCTCGTCCAGGAGTTCCCGCGGGACCGCACGGTAGGACGGGATGTCGTCCGCCAGATCCGCGTGCAACCGCCCGCCCATGTGCCTCTGCTGCGCTGCCATCGCGGCGATGACCCGTTCGAGGGGCGCCGCCGCGCCCGGCTGTCCGGGCATGGACCTCACCTCCGCCGCTTGGGCACCGGCCGTTGTGCACCTGAACAATATGCCGACCTGGCGCCTTGGCCGTGGAGCCGTCGACAACCCCCCGCCGCCGAAAGCACAGTGGCACGGCGGCGGAAGGAGCGCGTCGGCGCGTACGCAGCAAGGCGCCGACCGACGTGCCCGGACCCGCCCTCGTGCCACCGACCACCCTCACGAACAGTGCGGAGACCGTCATGACCGACGAGCACCATCACCGACTCCACCGCGCCGACACCGACTCCGACACCGACTCCGGCACCGACCCCGGCCCGCGCCTCGCGCCGCTGCCCGAGGACGGCTGGGACCGGGACACCCGGGAACTGCTCGCCCCGATTCCCCGGGACGCCGACGGCCGGCTCGCCCACGTCTTCACCACGTTGGTGCGGCACCCCGGCCTCTTCCGGCACTTCCTGCCGTTCGGCACCCATCTGCTGCGCGCCGGCCGTCTTCCGCACCGGACCCGGGAACTGCTCATCCTGCGCACCGCGTACAACACCCGGGCCGGTTACGAATGGGGGCGGCACGTTCCGCCGGCCCGGGCCGCCGGGATCACCGACGAGGAGATCCAGCGGGTCGGCGCGGGCCCGGACGCCCAGGGGTGGTCGCCTGCCGACGCCCGTCTGCTGCGCGCCGCCGACGAACTGCACCGGGACGCCCGCCTGTCCACGGCCACCTGGTCCGCACTCGCCGCGGACCACGACGAGGAACAGCTGATCGAAATCACCATGCTCGTCGGCCAGTACCACATGGTCGCGTTCTTCCTGAACTCCGCCGGTACGCAACTCGAACCCGGCTTCGCAACGGAAATCCTGCCCGGGCCCGACGGGGCCGGCAGGGACGATACGGAAGGGACACGCAGCGATGTCTGAGCTCCGGCACACCGCGACCCGCCCGGCGGGCCTCCTGACCGGCCGGAGCGTGCTGGTCATCGGTGCGGGCACCCGCCCCAGCGACGATCCGACGGCCCCGGTGGGCAACGGGCGGGCGGTGGCCGTGCTGGCCGCCCGCGAGGGAGCCGCCGTGGCCTGCGCCGACGTCTCCCCCGACGCGGCGGCGGCAACCGCCGCCCTGGTCGGTGAGGAGGGCGCCCGTGGCCTGCCCGTGGTCGGTGACGCCACGGATCCCGGCGCGTCCTCGGCGATGGTCGCCGAGGCCCTCCGCGAACTCGGCTCGCTCGACGCGATCGTGGTCAACGTCGGCATCGGCCTCGGCACCGGCCTGGCGGACACCTCACCGCAGCAGTGGGAGCGCGTGCTCTCGCTCAACCTCAGCGCGCCCTTCCTGGCCGCCAAGTACGGACTGCCCACGATCGCCGACGGGGGCTCGATCGTCTTCGTCGGATCCGTGGCAGGGCTGCGCGCGGCCACCGACTCGCCCGCCTACGACAGTTCCAAGGCGGGCCTGTTCGGTCTCGCCCGCCATGTCGCCAAGGAGGGTGGGCCGCGTGGGATCCGCGCCAATCTGGTCGTCCCGGGCCTGATCGACACCCCGATGGGCCGCGAGGCCTCGGCCCGGCGGGCCTCGCGTTCCACCTCGTTCAGCCGCATACCGCTCGGACGCCAGGGCACCGCCTGGGAGGTGGCCGAGGCCGTCACCTTCCTGCTCTCCGACCGCGCGTCCTACATCACCGGGCAGAGCTTGGTGGTCGACGGCGGGCTGAACGCCGTCTGAGCACGCGGCGGGGGCGGGGGCGGGGGCGGGGACCAAGGGAGAAGGGATCGAAAGGGGGGCGCCCCCCCCGGAGCACCTCGGCCGCGGAACGAAATCCCTGTGGGTGTTC
>NZ_JBWKFL010000030.1:0-17950 GCF_056434305.1 Streptomyces sp. NPDC044061 | reverse complement strand
TGTGGGGGAGAGGGGGGAACCTCTCTGGGAGAGGGGGGGGGGGGGGGGGGGGGGGACGCCCCCAAGAACAAGGCCCCCCACCGGGGCCCCCCCCCCGCCGGCTCACTTCGTCAGCGGACCGAACTCCTTGCGGGTGTCCACCGGCTTGCCGAACAGCTGCCACCGCTCACCCTTGAACCGCATCAGCTGCATCGTCTCGATCGGGAAGGCGTCGCCGCGGCCCGTGGACATGGTGACCCCGGGCAGCAGCAGGCCCACCTTCACGTCGTGCAGGTTGCGCACCGCCTCCCGCAGACCTTCCCTGGTCGGGCACTTCATCGCGTCCAGGGCCTTGTGCAGGCTGGAGGCGACGGCCCAGCCGTAGGCGTTGAACTGGTTGGCCGGGTCGGCGTCGGGGGCGTACTTGTGCATGGCCTTCGTGTAGGTCTTCATCTCGGGGTCGTTCGCCCACTGCGGGTCGGCGGGGTCCTTGAAGTAGGTCGCCGAGACCACACCCTGGACGTTCTTGAACCCGACGGGCTGGAGCACGGCGGCCGACGAGGCCACGTTGTTCACGATGTGCAGCGGGTTCCACTTGGTGTTCTTGGCGTCGGCGGCGAGGGCCTGGCTGCCGAACTTCGGAGTGGTGACGTCCAGCAGCACGTCCGCCTTGGAACGGGCGAGGCTCGCCATCTGTGCGGAGACAGAGGGGTCGGTGACCTCGTAGCTCTCCTCGGCGACCACCTTGATGCCGCTGCCGGCGACGGCGTTCCTGAACCCGCCGAGCAGGTCCTTGCCGAAGTCGTCGTTCTGGTAGAGGACCGCGACCTTGGCCTTGGGCTTCGCGTCCTTGAGGTACTTGGCGTACACCCGGGCCTCGGCCACGTAGTTGGGCTGCCATCCGATGGTCCAGGGGTGCTTGTCGTCCGTGCCCCAGACGGACGCACCCGTGGCGACGAAGGGCTGCGGCACCTTCTGCTTGTCGAGGTAGTCCCACACGGCCGCCGTGGACGGGGTGCCCAGGGTCTGGAAGACGGCGAAGACCTTCTCCTGCTCGACGAGTCTGCGGGCTTCCTCGACGGCCTTGGGCGGCTGGTAGCCGTCGTCGCGGACGACGAACTGCACCTTGCGGCCGTCTATGCCGCCCTTGTCGTTGACGTACTTGAAGTAGGCGGCCACGCCCTTGCTGATCGTGCCGTACGCGGAGGCGGGTCCCGACAGCGGGTAGATCCCGCCCAGCTTGATGGTCTTGTCGGTGATGCCGGTGGTCTGCTGGCCCTTGCAGGCGCCACCGGCAGCGGTGTCCTGGGCGTCCTGCCCTCGCTGGCTGCTGCAGGCGGTCGCGGTGAGCAGGGCGGCGGTGGCGGCCGCGGCCGCCCGCAGAGCGGTGGTCTTGCGCATGTGATTCATTCCTTTTCCGTGCGGGGCGGTGCGCCCACGGGTTCGGCGGCGACAACTGCGCGGTCCGCGGGGTTGAGGGTCGCGGACGGTCCGGCTTCGGCCTGAGACTCCGGCCGCGCATCGGGTGCGGATTCGGTCTCGGGCCCCCGGTCGAGGGTGGCGGTGGGGCGCGGCAGGCGGCGGGCGACAGCGCCCCGGACACGGCCCGGCAGACCGGCTAGTCCTGTCGGGGCCACGAACATCACCGCGATGATCAGCAGGCCGAACACCACTCCCGGTGCCGCCTCGCTGAGGTCCTGGGACACGCTCGGCACGTACATCACGAACGCCGCGCCCAGCAGGGGTCCGTACAGCGAGGCGAGCCCTCCGACCACCAGGCCGGCCAGCAGAGTGATGGACAGCACGAAGCTGAAGGAGTCGGGCGAGACGAAGCCGATCACCCAGGTGTACAGACACCCGGCCACACCCGCGAACATCGCGCTCCACGCGAAGGCGAGGGTCTTGTGCAGCGACAGCCGCACGCCCATGACCTCGGCTGCGCTCTCATTGTCCCGCACGGCGCGCAGGGCCCGGCCGATCCGGGACCGCAGCAGGTTGCGGGCGAGCAGCAGCGCCACCGTGGTGACGGCGAGGACGACGAAGTACGTCCACTGATCCTCGGCCAGCCCGCTCCATGAGGGCGGCCGCAGCTTGTCCACGGTCAGGCCCATGGAGCCGCCCGTCACCGGTTCGAGCCGCTTGAGCAGGGGCGGCAGGAACACCGCGAACGAGAGGGTGACCAGGGCCAGATACAGCCCGCGCAGCCGTAGCGCGGGCACGCCGAACCCGAGGCCCAGCAGGAAGCATCCGGCGGCCGCTACCGGCAGCGTGGCCAGGTGGCCGGTGCCGTACCGGTCGAGCATGACAGCCGCCGTGTAGGCCCCCGCCGCGAAGAACGCGCCGTGCCCGAGCGAGATCTGCCCGCCGAAGCCGACCAGGAGGTTCAGGCCGGCCAGCGCCACGGCGTACAGGAGCACCATGGTCAGCTGGAAGACCTGGAAGGGGGCGAAGTAGAACGGAGCGCCGACGGCCACTGCCGTCGCGAGCAGCACGGTGAGCGCGGCCCGCAGCCGTCGGGCGCTGTCCGTGCCGAGTGTTGCGACGATCGTGCTCATGCGCGCTCCACCGCCGCTCGTCCGAAGAGACCCTGAGGCCGCACGAGCAGCACCGCCAGGATGATCACCAGGGGGACGCCGACCTTCAGATCCTCACCGATCACGTCCACGTACGCCCCGGTCAGCGTCTCGGCGACGCCCACGAACAGGCCGCCGACGACCGCACCGACCGGGCTGTCGAAGCCCCCCAGGGTGGCCGCGGCGAACGCGTAGATCAGCACCCCGCCCATCATGTTGGGCTCCAGGAACAGCACCGGGGCGACGAGCACGCCCGACACCGCGCCGACCGTGGCGGCCAGCCCCCAGCCGAGCATCAGCACCCGGCCCACCCGAATGCCCGAGAGCCGCGCGGAGGCCGGATTGCAGGCGACCGCCCGCATCACCAGGCCGATGGAGGTGTGCTGGAACAGCAGGTACAGCAGGCCCATCACGACGGCCACCACGCCGAGGATCCCGAGCGTCGACCAGTCCACGCGCACCCCGGCCAGGTCGATGCCGCCGTCGGGGAACGGCTGCGGGAAGTCCTTCACGGTGAACGACCAGATGAGGCCGGCCAGCGCGTTGACGAAGATGAAGAGGCCGACGGTGACGATGACCACCGTCAGCTCGGGCGCGCTTTGCACGGGCCGGATGACGATCCGCTCGACCAGCATGCCGCCGGCGAAGGACACCGCGAGGGTGACCGGTAGCGCCAGCCAGAACGGCATCCCGGACGCCACCAGCTGCCAGGCGACGTATGTCGCGAGCATGGCCAGCTCGCCCTGCGCGAAGTTGACGATCCCTGTGAACCGGTGGATCAGCACCAAGGCCAGCGCCAGGCTGGCGTACACCGCGCCGGAGCCAAGGCCTTCCACCACTTGCTGGAGAAGATCGGTCACGGCGCTCACCCGGCCTTCCGCGAGAGGACGGAAACACCGAGGTACACCTCGGCGACCTGCCCGTCCTCGCGGATCTGCTGAGCCGGTCCGGACAGCACCAGACGGCCGGCCTCCAGTACGTGCGCCCGATGCGCGATGTCCAGCGCGAGCTGGGCGTTCTGCTCGACGACGACCACGGTGGTGCGTTCCTCCTCGTTGACGGCACGGACGATCTCGAACAGCTCGCGGGTGACCAACGGAGCGAGCCCCAGGGACGGCTCGTCCAGGAGGAGCAACGAGGGCCGCAGCATCAGCGCCCTGCCGATGGCGAGCATCTGCTGCTCCCCGCCGCTGAGGCTGCCGGCGGCCTGACTCGACCGCTGGCGCAGCTTGGGGAAGTAGCCGTAGATCCGTTCCAGGTCGGCGGCCACGACCGCACGCTCGGCACGACCCCGCCGCCGGAGACCGGTGCGCAGGTGCGCGCCGATGCGCAGGTTCTCCTCGACGGTCAGGTCGTTGAAGGTGCCCCGACCCTCGGGTACATGCGCCACACCGAGCCGGGCGGCCTGCTCGGGCGAGCGCCCCAGCAGTTCCGTACCGTTCAGGGTGACCGAGCCACGGCCGCGGACCATGCCGCACAGCGCCCGCAGCGTCGTGGTCTTGCCCGCGCCGTTGGGCCCGAGGATCGCGCACACCTCGCCGCGGGCGACGGAGAAGTCGAGGCCCTGCAGCACGCGGGCCTGGCCGTATCCGGCGTGCAGGCCGGAGACCGCCAGGAAGTCCGCCTCCGCTGCCGCCTCGATCTCGGTGGGCTCGCTCACGCGGTCACCCCCAGGTACGCCTCGACGACCGCCGGGTCGCGCTGGATCTCCTCCGGCGCGCCCTCGGCGATCTTGCGGCCGAAGTCGAGGCAGACCACCTTGTCGCACAGGCCCATCACGAACCCCATGTGGTGTTCGACCACTACGAGGGTGAGGTCGAAGTCCTGGCGCACCGAGCGGACCAGATCCGCGAATTGGCCGACCTCGCCGTGACTGAGCCCGTTGACGGGTTCGTCGAGCAACAGCAGTCGGGGCCGGACCGCGAGTGCCCGCGCGAGTTCGACGCGTTTGAGCGTGCCGAACGGCAGCCCGGAGGCGGGGTGGTCGGCGACCTCCGCCAGGTCGAGCCGCCGTAGCAAATCGTCCGCCTGGTCACGCAGTTCCCTCTCCTCCCGCCGGACGCGGGGCAGCCGGAGCGCCGCGGCGAGGTGTCCGGTGCGCCCCCGGCTGTGGGCGCCGACCATGACGTTCTCCCGGACCGTGAGCTGCGGGAACAGGCCGAGGTTCTGGAAGGTGCGGGCGATGCCGCGACCGGCCACGGCGTGCGGCGGGAGAGCGAGCAGGTCCTCGCCCTCGAACCGCACGGATCCCCCGTCGGGGGTGCAGCGCCTGGTGAGGCAGTTGAACAAGGTGGTCTTGCCGGCTCCGTTCGGCCCGATGAGCCCTACGGCGCTGCTCGGCTCGACGGTGAACGCGACACCATCCAGTGCCGTGATCCCGCCGAAGCGCACGGTGATACCTTCGACCGCGAGCATGAGTGACGCCCCTTCCGACGTGCTGGGGGGTGGGCGAGCGTCACAGTAGGTGGGGGCGTTCCAGGCGCACATTGGGTGTGAGCACCCAACTTCCCGGTCACCGGACTGTGCGCCGCGCACAGGTGCCGGGAGATGTCTCACGCCGGGCCTGTTGACGGAGCACGAGGCGGGCAGCGACGATCGGCGCCATGCCTCGCGGTTCTCCTCTGGGCACTCCCCAGCTCTCCGAGCCGCTCCTTCGGGAGCGGTGGCGGATCCTGCACGCCGTCCACGACCGGGTCGAGGAGGTGGCGGAGACCGCCGTCGAGGTCATGCGCGCGGAGATCCCGTCGTACGCGCTGCAGGACGAACGATTCTTCGACGACGTACGCGAGCAGGTGCTCGAGCACTACCGGATGCAGCTGGCAGCGCTCGCGGGCGACCGCGACATCGCGGCTGAAGACCTGGTCTTCAGCCGCGCGGCAGCCATGCGCCGAGCACGCGCGGGGTTCGCCCTGGAGGACTGGATCAGCGCCTTCCGGGTCGGCCGGCAGGTGATGTGGGACGCGCTGCTGGAGTGCGCGGGTACCTCCGCCGAGGCCCAGCAGGCCGCGCTGTCCCTCGTCACGCCACTGATGCGGTACGTCGACTTCGCCAGCACCCATGCCGCGCAGGCATACGTCGAGTACCAGCAGCACGTGGTCGCGGATGCGGATCGGGAGCGCAGGGATCTCCTGGACCAGCTCCTGGCGGGCGTGGCACCGACGCGCGGTCCGCTGCTGGCCGCGGCGCAGGCGTACGGCCTGGGACCTCGCTCGCCAATGATGGCGGTCGTGGCGGTGTGCGTCGGCGACACACGCACGGGCGACTCCGCTTCGGCCGAGAACGGGTATGCCACCAGCGCGTCGATCAGCGTCGCCGGTCCCTGGGCCGGCCGGACCCTGGTCGTCGTGCGCCATGGCGAGGTGGTGGCCGTACCCGTCCTCCGGGCCGGCATGGACGCGGACGACATATGCGCTCACTTCGAGGCCGTGCAGGAGCGGCTGGCGCGGGAGGGGACCATGCTCTGCATGGGCATCAGCACGGTCGCCCGGGGTGCGTCCGAACTGCCGCGCGCCTACGAGGAGGCGCGGGCCGCTCTCGACCTGGTGCCGAACGGGGGCGGGGTGGCGGCGCTGCCGCGCCTGTCACCCTTCGACTACCTGGCGCTGCGCGCCGACGACCTCGCCCGCCAGCTGGTCGATCCCCGCGTGCGGGCGCTCCTGGAGGAGGACCGCGGACGTGGTGACACGCTGGCCACCACCATACGGGCCTTCGCGGAGGCCGACCTCAATCTGCGGCTGGCCGCCGACCGACTGCGGGTGCACCACAACACGGCGCACTACCGGTTGCGCCGGATCGAGGAACGCACCGGCCGCAATCCGCGCCGGATCGCCGACCTGCTGGAACTACTGGTCGCCCTCGCCATCCGCGACGGGGCCGGGGAAAGTGAGGATTGCCGGTGAGCGGCATCGTGGAGTCCGCCGGGACGGAGGCGGCACGTCAACTGCCGGGCGAGCAGGGGCGCATGGGCCTGCCGACTGCCCCCGCCGGGCAGGACCGAACGGTCCGGCGCACGCTGCTGGACGCCGCGCTGGCGGTGTTCACGGAGCGCGGTTACACCGACGCCGGCCTCAGCGAGATCGCGGCACGCTCCGGCATTCCGGCAGGCACCCTCTTCCAGCACTACGGCGGAAAGCGAGGGCTGTACCTGGCCCTGTGGGAGGAGTTCCGGGAGGAACAGGAGCACCGGACCGCGGCCACGCTGACCGCCGAGCGTGACCGTGGCGTGGACGACCCCATCGCTCTTTTCGTGGCAGGTGCCAGGGCGTATCTGGGGGGCGCCTGGGAAAACCGGCGCCTCGCCAGGCTGATCGCGGAGGACGACGGCCCGGCGGGCTTCGACGCGCTGCGCCGCCAGTGGGACCGCGCGTGGGTACGGCGCAACGCACGGCTGTTGAAGGTGGACGAGCGTCAACGAGCCGGCCGGGTCCGGGTGAGCGTTCTGACCACCGTCATCGGAGGGGCGGCGCGCGAGCTGGGCGACTGCCGGGACGAGACGGAGGCCGGGGAGATAGTGGACGAGGTGTGCGGAATCCTCGTCCATCTGTCGACACCGCCTGGCTGAGACGCCCGGCGCGTGCCTTTGAGGCGGGGCGCCCCAGGCTCCGGACGCCATCGACGTCAGGACAGGCCGGCGAGAGGGGCGCTCGGTTGCCAGGCGACGGGCAGGACGACGTCGACACCGTCGCGGCGGGCCAGCGGCAACAGCCGGTTCATCGTGGCGTCGATGTCGTCCAGGAAGTAGGGCATCGGCCTCAGGGGCCGGTGCAGACCGACGAAGAAGTCGTCCCAGTGCACCAGGACGGCCCGGCGGGCTCCGGTCGCGGCCACGACCTCGTCCCAGTAGGCGTGCAGGAACTCGGCGGGCTGCTTGCCCAGGTTTCCGATGCCGAGATAGACGACGTCGGCGGACCGGCCACGCAGGATGCCGGGCCGGAAGTTGGCACTGGCATGCAGCAGCACGCGGCCCCTCGGATGGGCGACGAGCACGCTGTAGGCGGTGCCGGTCTTCCATGCGCCGGCGCGGGCCGGTGGCACAAGGGGCCGGTCGACGGTGCCGGGATAGTGGTCGCCGGGGCTGTGCACGGATTCCAGGAAGGTGACTTCGAAGCGGCCGTAGGAGACGGTCTGCCCGTCCGCGACCACCCGCAAGGACGACTCCGGCACTCCCAGGCCGCGGCCGATGTTCGCGGTGGACGGCGATCCGACGAGCTCCGCGCCGGTCTCCAGGGCCCACACCGGCGCATCGAGGGCGTGATCGTAATGGGAGTGAGCGCAGATCACCGCGGCCAGATTCGGCACCCGCAGCCGGCCGATCGCGGCGCGCACGAGAGAGGGGTCGGGCGCGATCCTGCCCATGGCGACGCGCGGCATCCCCGGCCGGGTGACGAACCCGTCGCTGAGCACGGAGGTCTCCCCGTCCGACAGGAGAACGGAACTGGTGCCCAGGAAGTGAGCGACCAGCCCGTCGTCGTCGCTCGTCATGTGCGGCTGTTTGTACGGCAGATAGGGACGCAGGCTCGGACGACCGAGAGGCATTCTCATACCGGCATCCTGACCTGTCGCACGCGGATGGGCGACAGGGGGTTGCCGCGGCTTCACGGGCCGGCCGCGGCATGGTCGGCAGCGTCGTCCAGCTGGGGCGTGGGCGAGGGCCACCGCACCGACAGCTCGTTCCACGTCCGCAAAGCCCCCTCAGCCCAGAAGGGATACCGGGTCGGCGGCCCGGGTATGAACCCGCGCCGCCGAGCTGTAGCCATAGCGCATGGCGACGTCGAGCAGCGTCCGTTCACCGGCGAGCACTTCGGCGCCCGCCACGGTCAGCCGTCTGCGGCGGATGTACTCCGACAGCGGGATGCCTGCCAGCGCAGAGAACAGCCGACGGAAGTGATACTCCGACGTCATTGCGATGCGCGCGAGATCGGCCACGTCGATCCGCTGATCCAGATGGGACTCGATCTGCTCCATGGCCTGGTTGAGCCGCTCCAGCATCCCGGTCCCCTTCCCTGTCGATCACTCACGTCAGGAAGGAACCACCCTGCCGGACCCGACATCCTGTGCCCGATCCTGTCGGGTCCACGAGCGCGCGACATGCACCCCGGCATGCAGACCTGAACCGACGACTGCAGAAGCCCACGGCTCCGACCTGGTCGGAGCCGTGGGCTTCTGTAGTCTCATCTGATCAGTCAGCAGGCGGATCAGCCGACGCCGGGTCAGGCTCAGTACCTCGCGGCTAGTCCGAACCCTGCCATGCGGAAGCCACAACCTCCCCGGCCACGACCTGGGGAGGATTGGGGAGCAGTGACGCAAGGTTGTCCCGCACGAACTCCGCTGCCTTCGAGATCGACTCCTCGGCACCGGCCTCGTCCTGGAAGACGCTGGTCGAGACCATCACTCCGTCCCCGGCATCGAGCCAGTAGTAGGCCACGAAGCCGGAGACCTGGCGCATGAGCGGAACGAACCCCTCGCTCACGAGGCGTCCCGCCTCGGCCGGATCGGTCACGCCTTCGTACCGCCGGACTGCAGCGTACATCGCCAAGCTCCTTACGGGGTTCCGGGTTCGTCCTCCGCTCAGACGTCGTACC
The DNA here is from genome assembly GCF_056434305.1 of Streptomyces sp. NPDC044061. Taxonomy (NCBI): domain Bacteria; kingdom Bacillati; phylum Actinomycetota; class Actinomycetes; order Kitasatosporales; family Streptomycetaceae; genus Streptomyces; species Streptomyces sp. NPDC044061. The sequence goes on along the minus strand of NZ_JBWKFL010000030.1, from coordinate 8,817 downwards.
CCTGCCGGTGCTGCCCGGTTCACGAGGCACACGGCAATCACCTGAAGGGCCGCCTCAGGTGATCCGAACGGCGGCCTCCGGCCGGGACATGACCTTTCCCGAGCCTGGGCGACGGGTTTGCCGTCAGTCCCGGTCGGCGGGCTTGGTGGCGAGAGCTGAGCACCCCACCCCCTGCGGCCCTGCTGTTTCCGGCCGGGCGGGGCCAAGCTCGCCCCAAGGCCGCCGGCGTAGCCGCCAAGAGATTGCTGCATGCTACACATAGATGCATAATGCGCTTATGCATAAGCGGGTTATGGACCCTCCCTCAGCGGGTGCGTCCGCCGAGGACCTGATGATCGCGGTCGAGCAGTTGGTCCGCCATGTGCGCCAGAGCGCCACGGCCGGCGGCCTGAGCACCGCGGCGTCGTCCGTGCTCGGCCGGCTCGGCCGTGAAGGGCCGCAGCGACTGACCGAACTGGCCCGGGCGGAGAACGTCTCGCAGCCCAACATGACCCAGCTCGTCACCCGCCTGGAGCGTGCCGGGCTGGCACGGCGCACCGCCGACCACACCGACGGCCGAGGCGTGCTGGTGGAGGCCACCGACATCGGGCTCGAGGTGTTCCGGGAGCGGCGGTCCGAGCGCGCGCACGCCCTTCGGCAGCTGATCGACGAGCTGACCGAGCCGGAGCAGCAGGCGGTCGGGATCGCGCTCCCGGCCCTGGCCCGCGTCATCCAGGACCGCCACGTGCGTGCCTGATCCACCCCGTCGGCATCTCTGTCCCCGTTGCGACACGACTGGAGAAAAGCGGTAATGAGTGCACCGCATGGAAAGACTGCCGGCCCCTTCAGACAGCCGAAGGCGGTCTGGGCCGTGGCGTTCGCCTGCGTGATCTCCTTCATGGGTATCGGATTGGTCGACCCGATCCTGCCTGCTCTCGCCGAGAGTCTGCACGCCTCGCCCAGCCAGGTGTCCCTGCTGTTCAGCAGCTATCTGATCGTCACCGCGGTGGCGATGCTGATCGTCGGCTGGTTCTCCAGCCGGTTCGGCGCGAAGCGCACTCTCGTCATAGGCCTGGCGGTCATCGTCGTCTTCGCCGCCCTGGCCGGTGCCTCCGGTTCCATCAACGGAATCGTCGGCTTCCGCGCAGGCTGGGGCCTGGGCAACGCCCTCTTCATCGCCACCTCGTTGGCCGTGATCGTCGCCTCCGCGAGCGGCGGCTTCGGCGGCGCGATCATCCTCTACGAGACCGCCCTCGGTCTCGGCATCGCCGTGGGCCCCCTGCTGGGCGGCGAGTTGGGCGCCATCAGCTGGCGCGGTCCGTTCTTCGGCGTCGCCGTCCTCATGGCCGTCGCCCTCGTGGCGACCCTCGCCTTCGTGCCCTCGCTGCCCACGCCCGAGCGCCGCACCTCGCCGATCGCCCCGCTCAGGGCTCTGCGTCACCGCGGTCTGCTGACCATGGGCATCATGGCCCTGCTGTACAACTGGGGCTTCTTCACCATGCTCGGCTACGCGCCGTACCCCATGAGGCTGAGCGCCCACCAACTCGGGCTGGTCTTCACCGGCTGGGGCCTGTTGGTGGCCGCCTTCAGCGTCTTCTTCGCCCCGCGCCTGCAGGCCCGTTACGGCACCGCCCCGGTCCTCTACGCCAACCTGCTGGGCCTCGGCATCGTGATGACAGTCATCGCCGCCGGCGTCGGCAGCCCCACCGTGGTGATCGTCGCGGTCATCGTCAGCGGTGCCTTCATCGGCATCAACAACACCCTGACGACCCAGGCCGTCATGCTCGTCTCCCCCGTCGAGCGCCCCGTGGCCTCCTCTGCCTACGGCTTCCTACGGTTCATCGGCGGCGGCCTGGCCCCCTACGTGGCCGGCAAGCTCGCCGACGCCACCGACCTGAGCGTCCCCTTCTACGTCGGCGCCGCCACGTTCGTGCTCGCCATCCCCGTCCTCGCCAGTGGCCACCGGCTGCTGCGACAGGCGGAGGCGCACACCGGCGACAGCGAGCCCGTGACGCCGTCGCTCATCGCCGTCGGCGCTCCGGCCGCGACCGACGCGCCCCCGGTCATCGTCGCCGTGGGCGCCCACGACAGGGCCGCCGCCATCGTGGACGCCGCGGCCCGCGTCGCACGCGACGCCGGCAGTCCGCTGGAGGTCGTCCACGTCCAGCAGACGGCGGTGGCCGAGGAGCAGGCCGTCGACACGGAGACCGCCGACCAGGCCCGGGCGGCCGTCACCGCCCATCTCGACCGGCTCGCCGCCCAGGGGATCGCCGCGACCGGTAAGGTCCTCACCAGTGTCGGCGACCACGCCGCCGCGGGACGCGCCCTCGCCCGGCACGCCGCGGACGTCCACGCCCGGACCGTCGCCGTCGGCCGCTCACCGCGCGGTCCCCTCGCCCAGTTCGCCGACGGCAGCCTCACCACCGCCCTGACCCACACCGCCACATGCACCGTCGTCCTCGTCCACGCCGACCAGGCGCCCCGGCACCTGACCACGGCCGCCCTCACGGAACTGCGCGACGGCGCGCACTAGCCCGCTCCGCGAGACCGTTTCGGGCCAGCTCGCCCAGCACGGCTCTTGGCAGAGACGCCGACAAGGGTGCCGTGGCGGCTGAGTGGCCAGCCACGGCACCGCGGAGATGCGGCAGCAGTCGACGTGTCGCCGGGTGATCAGCCGCGCACCCGTGCAGGCACCATGCGGCGCCGCGCCTGGTACGTGCAACAGGGCCCGTCGGATTCCTGCCGGCCGACCTGCTCGTCCCCGAACCTCGGGAAGACGGCAGCCACCGCACCCGTTCACCGGAACGACGGACCGATCGCCGAGAACCGGGAGCGGGTGCGCGGCGGGAGCCGCGTGCGGGTCAGGCATGGAACTGGTTTCCCGGGACCGGGAGTCCGTAGTGCTCGCGCAGGGTCGTGCCCTCGTACTCCTCGCGGAACAGCCCCTCGCCGCGCAGAATCGGCAGCACCTGCTCCGCAAAGGTCGCAAGGCCCGACGGCAGGGCGGGTGCCATGATGTTGAACCCGTCGGCGGCTCCGCCCTCGAACCAGGCGATGATCGTGTCGGCGATCTGCTCAGGGGTGCCGACGAGCTCGAAGTGACCGCGCCCGCCGCCCAGTCGGGAGATGATCTGCCGCACCGTCAGTTCTTCGCGAGCGGCGAGCTCAATGATCAGATCGGAACGGCTCTGCGATCCTTCCAGCTTCGGCCGCGCCAGGATGAAATCCGGAAGGTGTTCGTCGAGTTCGAACACCGACGGATCGGTCTCGAAGACCGCGGCCAGCTGGCGCAGACCGTACTCGGGGATGCGCAGTTCGTCGAACTGCCGTGCAAGCGAGCGTGCTTCCGCCTCGGTCGATCCGATGTACGGGACGATACCCGGCAGCACGATCACCCCGTCCGGGTCACGCCCCGCGGCCGAGGTCCGTGCCTTGATGTCGGCGTAGAAGGCAGCGGCACGCTCGTACGTCGTGTGGGCGGTGAAGATCGCCTCGGCGTGCCGGGCCGCGAAGTCCTTGCCGTCTTCGGAGGAACCGGCCTGGACGAGCAGCGGGTAGCCCTGCGGAGGACGCTGGACGTTGAGCGGACCGGCCACCTTGAAGTACTCGCCACGATGGCCGAGTCTGTGCAGCCGCGCGGGGTCGGCGTAGCGCCCTGTGGTCTTGTCCGCGACGACGGCCTCGGTATCCCAGCTGTCCCAGAGCGCCTTGGCCACCCTCAGGAACTCGTCGGCCCGGGCGTACCGTTCGGCGTGGCCGGGGCGGTCGTCGAGGCCGAAGTTGGCTGCTTCGTCGGCCCCTGCCGAGGTGACGATGTTCCAGCCGGCGCGGCCACCGCTCACGTGGTCGACGGAGGCGAGCCGACGGGCGAGGTTGTACGGCTCGTTGTACGTCGACGACACGGTCGCGATGAGGCCGATTCTGCTCGTCGCCTGGGACAGCGCGGTCAGTAGGGTCAGCGGTTCGAGCTGGCCCGGCGGCCGGAACTCACCGGTGCCGGTGATCGCCGGGCCGTCCGCGAGGAACAGTGAGTCGAACTTGGCGCTCTCGGCCAGCTGCGCCAGCTCGATCCAGTGCCGCAGGTCGAAGTCGGCTCGGGGGTTGCTGTGCGGGAGCCGCCACGCCGCCTCATGGTGGCCCGCCTCCATGAGGAAGGCATTGAGGTGGAGCCGGCGTCTTCTCTCGCTCACGTGTGCTCTCCTTTCAGTGTCCGGGATGACGGTCTGGCTCAGCCCAACTTCAGCTTTGAGCTGTCGTAACCGGCCGGGAGGAGGTTGTCGGTGATCGACGGGACGTGGACCTTCTTGGTGATCTGTCCTGCCTCCAGGAAGGCGTCGGCCAGCTTCTGCTCCAGCTCGATGTCCGACTTCTGCACCGGAGTCACCCGGTTCGAGTAGGCGGCAAGGGACGCCTTGGCATCGGCCAGAGGGATGCCCTGTTCCTGCGAAAGCGCCTGCGCGTACTTGTCCGGGTGCTTGATCGCCCAGGCGAACTCCCGCGAGAGCCGCTTCAGGACATCAGTGAGAGCCGCCCGCTTGCTCTTGTCGTTCAGCGACTTGTCACTCGCGACGTAGTAGCTGCTCGTCTGGTCGATGGGCGGGAGACCCTTCACCAGGATCCGCGCGCCGTTCTTGACCGCGATCGCCGACTGGGGGTTCCAGATCGACCAGGCGTCCACCTTTCCGGTGTTGAACGCCGTCGCGGCGGCCGCCGGGTCGAGGAAGACCAGCTGCACGTCCTTGGGGGTGAGGCCGACGCTCTTCAGCGCGTTCAGGGCCAGACCGTGTGCCGAACTGCCCTGCGGAACGGCGATCTTCTTGCCCTTGAGGTCGGCAGCCGTCTTCAGCTTCGAGCCCTTGGGCACGATGATGTTCTCCACGGCCTGGTCGGGCGTGAGCGAACGATTGACGGCGACGATCTTGAAGCCGTACTCCTTCGCCGCTCCGGTGATCGGCGGTACGTCGCCGACGCTGCCCAGGTCGATGTCGCCCGAGGCAGCGGCCTGCACGAGCGGCGGGCCATAGGTGAAGCGGGCGAACCTCACCTTGTACGGCGCGTTGTCGAACACTCCGGTGATCTTCGCCAGGGCCTGGCTTCCGTCACCGCCGTTGTCGCCGATGGTGAAGGTGTACTTGTTCCACTCGGGGTGCTTGGCGTAGCTCGTGTCGGCGGCGTTGCTCAGCGGTGCGGCGGTGTCCGATTCCGACCCGCAGGCGACGAGGGTGCCCGCGAGGGTGAGTACGCCGATGGTGCCGATGATTCCGCTGGTTCTGTTGCGCATGGTATGTCGTGCTTTCTGTGCTGGGTGAGGGTGTTCGGGGAAGTCAGTGCTGGCCGGCGAGGCCGAGGTCTGCCAGGAGCCGGGCGCGGAGTTCCTCGCGGGCGACGCTCGCCTCGCGGTCCGCTGCGGAGAGCCGGACGTCGTGTGAAGCTCCGATCCGTCCGTTGCTCATGACGACGATGCGGTCCGCCAGCGCGATCGCCTCGTCGACGTCGTGGGTGACGAGCAGCATGGCGGCGTGATGCTTGCTCCGCAGCGCCCGCACCAGGTCGTGCATGCGCAGCCGCGTGATCGCGTCGAGAGCGGCGAACGGCTCGTCGAGGAGTACGAGTTCGGGTTCCGAGACCAACGCCCTTGCGAGCGACACCCGCTGGGCCTCGCCGCCGGAGAGTTCCTTGGGCCACGCCTTCTCGCGGCCCGCGAGTCCGACCTCGGCCAGCACATCGCGAGCTCTCTGCTCCGCGTCGGGCCCGCGCAGGCCCAGCGTGACGTTGCGCAGCACACGCTGCCACGGCAGCAGTCGGTCGGCCTGGAAGACGATCGCTCGCCTCGCCGGGACCTCCACACGCCCGCCGTCGGGGCGGTCGAGTCCGGCGAGCAGCCTCAGAAGTGTGCTCTTGCCGCAGCCGGAGGGGCCCAGCAGGATCACCAACTCCTCGCCGAAGACGGTGAGATCGAGATGGTCGAGCACGACCCGGTCACCGAACCGACGGACGACCTGCTCGATGGCCACCCCGGTCTGCCGGCGGAGCTTCGTCGCCAACGTGCTGCTCATGACACCTCATAACCGGGACGCCACCGCAGCAGCACCCGCTCGAGTACCCGGACGAACTGGTCGGCGAGCAGGCCGAGGAGCGAGTAGGTCACCAGCCCCACGAAGACCTGGTTGGTCTGCAGGTAGGTCTGCCCTTGAGTGATGAGGAAGCCGAGTCCCTTGTCGGCGTTGACCGTTTCAGCGGCGACGAGGCCCAGCACGCTGTACGCGAGGGAGAACCGGAGGCCGACGAGGAACCCCGGCAGGGCTCCCGGCACGAGCACCCGCGTCACGATGCGCCACGTGCCCGCGCCCGTCGTCCGCGCCATCTCGATCAGCCGCTGGTCGACACCTCGGATCGCCGCGAACAGGTTGAGATACATCGGGACACCGGCCCCGAACGAGACGAGCAGTACCTTCGTCAGCTCGTCGATGCCGAACCACACGATCATCAGCGGCAGCACAGCCAGCAGCGGGATCGTGTTGAGGACCTGTACGACGCCGTTGAACAGGTACTCACCGCTGCGCAGGAGACCGCCGAGCACACCGCTGAGGATGCCCACCGTCAGACCGATCGCGAGACCGATGCCGGCCCGCTGCAACGAGATGGCCAGATCCGGGCCGAGTACGCCCTGTTGCCACAGATCGGCGGCGGACTTCACGATCGAGGTCGGTGCCGGAGCGTACGTCTTCGCAAGCACGCCGGCCCGCGCGAGAACCTCCCAGACGACGAGGATCACGACCGGGGTCGTGTAGATCCCGAGCGGCCAGCGCAGGCGCTCGCGGAGCGTACTGAACGGTGTCCGGCGGCGGACGTCTCGCGGGAGGAACACCTCGCGTTCCCGCACGCTCGTCGTCTCGGTGTCCGAACTCTTGGTGACGGCCGGCGCCGTGAGGCGGATCTCGGTCACGCTGCTGACTCCAGGACGCTGGTGTAGTGCGAGGCGTCGCCGACGAGTTGTTCGCTGCGGCGGCCGTCGACGCCGACCGGCACGTCTCCCGCGACCGTCACCCGGTTGAGGCGGCGTGGGTGGTCGTCGTAGTTGTCCACTCCGTAGTGCTGGCTGATCCGGTTGTCGAAGATCAGCAGCTGGCCGGGCGACCATGCCCAACGCAGAATGTTCTCCGGGCGCGTCACGTACGCCTGCAGGATGCGCAGCAGATCGGCCGAGTCGCTGCTCGACAGGCCGACGATCCGTTTGGCGAACCCGCCGATGAACAGCCCGCGTTCGCCCGTCTCCGGATGCACCCGCACGACGGGGTGCTCCGCCTCGTACGGCGTGGAGACGAAGACGCGGTCGTACTCCTGTCTCAGCGCCGAGGTGGGACCGGGACGCGCGTAGTCGTACTGGTTGGTGTGCACGACGCGCAGGGAGTCCGCCAGGGCACGCAGCGGTTCGGGCAGGTCGCGGTAGGCCGCGGCGGCGTTCGCAATGAGTGTCTCGCCGCCGTAGGGCGTGGACACGATGGACCGGAGTGTGGTCACCTGCGGCGGGTTGACCACGAAGGTGACGTCCGTGTGCCACTCGTTGGCCTTGGACGTCTCGCTGTCGACGGCGAGCACGTTCGTCGTGCCGTCGGCGGCCGGCACGTTCGGATGGGCCGTCGTCAGCTCGCCGAACCACCCGGCCACGCGCTCCTGGCCGGCATTGTCGAGGTTCACGTCATCGAACACGATCGCCTTGTGCTCGTTGAGGGCGTCGCGCAGCGCCTTGACCGTCGACGGGTCGGGCGGAGCCGTGAGGTCGACGTCTTCGACGACGGCGCCGATGCGGCCGGTCAGCTTGCGGATGGACGGAGGCATGAGGAGGTCCTTGTCGAGGAAGCGGGCGCACCACCGGGTGCTGTGGGGCGAGGAGTTGAGGAGACCGGAGCACTCGCGGGCCTGGTCCGGCACGGATTCGGGAGTCGTCAGGGTCACGGCACGGGAGCGACCGGATGACTGCGCGGAGGACACCTGACGCAGGTCAGGCCACGGGTGGGCAAATACCGCCGCGCCTGTTCCGCCGCCCCGTCGTTGTGTCGCCCCGAAGCGGGCCGACCGCTCGCCGGACCTTCGATGAAGTCCGCGACCTGCTCGAACAGACTTCATGCCCGTGTGAGCCCCGGTGCCGTACACACTTCTCCCCGCAACCGGAGAGGCGAGACGTGCGGAAGAGCCGGAGAAGGAGACCTTCAGGCGGTGTGTACGGCGGTCCTACAGAGCGGCACCGTATGACGGGCGGCTGTGCACCGCGTCTACGCGACGCTCACCGTCGGCGCGCACCGGCCGCCACGGGAACCACTTACCGGTTCAGCGACAACAGAACGCACTGGAGACGTGCGCCAGATCGATGTGGCGCCGCCGAGTGAGGGCCACGAGCGGGTTCATGAGACGGGAGTTCAGCAGAGGTCTGCCGCGCTGGTCAAGAACTTCCTGGAAGGGTCTTGCATTGCGGACGCGGAGACCGTCTCCGCCGCTGCGGGACTCGGCGACGACGCGGTGCGCATCAGCGAGCCGTACATCGGCAGTGCACGCGACCACCGAACCGATGGACGTACGGCCGCGCCGGACAGCCGCTCCTCCGCAAGCGCGTTCTGTGGTCGTGACGGAGAGCGGCCGCAGCACGGACACAGCCTCCCGCGGCGGGCCGGCCCGGGGGGGGGGGGGGGGGGGGGGGGGGGGGGGGGGGGGCAGGGGGGGGGGGGGGGGGGGGGGGGGGGGGGGGGGGGGGGGGGGGGGGGTGGGTAGGGGGGGGGGGGGGGGGGGGTGTTCCTGCAGGCGGGCGACGGACTGCCACACCTGGCCGAGCAGCTGGTCGGT
>NZ_JBWKFL010000029.1:8901-115195 GCF_056434305.1 Streptomyces sp. NPDC044061 | reverse complement strand
AGAACTCCCGTTGATAGCAATGCATCAACGACACAGAACGCTCACGGTGACGCTCGTCGAAGACATAGAAGAGAGAGACTCAAGCCCCGTTGATAACGGGCGGCCCCAGGAAGATCACATTCTCCTTGCCGACCACGAAGTCCAGCGTCCCTAGATGAGCGATGACCTCGCGTTTCACGGACCGCTGGTGGTCGAAGTCGAAGTCCTCCAGCGACTTGCGGGAGGGGAAGCGGGCGGCCCGGATGCGTCCCTCGGCGCCGTGGGAGTCGCGGGCGGCGACCTCTCGCTGCAGGCAGGCGGCGAGATACTCCTCGTGGCTCCAGCCCTCGTCGCGGGCCCGCTCGGCGAGCCGGGCGGCCGCGTCCCGCAGGGCCGGAGCCTTCAACGCCTTGGTCAGATAGACGAGTTCGGAGCCGACGTCGCGGGCGGTCCTGGTCTGGTTCGTGCTGTTCTTCGTGCTCATCACGCTGCCCCTTCGCCCGTGCTCAGACCGCCGTCGATGACGCCGAAGATCCGGTCGTAGGTCTCCAGCGACCGCTCCTCAACCTCGGTCACCTCCGGTGCCGGCTTCTTGGCGGCGGCCGTCTTGCGGGTGGCCGCGGCAGCCGCCGCGTGGTCGGGGTCGGTGATGGTCTGGTGGCGGGCCCAGCTGCGGGCATGGCGGGCGACCTCGACGCCGTCGCAGGTCACCAGGACTTGGTCCAGGTCGGCGGCGACCTCGATGCGGCGGCCGACGGCCAGCGGATGCACCGAGTAGTCGCAGGTGTCCAGACGGACGTAGTGATCCCTGGGCAGCCGCAAAGATGCCTTCCACCAGCCCGGCGGGGCGATCGGCGGCAGGGCCAGCATCCGCGAGCGGTCCGCCTCCAGCCGGTCCGACGGGCGGGCCTGCAGAGTGCGGTGGATGCGCCGGTTGGCCCTGGTCAGCCAGTCGGCGAGCTGGATGTTGAAGTCGGCTGGCGAGGTGAACACCCGGCCGGGCAGGAACGACGTCTCCAGATAGCCGTTGGCCCGCTCGACCAGGCCCTTGGCCTCCGGGTCCCGCGGCTTGCAGAGCAGGAACTTGATGCCCAGCAGTCCGGCGAACGCGGCGAATTCATCGGTGAGTTGGGGCCCGCCGGACCGCCAGGAGCCGACGGCGCCTTCGTTGTCCCAGACCAGCACCCGGGGGACGGCGCCCAGTTCGGTCAGCAGCCGCCAGTGCCCGGCGATGAGGTCGGCGGCCGAGCGGGAGGGCAGCATCCGTGCAGTGATCCACCGTGAGTAGCCCGCGACCATGACCAGAACCGGCGGCCGCCCGACCTGGCCGAAGCCGAGCGGGATGTCCGCGGGCGGGAACCACAGGTCGCACTGGCCGATCTCGCCCGGCTCATAGACCGTCCGCGAAGCCGGATCCGCAGGCCGAAAAGCTGGCCGCAACTCACGGATCCGGTCCTTGAGCACGGTCAGTCCACGGTCCCAGCCGATCCGCTCGGCGATCACCGTCGCGGGCATCTCCGGCCACTGCTCGAGCAGTTCACGGATCTGCGGCTCGGCCGCATCCACGATCGATCCCTTCGGTGCCCGCTGGTACTTCGGCGGCGCGTCGTCCGCGATCGCCCTGCGGACGGTGTTCCTCGAGATCCCCAGCTTCCTCGCGATCGCCCGCACCGGCATCTGCTCGGCCCGGTGAAGCCGGCGGATCTCCGCCCAGTCCTCCACGCTGATCACCACTCCTCCTGGCCTGGCTCAACGAGCCAGACCCCCTGGAGGGGGTCAACTTTCAAGCGTCGCTACTGGTCCACTTTTCAGCCGTCGCCGACACAACGCACCCTCCAGGTCACCGCCGGCGGGCCGTGCCTCTGCCAGACGGCTGGACCGTACTGCCTTGTCCCGAGGTGCGGCTCTCGTCACGGAGGTCTCCAAGGAGCTGGTCGCGCGTTCCACCTGCCCCGAGCGCAAGAGGACTTTCCCCTCGGTTGACCTCAGTTGTGCCTCACCGAACCACTCCAGCCAGTCAGGCTTCTCCTCGGCCTCGTGGCGCTCCCACAGGGAGGTGGCACGGTTGAGTGCCGTGCCTGCCTCGCGGTGGTCACCGTTGCGTGAGAGGGCCTCTGCCTTGTGCAGGAACAGGAACGACTGGGTGCAGGGCGACAGAAGGCGTGGCGCGTTGTCGATGGCTGTCGAGATCAGGTCGACGCGCTCGGCTGTGCGTCCGGCCTCGGAGACGTGCACTCCCATCTCTGCAAGGATGAACGAGCCGAAGGCGTCGTCGCCGGCGGTACGGGCGCTGCGCAGGGCACCGACGTAGTAGCGCTGCCCCGCAGACCGCAGACCGGCGTCGTAGGCCATCCATCCAGTCAGGTGCGACACGCGGGCAGCCAGCGCGTACAGCCGGAGGCAGACCTTTTCGGTACAGCGGCCACCGCTGAGGAGACCGGTGACCAGGGACAGGTCGCCTCGCGCTTGCTCCAGTAGTAGAGCGCCGCCGAGTTGGTCGTCGAGCGTGCGGAGGGTACTGATGCGCTGCTCGATCGTCGAGACCATCGTGTCCGTGACCCGATCGCCATTTAGCGCCGCGGCTACGGCGGAGGGGGCGTCCACCCAGCTCGCCGCGAGACCCGTCAGCGCGGCGCCCGTAATGGTGAGGAAGCCCCTGCGATCCATGCGACCACGTCCGACCAGATCGGGCAACGCCTCGACGGTACCGGCCTCGGTCCACGGCGCGGTGAGCTCCGCCACCTCCCAGACGGGGAGCCATCGAGGCCATCCCTCCGCGCGCGCCTGCTCGTACCGGACGCCCAGAAGGATGGACGACCCCACCCTCGTCTTCCGCCTCCTGACCCCCAACCGCCTGCTCGACATCGCGATGCGCAGGAGTCTGAACCGCCCGCAGTTCAGGTGCTTTCAGAAAGGCGAAGAGGTACACCCGGCCATCTACTACACCGACATCGTCAGTCCTCGGGGGCAGAGCATCCCCATGGTCAACATCCGCAGCCTAGGGAAGCTCCTGCGAGAAGGCGCGACGCTCATCCTTGACCAGGCCAACGTCTTCGATCCGACGATGGAGGTCGCGTGCCGGGCGCTGCAGTGGTGGTCTCATGAGCGAGTGCAGGTCAACGCCTACCTGACGACGAACGATGCCGCTGGCTTCCCCCTGCACTGGGACGATCACGACGTCGTGATCGTGCAGCTCACGGGCGAGAAGGAGTGGGAGGTGCGTGCGGCTTCCCGCAACGTCCCCATGTACCGGGACTCCGACCCCAACTACACCCCGAGCGACGAGATCATCTGGTCCGGCGCTATGAAGACGGGCGACGTCATGCACATACCCCGAGGACACTGGCACCAGGCGACCCGGACCGGCAGCGGTTCGGGAAAGAGTCTTCACGTCACGTTCGGCATTACCAAACGCACCGCCGCCAGCTGGCTCGCCTGGCTTGCCGACTGGTACCGCGAGCGCGAGGTCTTCAGGCACGATCTGGACCGCTGGCACGGCCCCGACAATGCGGCCCTGATGGAGGCAGCCACGGCACTGCTCGGCGAGCGTTCCCCAGACGACTACCTGGGCGCGTACGAGCAGGAGACGGCGCTGCCTCGGCATGTGCCGTTCCTCGACATCCTCGGGCCGCTCGACGCCGTGGTGTGCACCACCCACTTCCCTCCCCGACTCCAGGACAGCGGGGCGACCGTCGACGTCTTGGCCTCGGGGAAGAAGCTCACCCTCGAGGCCAAGGCCCTGCCTGCGCTGCGTCTGCTGCTGAGCGGCAGGCCCGTCGTGCTGGAGCAGGCCGCTGCCGTCGTCGGGGCGGAAGTGGTGGAGGTCGCCGAGATCCTGGTGGAGGAGGAGCTGTGCGCGGTGCTGACCCCCGAGTTGTCCTTGGGCTACACCGGTCTCGTCACGAACGCCGTCTCCTGACTGGCGCGCTGGACCTGGGCGTCACCGCGGTCGACACCAGCGCCAACTATCTTGGCTTCCGCTCGCACCAGGTCCTGGCGCGGACAGCCAGCGATCTGCTGCCGAAGTTCATGGTCTCCACCAAGGTCGGCTACTTCCCAGGGCCCGACGGGGCAGAGCACTCCCTGGACCCTGTGCGACTGACCACGGCCCTGAGACAGGCGGCCGAGGACCTCGGACGCGAGCCGGATCTGGTGTTCCTGCACAACCCGGAGCATTCCCTCCACGAAGCCGCCCCGCACAACAAGCACCTGTTCGCAGGGGCGTGTACCGCCCTGGATGACGCCACAGCGAGGGGGCTGTGCGCCGCCTGGGGCGTCGCGTCCTGGGACCCGTCACCGCTGCTGAGCCTGGTCGACGCAACTGTGCCGCGGCCATCGGTTCTCATGGCCCGCGCCGGCTTGCTCGTCGGAGCCAGAACCCTGGACGCGACAGACGCTCTCGTCAAGGCGTGGGATCTGCGTCGAGGCGAGGTGTGGGGGATGAGCCCTTTCGGAGGCAGCACCAGTGCCCCGGTGTGGGACAGATTCGACCCACGCGTCTTCCTGCGGGCCGGTCATGGGTTCTCCCGCGCGCAGGCGGCGTTCAGAGTCGCCTATCACCTCCCAGGGGTCGACTCCATCGCTGTGAGCACCGACGAACCGGGCCATTTGGGCGAGCTTGTCGGCGCCTTGGCCGGTGAGGCCGAGGAGCGGACCGTCCAGGAGTACCGGAAGCTCCTCCGGGATCGCTCGCGTGATCAGCTCGTGTGAAGCTCCTCGATGACCTGTTCGGCCGTGCGCCGCGCGGGTTCGAGCCGAGGGTCCTTCGGGTGCGCGTGCGGGCCGAGAATCCTCGAGCAGACGAACAACGTCATCAGCTTGCCGTCCCGACTCTCGAAGTCGCGCCGACGTTCCTGCCATACGCGGTCGGCCAGAGCCGGGACGGCAAGCGAGCTTGCCCACAGCGAAGCGGAGTCCAGCCCCTGAGGGGCGTTCCCCCAGTCCTCCCAGTCGAAGAGGCTGAATACTGGAGCGGTCACGTTGGCCCAGTTCAGGTCGGCGTGAGCCGGCACCCAGCGCTGGACGATCGTATCGAAGTCGCCGGAGAAGACGCCGCGGACGGACTCGGTGACCAATTCCTGCGTGATGGTGTCGGTGTCAGGCGTGGCGACCCGCTTGGTCGTGTGAGCTGCCAGCGCGTCCAGCGAGGCGTTGAAGCCCTTCCACCACTCGTCGGGAAGTTCCGGGGCATCACTCAAGATGGCGTTTCCGACCGGAGTTCCAGGCAGAAGGTCCGTCTCATCGGCCCGCCACGTCACCGGCTCGTCCGTGTCCCGCCAGACCACGCATCCGTGCCATGCCGGCTGGGCCACGCCCTCCAGACGGGCGGCACACTCGATGCCGTTCCACCCCTGATCAGTGATCTTGACGAGCGAGCGCCGCTCGACGCGGACCCAGGTATCGCGGTTTGTCCGGGCTCCTACTGACCGGCGCTTGCGCACCACCGTTTCCTGGGGGAAACGCACCTGGAGAGACCGCGCGACGCGATCAAGAACCTCATCAACCGGCTGCACTCGTAGATCAACAGTCTGACCCATGGAGACCGAGAGCGTCATACCCGCGACCGTAGCAGCGGTGCGGCATAAAGGAGTCCGACACAAGAATCCGGCGGCAACCACCGAGCGTCCCCACCCTCGAAATCAAATGGTTCACATTCGCAGCTGCAGGCCGAGTCAGCCAAGCTCCATGGGCGCTGGTCTCGTCCCCAGTGCGAGATTGTTCAGGGGGTCCCGGCACGCTTGTAGCCAGCCCACAACCGGCCGCCGGCCTGCCCGAGCACCTCGTCCACGATGGCCACGAGGGGCTCTACTCGCCCGTCCAAAACCTCACGCAGACCATGGCGCAGGTGCATGCCGAGCCCTGGTGCGGTCGTCTCGAGGCGGCGTGCCAGCCACTTCCCGCCGCCGCTCCAAGACGCGGCAATGGCGAGCGCCAATGCACCAGTTCGCCGCACCAGTTCGGTGGCAATGAACAACCGCTCGCTCTCATCGTTGCTTCCCACCAGGTCATCGAGGAGATCGGTGATCGCGTAGCGCTGATCATCGATCTCTTCAGCCGACATCGTGGGTGGCCCTGCGGCGGTCAGCTTCCGGGCCTCTGCGGCGAGGCGCGCCCCGAGTCCGTCGGTGTCGAAGAGCAGCAGCCCGTCGGCGCACATCCACAGCAGCGGTGACCGGCGCTTGCGCAGTTCCCGTGCGACGTAGGCGTGCCACGTCGCTTCGGTATGCACGAACATCTCCACTGGCCACTCGGCGTACTGGAGGCTTGCGCGGTATGGGGCTGGGGCTCCGTGGAGCAGTACCACGATGTCGAGGTCCGACGTCGCTGTGCGGCGGCCTGTCACGGCGCTGCCTCCCAGGAACGCGGCTCTCGCGTCCGGGTGATATTCATCTACAACGGCGCGTGCGGCCTCGATCGCAACCATGCGGCAACTATCAGTGCTCTGCCACCGCGGCGCACGGGATTTCTTTGGCTACGACAGCGCTGTCTCGTGATCTTTTCCCCTGAGGTCGGCGGCTCCGCGTATGGCTTTGGCTCTGAATCGGACGGTGGCTGTCCGGACCGGTTCAGGGAGTGGCCGACGACGATGTCTTCCTCCTCGTGTGTGGGCGCAGGCCTTGCGCGGATGCTTCACAGCCGCCGGACGCGCAGCACGCCGGTCAGCATCGGGAGAGCGAACTCGCCGCGGGCGGTCTCCGGTCTGCTCGCGAGGAAAGCGCGGATCCGGCTCAGCGTGGCCTCTCGTTCCTGATCCGGCATGACCAGCACCCCCGCCCGCGTCCCGATGGTCGCGACGAGCGAGTCGGCGGTGCGGCGCTGCCCGTGCGGGAACTCGGCCTGCTCCGGCGAGCCGAACCGGGCGGCCCCGCCGGTCTTGGGAAGGTGCATGTCGGCGGTCTCGGCGCGCCAGGCGGTGGGCGTGTCACGCGGGCCGACGGCCGCGCTCCCGCTGACCCGCGCGAGCCCGGCGACCCACTCGACCTGGTCGTCCATGAGGTTCCACAGGCCGGCCAGGATGCCGCCGGGCGCGAGGACCCTGGCGATCTCGGGTCCCGCGACTTCCATGTCGAACCAGTGCATGGCATTGCCGGCCACCACGGCATCGACGGCAGCGTCCGGCAGCGGTATCGACTCGGCACTACCCGACAGGGCACGGACATCCGGCAGTGAGCGGCGCAGCTCGGTCAGCATCCCCTCGGCGGGCTCGACCGCGACGACCTCGCCGCCCAGTGCGACCAGCGTGGCGGTCAGCTTGCCGGTTCCGGCGCCCAGGTCGAGCACGCGCGGGCCCGGCGCGGGTTCGAGCGCCCAGCCCACCGCGGCCTGCGCGTAGTCCGGACGGTGTTCGGCGTATGCGACAGCCGCCACGCCGAACGACGAGGCGTGAAGGAGCCGTTCATCCTGATCCACGCGGTGACGCTACCGGTGCGGCCGGCGGTCGGCCCCCCCGCCTCACCGCTTCGGCGACGGCGACCCGACAGCGCTACCGGCCTCGGCGCCCGGCGAGGGCGCGGTGGTACGTGCCGGGGGGCGGCTCGGCGTGCGCGACGGGCTGCTCACCCGCGACGCCCGATCCCGTCGGAGGAGGTGCTCACCGGGCGCCGTGGCGCCCGCGGCGCGCCGATGACATCGTTTACCGCAACAGCGTCGGACTCGGCATCCAGGACGCGGCGGCGGCCCGGGCCGTGGTCCGTACGGCGAAGGAGGCGGTCGCGTGAATCTTCGGGCCAGGGTGGTCATCGTCGGCGGCGGGGTGATGGGCACGAGCATCGCCTACCACCTGGCGCGTGCCGGAGTGCGTGACGTCGTCCTGGTCGAACGCGACGAACTCGCCGCCGGCTCCACCTCCAAGGCCGCGGGAGGCGTGCGGGCCCAGTTCTCCGACGAGCTGAACATCCAGCTCGGCGCCCGCAGCCTGGAGGCCTTCGGCCGGTTCGAGGAGGAGATCGGCCGGGACATCGGGCTGCACCGGGTCGGCTATCTGTTCCTGCTGTCCACGCCCGAGCAGGTCGCCTCCTTCGAAGCGGGCGTACGACTGCAGAACTCCCTCGGTGTGCCCAGCCGGATGCTCACCCCCGGGGAGGCCCGCCGGCTCTCGCCGCTGATCACCACCGACGGACTGCTGGCCGCCGCCCACTCCCCGGACGACGGCCACTGCACGCCCGAGGCGGTCGTCCACGGCTACGCGGCCGCCGCCCGCGCCCACGGCGCCCGCGTCCTGCGCCACACCGAGGTGACCGGCATCGAACGGCAGGGCGCCACCATCACCGCCGTCACCACCACCCTCGGCCGTATCGACACGGACACGGTGATCTGCGCGGCCGGCGCCTGGTCGCGGGCGGTCGGGGCCATGGTCGACGTGGATCTGCCGGTACGACCGCTGCGCCGCCAGATCGCCGTCACCGAACCGGTGCCGGGCCTGCCTCACACGCTGCCCATGACCATCGACTTCACCACCAGCCTCTACTTCCACGCCGAGGGCCCCGGCCTGCTGCTCGGCATGTCCGACCCGGACGAGCGGCCCGGCTTCGCCACCGACACCCACGACCGCTGGATCCCCCGGCTGTGCGAGGCGATGCAGCGGCGCGCCCCCGCCCTGCTGGAGCTGCGCCGCACCGGCGGCTGGGCCGGGCTGTACGAGAACACGCCCGACCACAACGCCCTGATCGGTGAGGCGCCCTCGGTCTCCCGCTTCCTGTATGCGACCGGCTTCTCGGGCCACGGCTTACTGCAGGGACCCGCCGTGGGCGAGATCGTCCGCGACCTGTACTTGGGCCGCGTACCCTTCCTGGACGTCAGCCCCCTGAGCGCCGGCCGGTTCGCGGCCGACGCCCCGCGCCCGGAGGCCAACCTGGTATGAGCGAGCTCCACCTGTGGCTGCGCCACGAGGCCCGTACGACCGAGCGGCGCACGCCGGTCGTCCCCGCCGGCGCCCGCCGCCTGATCGAGAACGGCGTACGCCTGACCGTGGAGGAGTCCCCGCAGCGGGTCTTCCCCCTCGAGGAGTACGAGGCGGCCGGCTGCCGTACCGCCCCCGCGGGCTCCTGGGTGACGGCGCCGCCGGACGCCGTCATCCTCGGTCTGAAGGAACTCCCGGACAAGCCAGCGGTCTTGACACACCGGCACATCTCCTTCGGGCACGCCTACAAACAGCAGCCGGGCGCGGCGGCGCTGCTGCGCCGGTTCGCGGCCGGGGGAGGAGCGCTGCTGGACCTGGAGTACCTGGTGGACGAGCACGGCCGCAGGCTGGCCGCCTTCGGCTTCTGGGCGGGCTACCTGGGTGCCGCCCTCGCCGTGCTCCAGCACCGGGGCAGGCTGCGGGCCCCGCTGCGGCCCACCACGAAGGAGGAGCTGGACGCCACCCTCGAACCGCTCGCCGACGACCCCGAGTTCACGGCCCTGGTGATCGGCGCGCTCGGCCGCAGCGGCCGGGGCGCCTCGGCCGCCTTCGACACCGCCGGGGTGGCCCCGACCCGCTGGGACCTCGCCGAGACCCGCGACCTGGACCGCCCGGCCCTGCTCGGCCACGACGTGATGGTCAACTGCGTGCTCGCCCTCACCCCCGGCCCGCCCTTCCTGCGCGAGCCAGACCTGGACGACCCCGCCCGCCGGCTGCGCACCCTGTGCGACGTCACCTGCGACGTCGGCTCCCCGCTGAACGTCCTCCCCGTCTACGACCGCACCACCGACTGGACGGACCCGGCGCGCCGCCTGCGCAAGGAGCCGCCGCTGGACCTCATCGCCATCGACAACCTGCCCTCGCTGCTGCCCCGCGAGTCCAGCACCGACTTCTCCGCGGCCCTGCTTCTCCAGTTGCTCGACTTCGGCACCTCGGGTGCGTGGAGGCGCTGCCTCGACCGGTTCCACCAGGCCTGCCGTGAACTCGGCATCGCAGAAGGGGAGTTCCGCCATGACTGAGCGCGTACCGGCGAGCGGCACCGTCCACTGGGTGGGTGCCGGACTGTCCACCGGCAGCGGGCCGGCCGTGCTGTGCGAGCGGGCCGAGCGGGTACGGCTGTGGCACCGCACCGAGGAACGCGCGGCCGACGCCCTCGCCCACCTGGGCCTGACCGGGAGGGCCGAGCCCCGCGCGTTCACCCTGCCCGCGCTCGCCGCCGAACTGGCGCCCGGGGACGTGGTGGTGTCGATGCTGCCCGCGCCCGAACACGCCGGTGTGCTGGCCGCCTGCGTGCGGACGCGAGCGCACTTCGCCTGCTCCAGCTACGTGTCCCCCGAAGTGCTCGACCAGGTGCCGGCGGCGGAGGCGGCCGGGCTGGTGGTGCTCACCGAGGCGGGCCTCGACCCGGGCATCGACCACCTCTTCGCGCACAGCCTCGTCGGCAGGGCGCGCACGGAGATCGGCGCGGACACCCCGGCGACCTACCGCCTCACCTCGTACTGCGGTGGTGTCCCGGCGGTCCCGAACGACTTCCGCTACCGCTTCAGCTGGGCCCCCCTCGGCGTCCTCAACGCCCTGCGCTCGCCCGCCCGTTACCTGGAGAACGGCACCGAGACGACCGCCGACCGCCCCTGGGAGGCGACCCGGCCGCACGTCCTCGACGGGGAGACCTTCGAGGCCTACCCCAACCGGGACAGCGTTCCCTTCATCGAGCAGTACGGGCTTCCGGCCGCCTGGACCCCGCGCACCTTCGTGCGCGGCACCCTGCGCCTGGACGGCTGGCTGAAGGCGTGGGCACCCGTCTTCGAGGAGCTGAGGACGGGCGACGACGAGCGCATCGCCGCCCTGGCCAGGGAGCTGGCGGCCGCGTACCCGACGACGGACGCGGACCGCGACCGCGTGGTGCTGTCGGTGACCCTGGAGGTCGAGACCGGCACGGGCCGCACCTGGACGGGCGGTTACCTGATCGACCTCGTGGGCGACGCGGAGGAGTCGGCGATGGCCCGCTGCGTCTCCCGCCCCCTCGCCCTCGGCGTCCACCACATCCTCGACGGCAGCCTGCCGGCGGGCCTGAACCGGGCGGCGGAGACGACGGAACGGTCGAACCGCTGGCTTGCCGAACTCGCCGAAGAAGGACTGAGGTTCAGTTTTCGGGAGGAGGTCCCGGGCGCTGGCTGATCTCCCTGTGGTCGGGAACTTCGACACGTCTTCGACGCGGCCACCCGCGAAAACCCGGTGACAGCCGGACAGCCCCGGAGTCCGCCCTTGATCGTCAAGAGGCCGTCCGGGGCTTCGTCGCGTCGGCTGATATGGGCTCTGACCAGCAAAAAGCCCTCCCGATGGGAAGGCTGGGCGTGGGCGCCCCCGGCAGGACTCGAACCTGCGGCCAAGCGCTTAGAAGATGCGGGCACGTGATGGTGGGGCGGTCAGCCAACACGCCGCCTGTACCGTGGCGGGCTGCTGAGTGCCGCTGGCGTCCACCGTCGTTGCCGTCAGCATTGCCGTCACTGCCGTCGGTGGCGACGGCGTCTGACCATCACGTTAGGAGTTCGATTCAAGCCAGCTGCGGCTGCGGCCGCCGTCTGGCGCCACGGTCGAGCAGAGCCGCCGGTGTGCGCTTTCGTTCGGTGCCGTTGATGCACTCGTGGATGTCAGAAGCCTTCTGGTCCGTAGCTCTACGGAGATTGATAAGCGGAGGTCATACAGGCTGATCCCGAGGCCTGCTATGAGGCCTCGCTGTGGGGGCGCAGCGTTTCGCTGCTGTACAGCACCGTCCGATCTTGTCGTACGGGTCATGGAGCAGGGGTGCCGACAAGAGGACAGCATTCACTGATGTCGCTTACACCCCAATGGGCTGGGCATCTGAATCTCGCCTCTTGGTGGAGAGCCCTTTCCTCCGGGACACTCCTTCGAGGGAGGAGCTCGATATGTACAACGCCTTGTCACTCGCAATTTCGCTTGTAGCATTAGGGCTCTCGGGATTCACCGCGCTTTGGCAGCTACGCCAGGCACGTTCAACCAGCCACATGGCCATGCTCCTTGATGTGGCCCTGAATAACATTCGGGACAGAGATTTCCAACGAGACCAGCATTACGTTCTGACGCGGCTTGCACAGGAACATGAGCCTGGGGTTGGCATGGATGCTCTGCCCGAGCCGGTGCGTACGATGACACGCAACGTTGCCTTCAGCTACGAGTATATTGGGGCAATGGTTGCCCTTGGCCTGGTCGATTCAGGTCTGGCGCTTAGCGTTTTACACTTCCGCGTCAGGCAAGTTTGGACAGCACTGGAACCGTATGCCCGCGCGGAGAGGGAAATAAGGAATGCTCCCTTCCTCCCCTTCTTCGAGAATCTCTATCTGGTGTCATGTGCGAACCCCACTGCCGATTTCTTGCGCTCTCTCAATTTGCGCACTTCTGACGAGCATTCACCCTCCTAATAAGGGCGTCCGCGAAGTATCGCGTTTTGTACACCTGTACCTGCACCTGCATTGGCGGCGGGCTGGCATTAATTATCCGAGATTTACCGGTGTTAGGGGCGCTCTGGCCAACGCTCCCGGACGTGCGCAACCTTGGGGCGACGCCACAAGGCTCCGACTGGTATCTGTGGCCGGTGCCTTCGGACTGCCGGAGGCGGCTACTCCGCCCTGCGCGGGCAGTCATCGCCATAGGATACCTACCTTGAGGGGGAAGCATGCAGAATTTTAGGATCCACCGCTCGCTGCCCTGGATTCTTGTGTCTGCTGCTCTGATCGCACTTGTGATCTTGACACCATTCGTCATCAAGTGGTGGGCGCCGGGCAATTTAAATTGGGACCAACTCAGCGCGATTAGTCAGACATGCAGCGATGTCTCTATCCCGCTGTCCGGGCGGCACTACTCGTGTCGCTGGGTCGCTCGTGTTACAGGCGCGCCAGATGAAGGCGACTCTCGCCAACGAGCATCGTGCCTCACGCAGTGATCTCGCGATGCGAGTCCTGGACGACCTGCGCCTGAGGTGTGTTGGGAGCCCCCGCTTGAACCCATGAGTCGAGAGCGACGACGCCTGCACATTTACACCAACATGATCATCATGAACTGGCGGGCGGAGTATCTCAATGGCTGGCTGGACGATGAGGGCCTCTTGAGCAATGCCACGCTGGTTATGCGAGGCGAGATCATGTGGGAATTCTGGCGGATGAACTCGCAGTGGTGGCACGAGAACACGAAATATAAAAACGGGCGGCAGCAACGCTTCATCGCACTCCTCGACGACGCACTGTTGCGCGCTGAGGCGGCTGGGCCTGCCGTAAGCCCCGATGACTACTTTCTTCCGGAGCCAACCTGACCTTAAACGAGCTGGTTGCGTGCTTCCGCGCAGTACAGGGGTCTGCTGCAGGTTCGGGTGACAGGTTGACCTGCCCCACCTCTCAGGTTCCAGTTCTGCTGGCTAACTGACGGCCTTCACGAAAGGCTGCCGGACATGCCCCGCGCCTACCCCGCTGAGTTCCGCGCCCGCGCCGTCGCGTTGGTGCGGGCAGGAAAAGAACAGAAGCAGACCGCCGTTGACCTCGGCGTCCATCCGGTCACGTTGTCGAAGTGGTTGCGCCAGGACGACATCGACAACGGACGGCGCCCTGGCAGGGTCTCGGAGGAGTTCGCAGAGCTGCGTGCAGCGCGGCGACGAACGCGAGCTGGAAACCGAGCTCGAGATCGTCCGCAAGGCCGCCAAGTTCCTCGGCGAGGACAAGCCGGCCCCAAAAGGCTCTACCCGGTGATCGACCGTCTCGTCGATGCCGGGGCACCGGTCGACCGATGCTGCCGGATCCTCGGGGTCGCCCGGCAGAACTACTACAAACACAAGCGCACCCCGACCACACCGCGGCAGCTGCGACGGGAGTGGCTGACCGGGCTGATCCGGGAGGTCCACGTCGCTTCACGCGGCACCTACGGCTACCGCCGCGTCCACGCCGAGCTCACCCTGGGCATGGGCATCCCGGTGTGCTCGAGGACCGTGTCGGTGCTGATGACACAGGCCGGGATCCACGGACTGCCCGGACCGGTGCGGATCAAGCGCCTGCGGGGTGTCGTCACCGCCGATGACCTGGTCAACCGGGAGTTCCATCGGCTGCGTCCCAACGAGCTGTGGGTCACCGACATCACGCAACACCGCACCAGAGAAGGGTGGGTGTACTGCGCGGCGGTCCTGGACGCGTTCAGCCGCAAGATCGTGGGCTGGTCGATCGACTCCAGACAGGACTCCACCCTCAGGCGGGATAGTGCACGCCGATCACGGCACCCAGTTCACCTCCTGGGTCTTCGGGGAAAGGATCCGCTCCGCCGGGCTCCTGCCATCGTTCGGCACGGTCGGAGACGGCCTGGACAACGCGATGATGGAGTCGTTCTGGTCCTCGATGCAGATCGAGCTGTTGAACCGCAAACGGTGGAAGGCCCGGGTCGAGTTGGCGAACGCGATCTTCGAGTACATCGAGATCTTCCACAACCGACAGCGGCGCCACTCAGCACTGGGCTACCGCACCCCGATCGAGTACGAGCTACTCTCCGAACAAGACACCATCCCCGCCGCCAGTTAGCCACCGCAACTGGAACCCAAACCGTGGGGCAGGTCAAGATGTCACCCGATCGTGCATCAGACCCGGACGCGCTCTGCGGCTGTCACCTGACAGACGGCCTCGAAGCCGGCGGCCATAGGGGTCGGCCTTCGGTGGCTTCGGTCGTCTGGGCGGCGGCCCCGTCCAGTGCCTCATGCCCGCATCCGACTGAGACGGAAGATCGCGGAAGCCCAGGCTGCTGAGTAGCCTGGGCTTCCGTGTGCCCAGGTCGGCGATGCGGCAGATACGAGATTCGAACTGGTGAGAGGTTGTCCTCAACATGCTTTCCAAGTCTTCGCATGGGGGTCCGTAGAGAGACGGGGAAGTCCTGACCTGCGGTAGAGAAGGTGCTGGTAGGGGTCTCGGACGCTGCTGGACGCGGGTGAATGAGACCAAAACTGAGACCAGAGACGCCCCTGTTCCCCCCGTCACAGACGGCGTGGAGGGTGCATGGTCATCGGCTCCCGGGGTGTTGTCAGTGCCTCCCCATAGCATGCGCCGCCATGAGCATGAGTAGGCGCAGGAAGTGCGAGTTTGCCGGATGCGGCCGGGAGGCAAACCGCGGGGTGCTCTGCCAGAGCCACTACAACCAGAAGCGCCAGGGCAAGCAACTGACCCCCCTCCAAACTCGCAACGCCTGGAGGGGGTGCGACTTCGAGGGGTGCGAGCGTCCACACCTCGCGAAGGGCTACTGCAAGGGGCACTACGACCAGATTCGGAGAGGGCGCGACCTGCGTCCGCTGGTGAACAAGGGCATGAGTGGGACCTGCGGGTTCACCGGCTGTGACAGGCCGCACCAGGCTTGGGGGCTCTGCACCGCGCACTACCAGCAGTTCAGGAAGGGTGCAGTACTCACACCCCTGTACGACTGGGTGATCAAGCCCGAGGCCAAGTGCGTGGCGATGACGGGGTGCGAGCGCGCCGTGTACAGCGGTGGCCTGTGCAGGACACACAGTGATCAGAGGCGCCGCGGGGTGCCGTTTGCCGTTCTTCCTGCCCCTGTTCGAAGGGAATACCAGTGCCGAGGTCCGGAGTGTGCAAGGGCGCGTGAAGATGTGGAAGGACTATGCCGATCGCATGCACTGATGCAGAGACGAGGTCAGCCGCTCACCCCCCTTGCGCTCAGGACTCCGCCCGACGTGGGTCGACAGCTCATAGATCGAGGCGTCTACTGGTGTACTTCGTGTCAGCAGGAGCTCCCGCTTACTCATTTCGGAACCGATGCCGGGCGAGGTGGCCTGCCCCGGGGTAACTGCAAGCTGTGTCAGGGGATCGTGACCCGAGCCAGTAAGCACAAGCGATCGTTCTTGGATGTGCATCTCCTTTTCGAGCATCAGGGGTATAAATGCGCCATTTGCCCGGTTGTGCATGCAGACGGAGATGGCCTGCACCTTGATCACGACCATGAGTGTTGCCCCAACAAGGGTGGGTCCTGTGGCCAATGCATCAGGGGATTGCTGTGCTGGGGATGCAACGGGGGTGTACTTCCGTGGTACGAGCGCATCCGCGGTCAAGCGCCCCCGTATCCGCCGCTGGAGTCGTACCTGAGTGATCCTCCAGCAGCAGCACTTGGGCTAACGACGGCCCCGCCCGGGAGCGAGTAAGGCCGAAAACATCGGTGCGGGGGTAGGGCGAGTGGTCCGAGGCGTAGGTCCAGCGTCGGTACCCTGGAGCGCATGTCTACTGCCCCGGTTCGCGTTCGTTTCGCCCCGTCCCCGACCGGCATGTTCCATGTCGGTGGCGCGCGGTCCGCTCTCTACAACTGGGCGGTGGCACGACAGTCCGGCGGCAGGTTCGTCCTGCGGATCGAGGACACCGACGCGGCCCGGAACAAGCCGGAGTGGACCGAGGGCATCATCAGCGCGCTCGCGGCGATCGACATCCATGGCGAGGACCCGGCCTTCGAGGGGCCGTACTTCCAGTCGCACAACGCCGACCGGCACCGGGAAGCGGCTCAGCAGCTCTTCGCGGCCGACCGGGCGTACTACTGCGACTGCACGCGGGAGCAGCTGAAGGAGCGCACGGGGTCGGAGCACCTCGGGTACGACGGGTTCTGCCGGGACCGGGGGCTGGCCTTCGAGGAGGGGCGGGCGCTGCGGTTCCGGACGCCGGACGAGGGTGAGACCGTCGTGGTCGACCTGGTCCGCGGGGAGCCGGCGTTCCCGAACAGCGCGATCGAGGACTTCGTGATCGCCCGTGGCGACGGGTCCCCGGTCTTTCTGATCGCTAACGTCGTGGATGACCTGGATGAGGGAATCACGCAGGTCATCCGAGGCGAGGAGCACCTGTCGAACACGCCGAAGCAGCAGCTGCTCTGGGAGGCGCTCGGTGCGCAGCCGCCCGTGTGGGCGCATCTGCCGGTGATCGTGAACGAGAAGCGGCAGAAGCTGTCCAAGCGTCGGGACAAGGTGGCGCTGGAGGACTACCTCGCGGAGGGGTTCCTGCCCGAGGCGATGGTGAACTACCTCATGCTTCTCGGCTGGGGCCCGGGTGACGACCGGGAGATCAGGCCGTACGAGGAGCTGGAGCAGCTCTTCCGGATCGAGGACGTCAACACCGCGCCGGCCTTCTTCGACGTGAAGAAGCTGACGGCGTTCAACGGCGAGTACGTCCGCGCCCTGTTGCCGGAGCAGTTCGCCGCCGCCTGCGCTCCGTGGCTCGTCGCCCCGTACGCGCCGTGGCGGCCGGAGGCGTTCGACAAGGACGTCTTCGAGGCGGCGGCTTCGCTGGCCCAGACCCGGCTGGCGTTGCTTTCCGAGATCACCAGCTATGTGGACTTCCTGTTCCTCGACGAGCCGGTCGAGGACGAGGCGTCGTGGAACAAGGCGATGAAGGCAGGCGCCGGCGACATTCTGTCGGACGCCCGCGCCGAACTGGCCAGCGTCGCGGACTGGAAGGCGGACGACCTGAAGGCCGTCCTGCTCGCCGTCGGCGAGAAGCACGGGCTGAAGCTGGGCAAGGCTCAGGCGCCCATCCGGGTCGCGGTCACCGGCCGGACGATCGGACTCCCGCTGTTCGAGTCCATGGAGCAGCTCGGCCGGGACCGCGTGCTGGCCCGTCTGGACGCCGCCAGCAAGAAGCTGGCCGCGCAGGCTTAGCCGCTGGTCAGGCGACCTGCGCCAGGAGGTTGCTCCAGGCATCGCCGAAGTAGTTCAGGTCGAACCGGACCAGGGCTTCGTACGCCGCCTTGGCCTCGGTGTGGCGTGTCGCCGCGCGCTGCCGGACCTGTGCAGGGAGGCGGCGGAGGTCCGGGGCCGGCTGGCGAGCCAGTGCGGCGAGGTCGCCCAGGCCGGCCACCGGGCGGATGAGGCAGGGCAGGCCGAGGAGTAAAGCCTCGGCGGCGCAGCGGCTCCAGCCCTCCCGCATGCGGGGGATGAAGACGCCGACGTCGCAGGCGCGCAGCAGACGCAGGTACCGCTCGCGCTCGACGTCGTAGTGCGCGCTGTCGAGTCCGATGGTGTTGCTGCCGCTGGTGATCACCCGCAGTCCGGGAACGCTGGCGAGGGCTGCGGAGACCTCCTCGGTCCCTTTCCAGTGCACGGCCTTGCCCGCGTAGACGACGATCACGTCGGGTGGCAGGCCGAACTCGGCGCGGCACTCGGCCCGGTGGTAGCCGCGTGCTTGCTCTACTTCGGCCATGTCGAAGGCGTTGTAGATCACCCGTACGTTACGGACGCCTCGGGCGCGGAGCTGGTCGGCCCAGTACGGGGCGACGCACACGACGGCTGCGCACTGCGTCAGAACGCGGAACAGCTGCTCCCAGAGCATGGCCTCGATGGGGGCGGAGTCATGTTGGAGCGGCTCGTAGTGGTGTAGGAGGAACACCGTGCGGGCGCGCATGTCGGGTGTGAACAGCAGCAGGCTCAGGTCGTCCCACACGAAGGTGCCGGTGGTGCCGTGCAGCGCCCGTATGGAAGGGGCCAGGCGGGCGAGGTGGCGGAGCTTGCGCCAGCGGCGGACCCCGTAGGTCCGCTTGTGGTCGGGGACGGTGCGCCATTCCACGTCGTCGGCCGTCACCTCGTGGAGCATTCGTAGGTAGACCCGGCCGCCGGTCCGGCCGACCGGCTCCATCGAGTAGACGACCCGTTTCACGGATGTACCTCCTGTGTGTGGTGGACGTACTCGGCGTGCAGGCGCGCGTGCATGGTCTCCAGATGGGGGCCGAGGTCGCGGGTGGCGTCGGCGAGGGGGAGGTGGAAATCGCCCAGGGTCTGGAGGAACCGTCGGCGCCGGTCGAGGTTCGGGGACGTGGCGAGGTCGCGCAGGTTGTGCAGGCGGTCGGCGAGCCGGACGAGGAGGTCCTCAGGCGGGAGCGCGGCCTGCTTCGCGCGCCAGCGGGTCTCGTCGCTTACGGATTTCGTGCGCTGTTCGAGGCGGTGGTCGGCCGTCATGGCACGCAGGCGGGCGGTGAACGGGCCGCCGAGGTGGTGGACGAGCAGTGCTTCCGACTCGGGCGCTACCTCCAAGGTGTCATGGAGGAGGGCGAGGAGGAGGGTCTCGGGGCGTCGGACGCCGATCTCCGTTCGCAAGAGCCTGACGACGGCCAGCGGGTGCTCCAGGTATGGGGTGCCCTGGTCGCGGGTGTGGCCGTCGTAGACCGTGAGCGCGAGGCCGGCGGCCACGCGGGCGCGGGACTGCTCGTCCGGGCTCCACGCGGCGGCACCGAGCACGGTCAGGACGTGGTCGAGATCGATGGGGTTCATCCGCCTCACCTCGTATGAAGGGACGCGGCATGGGGATCGGGGATGTGATCGGCGAGCAGCAGGGTGTCCCCGACGGCGAGGGCGTCGAGGCGCAGGTCCACCGCTGCTGCCACGGCTTGCTCAGCGGTCCGCAGGATCGGGGTGCCTTTGCGGTTTAAGGATGTGTTCAGCAGCAGCGGCAGTCCGGTGAGGTCGCGGAACTGCTCAAGGAGATCGCGCAGGGCCTGGTGGTCGGCGGCGACGGACTGGACGCGGGCGGTGCCGTCGTGGTGGGTGACGGCGGCGACGCGGTCGGCTCGGCACCGGCGGACGGTGGCGACGCGGTTCATGAAGGGGTCGCCCGCCGACATGAACCATTCCGTGGCGTGCTCGGCGAGGACGGCTGGCGCGAACGGGCGGTACGCGGCTCGCTTCTTGATCGCGTTGAGTCGGTCCCTCGTGGCGGCGTGACTGGGGTGGGCGAGGATCGAGCGATGGCCGAGGGCACGCGGCCCGAATTCGAGTTGTCCTCGCACCCAGCCGACGATGCGGTGCTCGGCGAGCAGTGCCGCCACTGTGGGTGCCAGGCCGAGCCCGAGGTGCGGCAAGGCGTAGTAGCCGGTCGGCACCGTTGTCGCCGGCAGCGCGCCCGGGTCGGGGCCCCAGGCCGCGTCGGTCGGCACCGGCAGGCGCTCCTGCCCCAGTTGGTAGTGCCAGCCGTAGAGCGCGGCGCCCACAGCTGTGCCGGCGTCGTGCGGGGCCGGTGCGACGAAGAGGGTGTCGAAGCCGCTGTCGGCGGCCAGTTGGCCGTTGAGGTGGGAGTTCAGGGCGCATCCGCCCGAGAACACCAACGCTGAGGCCCGAGTGAGTCGTTGCAGGTGGCGGGCGATGTGGACGACCGATCCGGCGAAGACCTCCTGGACGGCGGCGGCCAGGTCGGCGCGCTTGTGTTCCGGCTGTTCCGCGACGTTGTCGGCGGTCCAAGCCCGGCCATCGAGCAGCAGCGGTGTGCTGCTGTCCGCAGAACCCCACGGGTGGTCGATGCGGACCTCGCCCTCGTCGCCGAGCCGGACCAGTTCGCGGATGTGTGCTCCGTAGCGCTGGGGATCGCCGTAGGCCGCGAGTGCCATCATGCTGCCTTCGGGCTCGTCGCCGGGTGGGATCACCCGCCGGGCGAGGTTCCGGTAGAAGTGCCCGAGGGAGGAGTGGACGCGCCGGGGCCCGACCGGGCCCGGCACGGCGGCGGGCATGCCCTGGTAGAGGCGGTCGATGCGATCGGGCCACAGGTCGTACCCCGTGATGCGCTCCCGGCCAGGGCCGAAGTCGGAGCCCAGTGAGGAGCCGCCAGCGTCGATGACGAGGCCCGCGGCGTGCTCGTGCCCGGAGAGCAGGTAGCCGGAGAGCACGTGGGCCGTGTGGTGGGAGAGGAGGCGGAGGTGTTCGCCGAGCGGGGCGGGCAGGAGGGCGGCGAGTTCCTCCCGCTCCTCGGCCAGCCACCAGCCGGCCGCGGGGTTGGGACGCATGGAGGCCGCCCAGACGGCGTCCACATCCTCCGTTGCAATGCCGGCGGCCTCCAGGCACCACTGGAGTGCGCGGGTCGGGGCGGTGAGCGTGCCCTTGCGGGTGGGGTGGTTGTGCTTGACGCCGCTCCAGCGCTCCTCTTCGGCGGCGTAGATACGGCCGTCGACGACTAACGCGGCGGCCGTGTCGTGGTGGAAGTTCAGTCCGAGGACTGCGGGCATGGTGGTGTACCTCCCGGTCAGACGGTTAGGGCGGGGACGAGTGCGGCGCCGGAGTCGATGTACTCGTGGCAGCGCAGGCAGAACCGGAAGTGGTGCGCGCGCGGCGCGAACACCTTGGCCGCGAAGTCCTCGTCCCAGATACTGAACTCGCTGTCGTCCTTCGCCATGGCGTTGAAGCAGCGGTAGCAGGACCCGTCCATCTCGATCATCAGGTGCTGGTCGAGGTAGCGGTCGCAGAGGCCGCGCAGCTCGTTCGCCGGCTGGCCCACGTCGACGTGGTGCACGTGGTTGGTGACATGAATGGCGCCGTACTGCTCACACAGCGCCCCGAGCTGCGTGAGCCGGGTGGAACTGATGCCTTCCAGGACACTGTTGACGACCACGGTCTTGCCGGCTTCGCGGAGGCGGGGCACGACGGCGTACACCTCGTCGTAGTTACCATGTTCGTCGTCGCAGCCGATGAGGATCTGGTCGTATGAGCGGAGGGTCGCCTCCATGATCGGCTGGTTGCGGGCCAGGGTTATGGCGTTCGTGCCCAGGACCATGACCTTGTCCGGCAACCGCGTGCGGGCGGCGTCGCTGAGCGCCGGAAAGTCCCGGTGCACGGTGGGTTCGCCGCCGTTGATGTGCAGCTGCTGGAAGGGGATGGTCTCCAGCCGGGTCACGATGGTGGAGAACAGCGACAGGGACATGTTCTCGCCCTGGGCGCCGTCGGCGAAGATGCAGAAGTCGCAGTGCCGATTGCACTTCGTGGTGATCTTGACCTTGGCCGTTTTGAGGGTGCGGGGCACCGGCGCACGCGGGGTCATTGGCGAGACTCCTTGGTTCAGAGGTGGACGTCGTCGGGCGTGAAGCTGAGGAAGTCCTGGACGGTGGTCTTCTGCTGGTGCCAGCGCGCGAGGGCTGCGCGCAGGATGTCGGCGGTGGTGGGCCCAGTGGGGATCAGCGCCGCCATCCGAGCGGCCAGCCGCTGGGCGGCAGTCGCCTCGTCTGCCGCGAGCACGGTCAGCGTTTGTGCGGCGGAGCGGAGTTCCTTCGCCTCCCGCAGGATCAGGTACTCGGTCGCCACGCCGGGCGGCGGATCGAGGTAGTACAGCCAGCGGGCGACGCGTACACGGAGCATGCCGGCCGTCATCACCCAGCCAGTACGAGCGTGCTCATGCCCCTGGCCGTCTGGGCGGCCCCCGTCAGGAACGCGGCGCATGGCCGCCTCCAGAGCTACATGGGCCGCGCGGAGCAGGTGGCGCGGACTTCGCGGTCGGACATCGGAGCGGTTCTCTGAGTGCCGGAGGAACAGCTCGGCGTATCCGTCCAGTCCCTCCGGCCGCCACTGGGTGAGGGCCGCCGTCTTTCCGGGGCAGCGGGTACGGGTCGCGAGTGCGGAGGCCGCGAACCAGCACGGGGCGAGGTAGTGCCACGCCACGCAGTGGCGTCGGTACGCGGCGATGTCCTCGACCACGTTGTCCGCGCTGTCCGCAACCAGCTGGTATCGGCCGCCCATCCGAGCCTGGAGGATCCCCCGATAGAACCGCTCATCGACCTCGCACCAGGGCGCCATCTGGGCCCGGGACTTCCAGCGTTGGAAGTCCCGCGCGCTGCCGCTGATCAGTGACCAGGTCGCGAGTTCGGGCGCGGAGACGAGTCTCCCGTCCGTCTCGGTCACGGTGAACGCGAAGCCGGGCGGGTGCTCCAGGAGACGTCGATGGAAGACTTCCCGGTCGACTGCGGCGGTGTGTGCGGCGGCCAGGCGGTGGTTCCACTCTTCCCAGTCCGCAGGTGCCTGGCGCAGGATGACGCGTACGTCGATGTCGGAGTGCGGAGCCAGCAGGTCGGCCGGCTGCCATTTGTGGGTGAGCATCACGGCTCCGACGCCGTGAGCGTCCAGTTCGTGTTCGTACAGAGCGCCGAGCTCCTGATAGAGAGGCGGCGCGTCGACCACAACCATCACCGCTCCCCGGTGGCGGCGCGGGCGCAGGAGGGGCCGGCCGCCCCCGTGGGGAGGACGGGCAGCAGGGGCAGGACCGGGGTGCCTTCCGGGCGCTCCATCCGGTCCCAGCGCAGGTCGTAGTCGACGTAGTGGAAGCCCTGCCAGGCGTCGTTGGTGTTGCGGTCGAGCATGGCCTGGAAGAGGTGAGCGAAGGCGTCGCTGAGGGTGCCGTCGGCGAGGTGGGGCTTCAGGGGGATGTCGCGGTTGTGCAGGATGCAGGGTCGCGCCACTCCGGTGGGCGTGATCTTGATCCGGTTGGCGTCGGAGCAGGTGGCGCAGCTGGAGTTGGAGATGAAGCCGATCGATCCTGCCCAGCCGTCGGGACGAAGGTACTGACCGGGGCTGCGGACGCCCAGCTGGTCCCGGGGGACTTCGCCGGCGTTCGCGAACCACTCGTGGAGACGGTCGCGGACCTCTGCCTCGGTGATGAACTCGGTGTCGAAGAGCGCCTGGGCGGGGCCGATGTTCTGGAGTTCGATCAGGCGGACGGCGACGGGCAGGTCGCGGGCGAGTTCGGCCACGGCGAAGGCGTCGTCCAGGTAGGTGCGCTGAAGAACGCAGTTGATCTTCACTCGCAGGCCGAGGGAGAGGGCGGCGTCGAGGGTGCTCCGGGTGGTGCGCGGGTCGCCGCCGCCCATGATCGCGGCGGACCGCGCCGGGTCGAGGCTGTGGAGGCTGAGGTTGAGGTAGGTCAGGCCGGCGTCGTGGAGCTGTTCGACGCTCAGCCCCCGGCGCAGGTTGCCGTGGCTGGTCATGCCGATCGCGGCATCGGGCCCGAGGCCGTCGGCGAGGCCCGCGATGACGTCGAGGATGTCGGCTCGGAGGGTCGGTTCACCGCCGGAGCAGTGCGCCTTCCTGATCTCCCAGGCTCCGGCCTCGGTGGCGATGGCCGCGTAGTTGGAGGCGGTCAGGGGCCGGTCCTTGTGCCCGTAGTCCGGCATGCACCGGGGCTTGCAGAACACGCAGTCCAGGTTGCACAGCGAGTTCAGGGTGAAGGCCAGGTAGGGGTGGTTGCGGCCTGCGGCGGCGAAGGTGGCGGCCAGGTCGTCGTGGTCTGCGGTGGGCATTGGTCAGCCTCCTACGAGCGGAGAGCGGGTGGCGGGCGCCTCGGCCAGGCCGTTGAGGGGCTGGCCCGAGAGGTAGCGGTGCAGATTGTCGGCGAAGAACGCCACCGCCTCGTCCATGTACGCGTGGCAGAACACCGAGCTTTTCGGGGTGAGTACGACCCGGGGGTGGAGCCGCAGCGGATGGCGGGCGGGCAGCGGTTTCGGATCGAACACGTCCAGGGCCGCGCCGCGCAGGTGGCCGGTGTCGAGGGAGGCCAGGAGTGCTGACTGGTCCACGGTTGCCGCGCGGCCGAGGTTGAGGAAGAGAGAGCGGGGCTTGCACGCCGAGAAGAGGTTGTGGTCGAAGTAGCGGTCCGTCGCCGGGGTCGCGGGCAGCAGATTGACCACTACGTCGGCGACGGACACCGCTTGGTGCACCGCCGTCGTGTGCACCCACGTGATCCCGCCCTCGGAAGCCGCAGGTGGTGTCCGGCGCACTCCGATGACGTTCATGCCGAAGGTCCGAGCGGCCTGGGCGAGGTGGCGTCCGACGCTGCCGCAGCCGACGATGGTCATCGTCGCCCCCGCCAGGTCGAAGAACTCCTCGGCCAGGTCGTCCTTCCACCAGGCACGGTTCCGCTGGACTCGCTGGCTGATGAACAGCCCGCGGGAGAAACCCAGGATCAGGCCCATGGCGTGCTCGGCCATGGGGCTGCCGTGGAAGCCGTACGAGCGGGTCAGGGCCACCCCGACGGAGTGCGCCTCGGCGACGGGCAGATGGTCCGTGCCGGCGGCCGGGGAAGCGATCCACTTCAGATGTGGCGCGGCGAACAGCCACGAGGGCGCGAATCGCCACCCGAAGTAGACGTGTGCGTCGGCCAGCTGGTGCGGCACGGCCTCCTCGGTCGCCCTGCGGAACTCGATGCCGGGGAAGGAGGCGGACAGCGCACGCTCGTGATCGGAGGACAGTCGCCAGAAGGAGTGCGGGGACTCCAGGCTGATCAGCGCCACCGGCTGGTTCATCGCGCGCGGCCCTCCGCGGTGGCTGACTGCGCCAGCGCCCAAGGGGCGATGCGGTCCATGACGGAACCGACGCTGGCCTCGTAGTCGTGGCGGGAGCGCACCAGGGCCGCCCCGGCGCTCCGGAGTCGATCGCGTTCTCGGGGCAGGACGGTCAGGGCCCGGTGCAGGGCTGAGGCCAGCGACCTGGGGTCCTGCGGTGCGGCCGTGAAGCCGGTCTCGCCGTCGATGACGGTCTGAGCCAGGCCGCCGGCCGTGGTCGCGACCACCGGGCCCGCACCGGCTGCGAACGCCTCCAGGGGTATCCGGCCGAAGGGCTCCTCGCGAGAGGGAACGATGACCGCGCGCAGGGCCGGGCTGTGCAGCCAGGCACGGATCGCGGGGGTGAAGCGAGTGATCAGAGTCGCGTCCAGATCGTGCGCGCGGATGTGTGCCGCCAGGTCTTGCTGGTACGAGGAGGGGTGCTTGTGTTCCTCCAAGGTCACGGCAGCCAGCAGCAGGTGAGGAACGGGCTTCAGCAGACGCAACGCCTCCAGGAGGTCTTCGAAGCCTTTCGTCGGGACTGCGCGGCCCATGGCGAGAAGGAATCCGGCGCGGGCCTTGAAAGGCAGCGGCAGAGCCGTGGCCGGCCTAACCATCTCCTCACGGATCAGTCCGTTCGGGATGCTCACGATGCTCGACCGTGGGACGGCGTAGTTGACGACGAGGTGGCCTCGCATGTGGGAGGAGATGGCCCCGACGCGCGCACCTCGGAGTGTCGCCGCTCGCAGGGCGTCCCGCTCCCAGCGGACGCGGGAGACGTCCTTGGGCCGCGTCAGCGCGGTGGTGGAGCGGGGCACGAGCAGCAGGTCCGTGGTCGGCGACGTGTAGGGCGCGAGCCCGAGGAACGGGATGTCGAGGCCGACGAGGAGGCACCGGCTCGCCCGCGCGGCGATGCGTATGGCCGCCTCGCCCGCCAGGTCGCACAGCTGAACCGAGCCGCGGATCGAGTCCGGCGGCGCGTTGACCTTCGGGATCGTGATGACCTCGGCCGCGGCCTGTCGCAGCATCTGCCGCACCTCGCCGGCCCACCGCTGATCATGCGCTCCCGCGGTCTCGGGCACGTGCGGGGTGATCACTGAGAGGCGGCCTGTCGGCAGGAGCCGGGCCAGTGCCGTGAGGAAGGCGCGGTTGCTGAAGCCGGTGCCCGACTCCGCGCCGTAGAAGCCCTCGTGGAGAGCGACGACGACCCTGGGCTGGCGAGCGGCCTCCGGCACAGCCGTGGGTGAGGGTGGGGAAGTCGCATGGTCGATGCACACTGTGTGGTGCCTCCTTGGAGGACGGGTTTGGGCCGGCGTGGACATCAGGCGCCGGCGGACGAGGAGCACGGCCTGTGGGTGAGTCGGCACCAGGCACGAGAGCCGTTGGTGCCAGTCGTCAGCGACCAGGCATCGGCCAAGGCATCGACGATGACCAGTCCCCGTCCTGATTCGGCCTGCTCGGCGGGAGCGGTAGGAGAAGCGGGTGCGGGTCGGGAACAGCCGCCGTCGGTGACGGTGATCTCGATCTCCAGGCCGCCGCTGGCCAGACTCCTGCGGTCGACGCACAGAACCAACGGCGGACTGCCCGAGACGAAGGCGTTCGTCGCGAGCTCCGACCCGATCAGGCGGGCGTCAGCAAGTACGTCCGTCTCAGTGCCACGCAGTGCCAGCGTCACGGCGCCCCGGGCGACCTCGGCCGCTTCCGGCCCGTACGGCAGATCCGTGATCAGGGTGGTCGTGCCGTCGCCGGCGACGAGCCCGCGCCCAGGGGCGGAAGTTGGTCGTCCGGCGTCACGGTCCAGCACACCGCCCGGTCGGCCTGGGGAGGTGCTCGTGTGCTGTCTCAAGGCCCACCTCTTTCTCCGTCGGCTCGGAAGACAGGCGCCTCCGCCGGGATCCAAGAACACCGGAGGGAGACGGTCAGACAGGACCCGATCAGTGGGTCAACTCGGTCAACTTCCAGGCGACGGTGGTGATTCGTCCGTCCAGGGGCATCACCATGGGGCTCGCGAAGTGATGGACGAACCACTGGAGCGAAGGGTGGTCGCACGTGGCACCGCAGACAGGCGAGCCCAACGTCGTACTGGCGGGGTGCCTCGACGAACTCGGGTGGAGCCCGAAGGCGCTCGCTCGCAAGCTCAACCGGGTCTTCGGCGCGGGGACGGTGGCCGAGTCGGCGCCGTACCACTGGCGGGACGCCGGCTCCCTGCCGCGTTCGCCATTGCCGATGATGGCCGCCTACGTGCTCTCCCAGGAGCTGGGTAGGAATGTCTCGGTAGCCGAACTGTGGCAGGGCCGTGTGGGCGACTCGTCAGCGCTGGTCCCCGCGGACACGGATCTCGCGCGGCCTTGGACCGCGCAGGGCATGGAGGCGATCGTGGAGGACTGGGTGATGGGAGGGCTTGTCGACCGTCGTCGGTTCCTCGCGATCTCGGGCGCGGGACTCCTCGCGATCGTGGCCCAGTACCTTGACGGCACCGCGGGACGCGGCCAGTACACGCCCCGAATGACGTTGTCGCTCGGCACCGATCCGCTCGTGGACCAGGTCGAGCAGCACCTCCCCATGCTCCAGTTGCTCGATGACGAGCACGGAGGGGCACGCCATCTGCCCTACGTCGGAGCACAGTTTCGGGCCGTCGGGCTGCTGATTCGCGAAGGCGGCCACCCTCCGGCTGTCGCGAGCCGTCTGATCCGCGCGCTCGCGGAGATCGGCCAGCTGGCCGGCTGGATGGCCTTCGACGCGGCCGACCACGGACTGGCGCAGCGCTACTTCGTCACGGCGCTCCGGGCCGCGCATCAGGTCAATGATCTGCCCCTGTGCGCCCACATCCTGGGCGACCTCTCCTTCCAGGCGGCGAGTCGAGGACACCCCGCGGACGCCATTGCGCTCGGTGAGGCCGCCCGCCGGGCAAGCGACGCCGCCCCGCTGGCCGTCCGGGCATCCGTCCTGTCCCGACTCGCGTACGCCTACGCCGCCGCCGGCCGTGACAACGACTTCGCCCACACTCGTGGCGCTGCCCGCGAACTGATCGCAAGCCGGGACCGCAGCCAAGAAGAGCCCCGCTGGATGTACTTCCTCACCGACAACCACCTGGACTGCCAGGCCGGTTACGGCCTCATTCAAATGGGTCGTGCCCAGCAGAAGGCGGAGAGCGGAAAGAAGAGCCGTCGCTTCCTCGCCCAGGGGACCGAGATGCTCAGCTCCGGGGCGTACGACGTCCCGCGCGGCGACCCAAGCCAGCGCCGAGCCATGTTCGAGGGAGCCTGGCTGGCCCTGGGCCACAGCGCGCACGGAGACCTGGAGGCAGCCTGCGAGATCGGCCAGATCGCCGCCGACCGCCTTGATGCCGTCCGCTCGCCTCGCAGCGCGGCGCTGCTCCACCAGCTTGCCGCCGACCTCCGCCGCCGACAGCGCAACCCTCACGCGCGCGGCCTCCTGCCAGCCCTGGAGGACGCCCTCGCCCAACACGCCCCATCGACGCAACCCGGCCGTTAGGGTCAGTCCATGACCGCAGGGGAGCGCGTTGTCATTGTCGGGGCTGGGGTGGCTGGGCTCACCACAGCCGTGGTTCTCGCCGAGGCCGGGGCTTCGGTGCACGTGATCGCGGAGCAGGTGCCGGGGGCCACGTCGCTGGCTGCCGGGGCGATGTGGGGGCCTTACCTGGTCGAGCCGAAGGACAAGGTCGACCAGTGGGGACAACGGTCCCTGCAGATCTTCCGGGAGCTGGCCCAGGACCCGGCGACGGGTGTTCGGCTCACCAGTGGCATCGAGGCATCCCGCACGGCCGAAGCCGCGCCGGACTGGGCCACCACATTGCCGGGTTTCCGACCGTGCCAGCGGGCCGAACTACCGGCCGGGTTCACGGCGGGCTACCGATTCACCGTGCCACTGATCGACATGCCCACCTACCTCGACTACCTCCTGCGCCGGCTCCGCGATGCCGGGGGTGTGGTCGAGCAGCGACGGCTGACCTCGCTCTCGGACGCCGGTCCCGCTTCGGCGATCATCAACTGCGCGGGCCTTGGCGCACGCGACCTGGTTCCGGACCCTGACCTCCGGCCCATCCGCGGCCAGCACGTCGTCGTCACCAACCCCGGGCTGACCGAGTTCTTCTCCGAGGACACCGGCCTCTCCCCGGACCTCCTGTGCTTCTACCCCCACGGCGACACCGTCGTCCTGGGCGGCACAGCGATCGACGGCGAGGGCGATCTGGCCCCCGACGACAAGGCGGCTGCCGGCATCCTCGCCCGCTGTGCCGAGGTCGAGCCCCGACTCGCCCAGGCTCGCGTCCTAGAGCACCGGACCGGCGCTCGACCGACCCGCGCCACGGTCCGCGTGGAGGAAGAGGTGCGGGACGACGGCACCGTGGTCGTGCACAACTACGGGCACGGAGGCGCCGGCGTCACGCTGTCGTGGGGGTGCGCCGAGGAGACTCGGGCGTTGCTCTCCGTAAGGTGATCTGCACGTGGAGGAACAGACGTTGCGACGTCCGCAGCGCGGGATCGTTCAGGGAGCTCCAGCACGCTTGTAGCCAGCCGCTCGCCCAGTGGTCGGCCTACTCCACCCCCGATGTCCCGGCGGAGATCCTCGCCGGCTTCCTTGCCGCGCTCGACGCCCGCGATCAGCCCACCCTGCCGTGTGGTGGCCCCGAGCTGGTTCTCGACGCTGTTAGGGCGCACGGGTGGCTGCGTGACGTCGACCAGCCCGGCACGGGAGCGGTGGATCCGACGTTCGCCTCCCACATCCGCCTCGGTGAGGTGCCGCCCCTCATCCAGGATGGCGATCCACTGGCGCTGGTGGCTGTGGCTGACGAGGCGGCCCTGGCCGGGTGGCAGGCGTGGGCCGAGCCGGTGCTCGGCGCGGGCTACCTGTGGGCGGCTTCGTTCAGCAGCAGCGTGCCGCACGACCTCGTCGCCGCCTTCGCCGACTCCCTCAGCTCCAGCGCACCGGTCCTGCGCCGGGTGCTGCCCGAAAGTACACGCGATCGGCTCCTGCGCGCTCCGGCCTACTGAGGGCCGTCCAGCGCACTGAAGCCGGGCTCCCCTCGGGGAGGCCCGGCTGCAGTACCCGTGGAGTGGGCAGCCGTTGGTGTGCGGCCAGTTAGTTCTCTTCGTACAGGTAGCGGCACCGGAAGGGGTCTCGCGCGCGGAGGGCTTCGACCAGGTGCCCGCATTCGGCACAGTCCTCGTCGGTCATGAGGGCGTAGACGTTGGTGGGCATGGTGCCGTCGGGGAGCGGGTCGACGTACTTCAGGCACAGGTTGACCAGGGCTGCCTGCATCGCCTGGTGTTCGAGCACCAAGTCGTTCGCAAGCCGCTTCTGCGCGAGCGCGGCGTCTACCTCGTTCGGGGTGCAGCTGTAGATGAGGTCGTGTTCGGCAGCGGTGAACGGGCTGCCGTTGCGGCGATACAGGAGATCGAGGTCGCGGCGGGAGGTGTCCCATTCGGTGAGAAGGACGACGACGTCGGGGCGAACGGAGGAGTGGGGCACGGGTGATTCCTTGAGCGGTGTCGTGAGAGCGGCGTGTGCTGGTGAGTGGTTCAGGGTGTGCAGGCAGGTGGTGCTTGGGGCATGACGTGCAGCTGCCTTGGTCTGTGGGCTGCGAGGGCGAGGGCTCTCGCGTGGGCAAACGCGCCGGCCGCTCCCGAGACCGCGGTCCGGAGAAGGTGGTCACCGACGCGCTCGGCATCCTGCTGACCGCCGAGCGCGCCGCCCTGCTCTCCGGCCGTGACGACGAGTTCGTCGCCGTGGTCCTCAAGGGGTACACCGGCATGCGCTGGGGCGAGATCGTCGGTCTGGAGACCGCGTTCGTCCGCTCTGGAGCCGTCCGTGTCGAGTGGCAGTTGTACGAACTCGACACGGGGGAGCTGGTGCGCTGCCCGCCCAAGGACGACAGCTACCGCACCATCGACTCGACGGACTGGCTGTCCGCGCTGGTGGCCAACCACATCGCCCGCACGAAGCCCGTGCCGTGCCCCTGCCACGGCAAGACTTACGTCTTCCGAGGGCAGGGCGCGGCGCGCACAGGCGGCCACCAGGGTGCGAAGCTCGTCGACGTCGCCCGTCGTGCCAGCGTTTCGGCCGGCACGGTGTCCAACGTCCTCAACCACCCAGAAGGCGTCACCGAGGCCACGCGAGAGAAGGTCGAGCAGGCCACGCGGACCTCCGGTTCATACGGGGCGGCGTCGTACCGGGGCATGCCGCCCACTGGCGTAGGAACGGTTTCGCGACCTGGTTGTTCACGCCAGCGGTCTCCGGCTGGTACCCGAAGAAGGCACCACAGGAGCCACGGCCGGTGCCCATACTCGGCGAGCCTTGGCCCGGCGTCCCGGCACGGGGGCGGGGTGCCAGCGAACGGGCCGACGCCTGCTGGCTCCCGATAGCCAAGGGACTCACGCCCCACGGCCTTCGCCACACCCACCGGACGATGATGGAGGACCTGGGAACCGAGAAGGTGCTCATGGACGAACGCATGGGCCACATCGACGGTTCGGTCTCGGCGCGCTACGCCCACGTCACCCCAGGCATGCGCAAGCGCCTCATGCTGGGGTGACCGAGCAGTGGGAGACGGCACTTGACGCCCGCCTCGCGATGAGCCCCACGTCACCGGTACGCGTCCTCGATGGACTTCTGCGAGCGCGCCGGGGAGCGCTTCACTAGCACAGGTCGAGCGGTCTCAAGGGGTACACCGGCATGCGCACGAGGGGTGAGGCCAGAGGTGTGAGGAGCCACCGGGCTTGACTGGGTTCAGGTGGGGTCGGAGGAGGACCGCAGCGTCGTAGTGCCGTCGTTTGTGACGGCGGCGGTCTCCCGGCGGCGCAGGCTATAGAACCAGTTGGGTACGGGTGGCCCGTCGCGGCGCAAGAGGTAGGTGGCGTCCTGGAGACGCCGACATTCCTGGACGGGAACATCTCCGGGCCTGTCCTGGTGCTCGTCCCATACGTCGTAGATATCGTCTTCGACTTGTCGGCGCTTGGGTCTGATGCAGGTTCGGGTGACAGGTTGACCTGGAACCTGAGAGGTGGGGTAGGTCAGGTGCGGTCACGCGGCTTGGAGGGCCGGCGTGGTCATGACGGTCTCGAATTCGACGGGTGTCAGCCGGCCGAGCGACGTTTGTCGGCGGCGTTGGTGGTAGGTCCGCTCGATCGCCTTGCGGTGGGACTTTGGTGGCTTCGATGTCTTCGGAGGTCGCCTTCATGGGGCCTGCCGTGTACCCCTTGCAGGATTTCAAGGCCTTGCGAAGATCGTTGATCGCCTGAGCGGCATCCGCTGAGTGGTACGACACAAGGATGAGGATCGCAGAATGGCCCTTCCTGCCCGCGATGCGCTGCACGCTACCGACGGGGGTGTAACCGCTGGCCCCATCGGTTACGGCACTGACCGGCGCGCACAGGGAGGGGGTGGTGTCGGCACGGCGTGCGGCATGAATGACGCCATTGCCGACGCCGCACGTGCCCGCCCCGATCCCTTCCCCCTGAACTCCGGTAAGGTCATGCGCGTCCACGACGGCATCTTCAAGCTGCTGCTGGAGGGCTGGGTGTGGGCGCCCCCCGGCAGGACTCGAACCTGCGGCCAAGCGCTTGGATGACGCCCGGTCAGTAGATGAGGAGCGAGACGCCGCAGAGGCCCATGCCGGCCGTCGCGGCCAGGTGCCACATGCGCAGCGGGCCGTCGAGGACCGACTCCTCCTCGTCGTGATAGTCGAGCCAGTCCCGCCGTTCGGCGGTGGCTCTCTCACAGGGGTCGAGGGTCAGTGCCTGTTCGACCCGGGGCAGGCTGTCGCGTACTTCGGTGGAGGTGAGCAGGAAGTTGCCGCACCAGCCGGGCAGCAGCGCGGCCCGCTTCGGTCCGATGGCGTGGAAGAAGGACCAGACCGCCCAGTCCTTGCTCTGCACGGAGAGGAACAGGCGGTCGCCGATGTCGTCCTGGCCCCACACGTCGTGCTGAATGCAGAAGGGGTCGTCCGCGGAGAGCCCGTCGTACATCTTCTGAACGTGCTCACCGCCGCGGGTCACCTGCAGGAAGTCCTGGGACGGTTCGGACGACATGCCCTCGGTCAACCAGCGCGCCCACCTGTCCTGGGCCAGCGGTTCGTTCCGCTCCGCCTCGATCAGCGGCAGCAGCCGCGCTGCCAGTTCCCCGATGAAGGTGTCGTCGTGGACGCTGATGCTCCAGGCGCTGGTTATTCCCATGAGACGGGACCGTAGCCGAGGGGTCAGACAGTCACGGCCTCGTGGACCAGGCGCCGTAGCTCCGGGAAGACCTTCAGGGTCTTCGGGCGTACCTGGGTCATGAACTGCACGGTGAGGTCGCGGGCCGGGTCGATCCAGAAGGCGGTGGTGGCCACGCCGGTCCAGCCGTAGGTGCCGGGGCTCGACGGGGCCAGGGTGCGGGTGGGGTCGGTCACCACGGAGACGTTGAAGCCGAAGCCGAGGCCGTCGTTGCCGCGTTCCTGGTGGACGGGGGCGCCGAAGGCGCTCAGCTCGGCGTCGCCGGGCAGCTGGTTGCGGGTCATCAGGGCGACCGTGTCGGACGACAGCAGGCGGGTGCCGTCCAGCTCGCCGCCCCGGCGCAGCATCTCCATGAACCGGTGGAAGTCATGGGCGCCGGCGACCAGGCCGCCGCTGCCGGACAGGAAGCGCGGCCGGCCCCGCACCGGGAGTCCCGGGGTCGGCGCGATGCCGCCCTCGTCCGTCTCGCCGTACAACTCGGCCAGCTGCTCGGCCTGTTCGGGGTTGATGTGGAAGCCGGTGTCGGTCATGCCGAGCGGGCGGAAGATCCGCTCGGCGAAGTACTCGTCCAGGGACTGCCCGGAGACCACCTCGACGACCCGGCCCAGCACGTTGGACGCCACCGAGTAGTTCCACTGCGTGCCCGGCTCGAACTGCAGCGGCATCCGCGCGTACACCTCGATGGTCTCCGCGAGGTCCTTGCCCGGTGGCACCGAGTACTCCAGGCCCGCCTCCCGGTAGAGCGCGTCGACGGGGTGCTTGTAGTAGAAGCCGAAGGTCAGGCCGGACGTGTGGGTGAGCAGGTGCCGGATCAGGATCGGGCCGGCTGCCGGACGGGTGTGGACGTCGGTGCCTGAACCACTCTCGTACACAAGCGGGTCGGCGAAGGCGGGCAGGTACCTCTCGAGCGGGTCGTCCAGGGAGAGGCGGCCGTCCTCGACCAGCCGCAGCACGGCGACCGCGGTGACGGGCTTGGTCATGGAGTAGATCCGCCACAGGGTGTCCGCCTCGACCGGCAGCCCCGCGGCGAGGTCCCGGTGGCCGTGCGTGGTGAGGTGGGCGACACGGCCGCCGCGGGACACGGCCACCAGGTAGCCGGGCAGGCGGCCTTCGTCGACATAGCGGGCGAAGTGCTGGTCGAGCCGGTCGAGGGCCTTCACGTCCAGCCCGGCCTCGCCGGGGTCGACTTCCTGTCGCAGCTGTGCCATCGCTCTCCTCCGGTCGCGTCGTACAGGTGCGTCCCCGCGTGCCCGCCGGGACGCACACCCTCATCGTCCCGCAGGAACACCGTGACGGACCCGCTCGTCAGCGGTGTGTGTGATCGATGCGACGCCCGGTCCCGGCAGCGCGCGGGCCGCCGGCACGGCGATCGCGGCCACGGCGGCGAGCACGAGGAGCGCCGTGTGCGGCCCGGCGCCCATCAGCGCGGTGCCCGCGGCCACGCCGATCACGGGCCCCACGTTGAGGGCGGTCTGCTGCAGGCCGCCCGCCACTCCGGCCACCGCCACCTCCGCATGCCGTACGACGACATGGGTGGCCGCCACCATCACCGTGCCGAACCCGGCACCCAGCAGTGCGAACGCGCCGCCGAGGGCGAGCGCGCCGGTGGCCCCGGACAGGACCAGGACGCCGAGCGCGAGCACCGTTGTCGCCGCTGCCGCCGTCCGTCGCGCGCCCACCCGGCGCAGCAGCACCGGACAGAGGGGAGCGGAGAGCACCATCAGCACCGCCAGCGGCAGGCTGCGCAGAGCGCTCTGGAACGGGTCGAGGCCGAGCCGGCGCTGCAGCACGTACGTCTCGACGAACAGGGTGCCGAACAGCGAGGCCGACGCGG
Source organism: Streptomyces sp. NPDC044061 (assembly GCF_056434305.1). Lineage (NCBI taxonomy): Bacteria > Bacillati > Actinomycetota > Actinomycetes > Kitasatosporales > Streptomycetaceae > Streptomyces > Streptomyces sp. NPDC044061. The sequence goes on along the minus strand of NZ_JBWKFL010000029.1, from coordinate 80,163 downwards.
CGACGAGCATGCCGAGCGCCGCTGCGACCGCCGGCGAGCCGATCACCTCGGACGGCAGCAGCGGACGCGAGGTCCGCCGCTCGTGCCGCACGAAGGCGGCACCGGCGAGCACGGCAGCCCCGAGTCCGGCCGCCACGGCCGCTCCCGAGGCGGGCAGCCCGACCAGCGTGTGCACCAGACAGGCCAGGGCGAGAGCGAGGAGCAGGGCCCCGGGGAAGTCCAGCGGCGCGCGGTCCACCGGCGGACGGTCCGCTCCGGGGAGCACCAGTGCCGCGAGCCCGAGGCACACGGCGGGCAGTACACCCAGGAAGAACACCGCACGCCAGCCCAGCCCGCTCACCAGCGCCCCGCCCAGCAGCGGTCCCGCTGCCGCCGCCAGCCCGATCGCACTGGTGCGTATCGCGAGCGGCATCGCCAGCCGCTCCGGCGGGAACGCGGCCCGCAGCATCCCGAGCGTGGCCGGTTGCAGCAGGGCCCCGAACAGGCCCTGCGCCACGCGCAGCCCGATCACCCAGCCGATCCCGGGCGCCAGGCCCACGCCCGCCGACGCCAGGCCGGACCCCAGCATGCCGAGCCCGAACATCCGCCGCTGCCCGTACCGGTCGCCGAGCCGCCCCGCGAACACCAACAGGCCCGCCACCGCCACGAGATACGCGGTACTGGTCCACTGCACCTGCGCGAACGACGCGTGCAGCGACCGCTGCAGGGAGGGCTGGGCGACCGTGAGGACCGTACCGTCCAGGGCGACGAGCACCGCGCCCGCCACACTGCTCACCAGCGTCAGCCTGCGGTTCACCGTCCGCTCTCCGGGCCCAGGTGGGCGAGCAGGGCGGCGTCCAGCAGGGGACCGAAGTCCTCGTCTCCGGTGACGAGTTGGAGGCTGTGCCAGCGCCACAGCTGGGCGATGCCGTGCAGGTTCGCCCACAGGGCTCCGGTCACGCGCCGGGCGTCCGCCTCGGGGCGGACCTCCCCGACGAGGTCCGTCAGCAGCGCGAAGAGCGGAAGACTCGTCTTCCTGAGCCCCAAATGGCCGCTTTCCAGGAGATCATGACGGAACATCAGCTCGTACATGCCGGGGTTGTCCAGCGCGAACTCCAGGTAGACGCGGGCAAGCTCCCTCACTCGCGTGCGCGGATCGGAGCCGGCGGCGAGCGCGGGCCGGACCCGCTCGCCCAGTTCGGCGAACCCGCGCCGGGCGATGGCGGACAACAGTTCCCGGTGGGTGGGGAAGTAGCGGCGCGGCGCCCCGTGCGAGACCCCGGCGCGGCGGGCGATCTCCCGCAGCGTCAGCGCCTGCACGCCCTCCGCGGCGACCAGCTCCACGCCGACATCGACCAGGCGGGCCCGCAGGCCCGTGTCGGACTCAGTCATAGACACTGTCTACCAGTCGGTCGTAGGCAGTGTCTACTCGGCTGCTCGTGTGGGCTCGTGCCGGGAATGTGCGACGCCGCGGGCCAGTTGACCCTCGTATGACTCAGGACTCGACGCAGGACGCACTGCTCAAGCTGCTCTCCGACACGCGAGGCGGGGTGCTGGTCACCCTGAAGAGCGACGGCCGCCCCCAGCTGTCCAACGTCAGCCACGCCTACTACCCGGACGAGCGGGTCATCCGGATCTCGGTCACCGACGACCGGGCCAAGACCCGCAACCTCCGCCGCGACCCCCGCGCCTCCTACCACGTCACCAGCGAGGACCGCTGGGCGTACACGGTCGCCGAAGGCACGTCCGAGCTGTCACCGGTCGCCGCGGACCCGCACGACGACACCGTCGAGGAGCTGATCCGGCTCTACCGGGACGTCCTCGGCGAGCACCCGGACTGGGACGACTACCGGGCCGCCATGGTGCGCGACCGCCGACTGGTGGTGCGGCTGCCCGTCGAGCGCGCCTACGGCATCCCGAAGGGCTGAGCCGGGGCGCCCGGAAGAGCCGAGCTGCGGTGCCTCGAAGGGCTGGGGTGCGGTGCCTCGAAGAGTCGAGCTGCAGTCTGCGGTGCTCGAAGGGCTGAGGTGCGGTGCCTCGAAGAGCCGAGCTGCGGTCTGCGGTGCTCGAAGGGCTGAGCTGCGGTGCCTCGAAGGGCTGAGGTACCGCGCCACGAAGGGCTTGGCTACGGCGCCTCGGCGGTGCGCGCCTCGATCGCCCGCAGCACCGCCACCATGTCCTCACCGCCGTGACCCTGCGCCACCGTCTCCTCGAACAGGGCGTGGCAGGCGTCCAGCAGCGGTGAGGCCAGCCGCGCCTTGCGGGCCGCCTCGGCGATGAGCCGGTTGTTCTTGAGCACGTCCAGGGCGGCGGCCTGCACGGCGAAGTCCCGCTCGCGCAGCTTGGGCGCCTTCATCCGGGAGACCCCGCTGGCCATGGGGCCCGCGTCCAGCACGTCCAGGAACAGCCGCCGGTCCAGGCCCTGCCGTTCGGCGAAGTGGAAGGCCTCCGTCAGCCCGGTCACCAGGGTGATCAGGAAGAGGTTCACGGACAGCTTCATCAGCAGCGCGCCCGGCGCCGCCCCGCACACGAACGTCTCCCGGCACAGCGGCGCGAGCAGTGGCCGTACGACGTCCACGGCGGACCGCTCACCGGCGAGCATGGCCACCAGCTGTCCCTGCTCCGCCGGGACCCGGGACCCGGAGACGGGCGCCTCGACATACCGGCCGCCGGCCGCGCGGACGTCGGTCTCCAGGGCGAGGGAGTACTCGGGGGAGGTCGTGCCCATGTGGACGACGACGCGCCCCGCGACCCGGCCGGCCAGGGCGGGCGTGCCGCGGCCGAGGACGGTGTCGACCGCTGCCTCGTCGGCGAGCATCAGCAGCACCACCTCAGCCCGCGCGAACACCTCGTCTGCGTTCTCCGCGACCTCGGCGCCGGCCGCGCGCAGCGGCTCGGCCCGCCCCGGAGTCCGGTTCCACACCAGCAGGGGTGTGCCGGAGGTCGCCAGGCGCAGAGCCATGGGCTGACCCATCACTCCGAGACCGATGAAACCGACGACGTTCACGAGGCCGCCCTCCGCTCGACGGGCCGACTATGACCGTGGTCATAGTAGCGGACGTTATGACGCCGGTCATAGAGTGGGGAGAGTGATCGGAGGTCGGCCATGACGGAGTCGCGGCACGGACCGCGCGAGCGGATGGTGTTCAGCGCGGCCCAGCTGATCCGGCGCGACGGGGTCGGCGCGACCGGCATGCGGGACGTGGCCGCCCACGCCGGGGCGCCGCGCGGCTCGCTCCAGCACTACTTCCCGGGCGGCAAGGAACAGCTGGTCAACGAGGCCGTGGGCTGGGCGGGGCGGTACGCGGGCAAGCGCGTCGCCCGCTTCCAGGCGAGCCTGGACGCGCCGACGCCGAGCGGTCTGTTCGCGGCGATGGCCGCGCAGTGGACGGACGAGTACACGAGGGACGGCTTCGCCGCCGGCTGCCCGGTCGCCGCCGCGACGGTGGAGTGCGCCGCGTCCGGCACCTCCACCCGCGAGGCGGTGGCCGCCGCGTTCGCGACCTGGCGCGGTCCGGTCGCCGAGGCGCTGACCGGCATGGGCGTGCCCGCCGGCCGCGCCGACTCCCTCGCCACCCTGATGATCAGCGCCCTGGAGGGCGCGATCCTGATGGCCCGCGCCGAACGGGACGTACGGCCGCTGACGGCCGTGGTCCGCGAACTCGGGCCGCTGCTGGACGCCGCGGTGGAGTCCTCCGGGTGACGCCCGGCGTCGAGGTGCTTGTTCCGCCCGGCCCGCCGGACTAGCCTCCGCGCGTGATCAATGGAGCACACGTGGTGATCCACAGCCGGGACGCCGAGGCCGACCGGGTCTTCCTGAGGGACGTCCTCGGGTGGCCGCACGTCGACGCCGGGCACGGATGGCTCATCTTCAAGGCACCGCCCACCGAGGTCGCCTGCCACCCCACGGACGGCGAGCCCTCGCACGAACTGATGCTGATGTGCGACGACCTGGAGGCGACCCGGCGGCAACTGGCCGAGAAGGGCGTCGACTTCGCACAGCCGGTCGAGGAGGCCCGCTGGGGCCGGGTCACCGGCCTACGGCTACCTGGTGGCGGCCGACTGGGACTGTACGAGCCGCGCCATCCACGTCCGTGAGCTGGGCCGATCACGGGAGCAGGGCGGGGCCGCTCGGGCGGTAGGGCCGCGTCACTCTCGGCTGGAGAGCCGGGTGTCGGCGCCGGGGCCGCCTGATGGGCCGCGCCACTTGCTGGACGCGATGCCGTGCAATGCCCGTAGTCGGTGAGGACCAGCGCCTGGAGCTTCTCCAGGGCGACCGGCGTCCAGGTTCGGTTCCGCCATATGCGCCGGCTTGGCACCCGGGGGTCCGATCACGCCGCGCGCGGGTCCCTCGTACAACCTTTGCGCGAGGTCACGGGTCTCCTTGATCGCTCAACCGCCGCGTACCGCCGGAACGGAACGAGGTCAGTTCCGGTCGGCCGGGACGGCTCCCCCCTCGACGCATGCACCAAGCAGGAAGACTCAGCGTGTCCCAGCACCTCCGCAGAACCCTGTCCCTCGCCGCCGCCGCGGTCCTGACGGGCGGGCTGCTCACCGTCACGGCAGGCTCCGCCACCGCCGCCGGATCCAACGTGCCCGGCGACTTCAACGGCGACGGCTACCGCGACATCGCGGTATCGGCCCCCGGCGCGTATGTGGCCGGCAAGTCCGGCGCCGGGCAGGTCGTCATCCTGTGGGGCGGCACCACCGACCCCAACAACAGCCGGCGCACCGTCATCAGCCAGGACAGCCCCGGCGTGCCGGGCGGGGCCGAGGCGGGTGACCGCTTCGGGGACGCCGTCGTGGCGCAGGACTTCAACGGCGACGGCTACGCCGACCTCGCCGTCGGCACCCCCGGCGAGGACGTCGGCTCCGACGTCGACGGCGGCACGGTCGCCATCCTGTGGGGCTCCGACGCGGGCCTGACCAGCGGGGTGACGGTCGCCGACCCCGCGCCCGCCTCCCACGACAAGTTCGGCCGGGTCCTCGCCGCCCTGGTCGACAGCGACCAGAAGCCGGACCTGGCCATCGGCTCGGACATTCCGACGATCGACGTCTACCGCGGCGGCTTCACGAAGTCGGGCGGCAACGGCGGCGGCTACCGCTTCGTACCGCCGGCCTCGGTCACGGGCGCCCCGGCGGCCATCGCCTCGGGCAACTTCGGCGGCGAGGACCTGATCGCCGACATCGTCGTCACCGGCGCCAGCACGTACTACGCGCTCGGCTCCGCCACCGGCCTGAGCCCCGCCGGCACCGTCAAGCTGCCCACCAGCACCTCCGTCGCGATCGGCGACTTCGACAACAACTACTACGAGGACATCGCGCTCGGCGCCCCGAACGAGGGCGGCGGCGCCGTCCGCGTCTTCCAGAGCGATGCGAAGGGCCCCTCCGCCACCGTCTCGTACACCGTCACGCAGGACTCTCCCAATATTCCGGGCACGAGTGAACCCGGCGACCGCTTCGGCGCCTCCCTGGAGGTCGCCGCGTCCCACGGGTACGGCTCCCAGATGCTCGCGATCGGCGCTCCCGGCGAGAGCCTGGGCAGCGCCACCGGCACCGGCGCGGTCACGCTCGTTTCCGGCGGCGAGAAGGGCTTCGACGCCATCGGGGCCGACAGCAGCACGTCCGCCCGGTTCTTCGCGCAGAGCACCCCCAACGTTCCTGGGAACGACGAGACCGGCGACCACTTCGGCAGCTCCCTCCACCTGGCCGACACCCACAACGACCTGGAATGGGACCTGCTCGTCGGCGTTCCCGACGAGAACGCGGGCGACGGGGCGGCCGTCTACTTCCGTGGCAACAACGATCCCAGCGCCACCGGCACGCCCGGTATCAGCGCCTCCGGCACCGGCGTATCCACCTCCGGCGCCCCGCAGTTCGGCGCACGCCTCGCCGGCTGAGGCCGAGCGCCGAGGCTACGGCAGAGCCCGAGAACAACTCTGCCCGCCGCGCCCCTCCGACGAGGGGGGCGCGGCGCGTTGGTGGCCGGTGTCAGGCCGACACCGTTTCCGGGTGTGACGCCTTGCGTCCCGTGCGTTCGCCGAGGCGTTCCGTCGGGATCGTGTGGGTCTCGCGGGCGGAGAGGGCCGCGATGACCGGCGGCACGCACAGGATCGCCGTGAACAGGGCGACCGCTCCCCAGTCGTCGCCTCCGGGACCGGCGATCTCGGCGGCGAAGGTGACCGCGAAACCGGCCACCGCGAAGCCGATCTGGGTGCCGATCGCCATGCCGGACAGCCGGACCCGGGTCGTGAACATCTCGCGGTAGAAGGCGGGCCACACACCGTTCGCGGCGCTGTAGACGATGCCGAAGGCGGCGATCCCGAAGACCAGGGTCAGCGGGTAGGAGCCGGTGGAGATCGCCCACAGGTAGCCCGCCATCGCCGCCGCGCTGCCCACCGCGCCGATCAGGTACACCGGACGGCGCCCGATCCGGTCGGACAGCGTCGCCCGCAGCGGGATCGCGGCCAGCGCGACCAGGTTGGCCAGCGCGCCCACCCACAGCATCGACGTACGGGACATCCCGACCGCGTCGCTGGTGGCGTACGCCAGCGCCCACACCGTGAAGATCGTGCTGACCGAGGCGATCAGCGCGCCCGCGATCACCCGCAGCACGTCCGCCCAGTGCTCCCGCAGCAGCACCGCGAGGGGCAGCCGGGCCACGCCCTCCGTCGCCGCCTGCCGGGCGAAGGCCGGGGTCTCCTGGAGCCTGCGCCGGATGACGTACCCGACGACGGCCACCCCCACGCTCAGCCAGAACGGCACCCGCCAGCCCCAGGACAGCAGTTGGTCCTCGGGGAGCTGGGCCACGGGTATGAAGACGAGCGTGGCGACGAGCTGGCCGCCCTGGGTGCCGCTGAGCGTGAAGCTCGTGAAGAAGCCCCGGCGGTCCGGTGGCGCGTGCTCCAGGCTCATCGAGCCGGCGCTCGCCTGCTCGCCGGCGGCCGATATGCCCTGCAGGACCCGGCACAGCACCAGCAGCACCGGAGCGAGGCCGCCCACCTGGGCGCGGGTCGGCAGACAGCCGATCAGGAACGTCGACAGACCCATCAGGACCAGCGTGAACACCATGATCTTCTTGCGGCCGAGCCGGTCGCCGAAGTGCCCGAGGAACAGCGCGCCCAGCGGCCGGGCCGTGTAGGCCACCCCGAACGTCGCCAGCGACAGCAGGGTCGCCGTGGCCGGGTCGGAGGCGTCGAAGAACACCTTCGGGAAGATCAGCGCGGCCGCGCTGCCGTAGAGGAAGAAGTCGTAGTACTCGAGGGCGCTGCCGATCCAGGCGGCCGTGGCGGCCTTCCTGGGCTGGCCGGGCGGCGGGGCATGTGCGGCGGGAGCAGGGGAGGGGACGGACACGGCGGTGCTCCTTCGGGGGAACTCCACCCCAGGGGTGAAGTGAGCGGCGGGGCGAAGGGCCGGATCTCGGCTGCTAATTAACCCACTGGATAGTTAGTCGTGGTTTTGGGTGGGGTGTTGCGCCCGCGTTTTCGTCATGTCAAGAGGCGCCGCGTGACGTGCTCAGTCCGCGGCCCGCTCCGCCGTGAGGTAAGCGATCACCATGTCGCCGAGCATGGTCCGGTAGTGCTCGCGCTGCGCCGGAGCCACCAGGTCGCGGCCGAACAGGGCGCCGAAGGTGTGCCGGTTGGCCACCCGGAAGAAGCAGAACGAGCTGATCATGGCGTGCAGGTCGACGGCGTCGACGTCGGCCGTGAACAGCCCGGACTCCTGCCCGGCGGCCAGGATCCGGCGGATCACGTCCAGCGCCGGCGAACCGATCCGGCCGAGCTTGTCGGACGCCGCGATGTGCTCGGCGCCGTGGATGTTCTCGATGCTGACCAGGCGAATGAAGTCCGGGTGCTGCTCGTGGTGGTCGAAGGTCAGCTCGGCCAGCCGCCGGATCGCCGCGACGGGGTCCAGGTGCTCCACGTCCAGCTGCTGCTCGGCCTCGCGGATCACGCCGTACGCCCGCTCCAGCACGGCCGTGAACAGCTGCTCCTTGCCGCCGAAGTAGTAGTAGATCATCCGCTTGGTGGTGCGGGTGCGGGCCGCGATCTCGTCCACCCGGGCGCCGTCGTAGCCGGCCCGGGCGAACTCCTGGGTCGCCACGTCGAGGATCTCGGCCTGGGTGCGGGCGGCGTCACGCACCCGCCCGCCGGGGCGTACCGGTTCTTCGACGCTGGTCATCGGATTCCTTCGGGCCGTGGGGCGGGCGATTCGCTCACTCGCGTGCCGGTGATTGTAGAAGCAGGGGCCCGTGCCGTGGCCGGGGTCTTTCGCCGGCCTCGGTCGGCTGATATAGCTAACGGACTGGTTCGTACATTAGCGTCGCCTCTGGAGGTCCGCGTGACCAAGGACTCGTATCTCGTCGGGCTGATCGGGTCGGGGATCGGCCCCTCGTTCAGCCCCGCTCTGCACCAGCGCGAGGCGGACCGCCAGGGACTGCGGCACCTCTACCGGCTCATCGACATCGACACCCTCGGGGTGCCGCCCGAGGCGGTCGGCGACCTCGTACGGGCCGCCCGCGACCTCGGCTTCGACGGGCTCAACATCACGCACCCGTGCAAGCAGCTGGTCATCGAGCACCTGGACGCGCTCGGCCCGCAGGCCGAGGCGCTGGGCGCGGTCAACACCGTGGTCTTCGACGGCGGCCGGGCCGTCGGCCACAACACCGATGTCACCGGCTTCGCCGCCTCCTTCGCGCGCGACCTGCCGGACGCCCCGCTGGAGCGGGTCGTCCAGCTCGGCGCGGGCGGCGCCGGCGCGGCCGTCGCCCACGCCACGCTCACCCTCGGGGCGGGCCGGGTCACCGTCGTCGACGCCCTGCCCGACCGGGCCGCCGCCCTCGCCGCCTCGCTCGACCGGCACTTCGGCCCCGGCCGCGCGGCCGCCGCGACCCCGGACCGGCTGCCTCGGCTGCTCGCCGAGGCCGACGGCACCGGCGGACTCGTCCACGCCACCCCCACGGGCATGGCCGCCCACCCCGGCCTGCCCCTGCCGGCGGAGCTCCTGCGCCCCGGGCTGTGGGTCGCCGAGGTGGTCTACCGCCCGCTGGAGACCGAACTGCTGCGCGCCGCCCGCGCGGCCGGCTGCGCCACCCTGGACGGTGGCGGCATGGCGGTCTTCCAGGCCGCGGACGCCTTCCGCCTCTTCACGGGCCGCGAGCCCGACACCGCCCACATGCTGAGGGACATCGCGGAACTGTCCGGAGCGGAGCACTCCGTGGGTCCGGGGGTGTGATGCCTGCCGTGTGCCGTGTGCCGTGTGCCGTGTGCCGTGTGCCGTGTGCCGTGTGCCGTGTGCCGTGTGCCTTGTGCCTTGTGCCTTGTGCCTTGTGCCTTGTGCGTAGGTGTGGGTGTGGCGGTGCTGCGGCCGGACGGGTGGGTGCGGTGTGCGGTGCCGGCTGAGGGTGTGCGTGGGCCGTGAGATGTGACTCGCCCCCGTCCGAGGTGAGTTGGGCCGTGTGACAGCTGTTTTCGGCATGCGTACCCGGTGAGAGCCGGCCAAGCCTCTGGTGAGACCTCGGTGAGATGCGGTCCTGTCGGCGGGGTGGTCAGGGGGGCCCGTTCGATACTCCCCAGGGGTCCGGGGCGTGCTCAGCGTCCCGGACCTTCGGATCCCCGGGATGCCTGGAAGGCCGTTCATGCCGAGCCCCGCCAGCAAGCCTCTCGTCCTGCGACACGCCCCGCCGTCCGCACCCGCCACTGCCGTGCGCGTCCGCTACGAGCGGCCGGTGCTCGCCTCCCTCGCCGCGCTCGCCGCCGTCCTGTGCCTGTGGGGCCTCGGCCACAGCGCCTACCACGCCTTCTACGCGGCCGCCGTCCGCAGCATGACCGACAGCCCGGTCGCCTTCTTCTACGGCTCCTTCGACCCGGCGAACTCCGTCACCCTGGACAAGCTGCCCGGATTCCTTTGGCCGCAGGCCCTGTCCGCGCTGGTCCTCGGCTACCACCCCTGGGCACTGGTGCTGCCGCAGGCGCTGGAGATGGTGGCCTGTGTACTGCTGCTCCACGTCCTCGTGCGCCGCTGGGCCGGAGTGCCGGCCGGACTGCTCGCCGCGGCGTTCCTCACCCTGACCCCGGTCACCGTGGGCCTGGGCCGTTCGGTGACCGAGGACGCGCCCTTCGTTCTGCTCCTGTTGCTGGCGGCCGAGGCCACCTGGCGGGCCACGGTCCGCGCCCGCCCGCGCACCTTGCTGCTCGCGGGGTTCTGGGTGGGCCTCGCCTTCCAGTGCAAGATGCTGGAGGCCTGGGCGGTCCTGCCCGCGCTGGCAGTGACGTACCTCGTCGCCGCTCCTTGCGCGCTTCGCCGCCGCGTCGGCCATCTCGCCCTGGCCGCTGCGGTCACCGTCGCGGTGTCGCTGTCCTGGATGCTGGTGGCCGCGTTCACCCCGACCGGGACCCGCCCGTACCTCGACGGCACCACCGACGACTCGCCCTTCGGGATGGTCGTCGGCTACAACTTCCTGAACCGCTTCCACGCCGTCGGCGTCGACGCGGCCGGCACCGGCAGCATCGTCGCGAGCCGCGCGGCCCACGGAGGGCACCGGACGATGCCCGGTATGGGCGACGGCCTCTGGAAGATGTTCGGCCCCGGCCTGGCCACCCAGACGGGCTGGCTGTACCCGCTCGCCGCGTTCGCTCTCGCCGGCGGGCTGCTGGCGCTGCGTCGGCGACGCCTGCCGCGCACGGACCCGCAGTTCGCCGGGTACCTGCTGTGGGGGGTGTGGCTGACCACCTTCTTCCTGGTGTTCAGCTTCGGCAGCGTGGGTGGCCACACCTACTACATGGGCGTCGTCGCCGTGGCCCTGTGCGCGCTGGCCGCGGCCGGGGTCGTCCACGGACGGCGGTCCCGGACGCTGCCGCTGGTCCTGGCGTTCGACGTCGTCTGGTGCGTGGCCCTGACGCTGTGGTACCCACGCTTCCTGCCCTGGTCGGCGCCCTGCGCCGCGGCCCTCGGCCTGCTCGCGCTGCTCATTGCCCGCGCCCGCCCGGCCGCCGCACTCGCGACCGGACTCTGCGCCGTCGTGCTCATTCCCACCGTCTGGTCGGCCTCGGCGATGTCCCCGCGCTACAACCAGCCCGGCGGCTTCGGCCGGATCGGCCCCACCAGCACCCGCACCGGTCCCGCGCTCTCCACGCTCGGCCCCGACCGGAGCCGGCTCCTCGCCTACCTGACCGCGCACCGCGGCGGCGCCCGCTATCTGGCGGCCGTCCCGGGCTGGCAGGCGGCCGCGCCCTACGTCATCGCCGCGAACGCGCCCGTGCTGCCGATGGGCGGCTTCACCGGCCGGGTCCCGTTCCCGGCTCCGGCGGCCTTCCGGCGCCTGATCGACTCCGGGCGACTGCGCTACGTCGTCCTCCCGCGCGCCGACCTGCGCCCGGGCGCCCGTACGGCCCGTGTCCCGGTCGGAGCCCTGGTCCGTTGGACGACCGCCCACTGTGTGCTCGTCCCGGCGGCCGTCTACGACCCGGGTGAGCGGGCCCGGTTGCTGTACCGGTGCGGGCCGGGCCACGCGGGGTGATCCCGGCCGTGGGCAGGACTTGTCAGGGCGTGTCTGTATTACTCGCCGCACTGACCTGTGCCCCGGCGCGCGCACGCAGGTCAGGGTGGCTGGTGCGCTGGACCACGGTCCACTGGGCACCCGTTCCGGCGGCGGCAGGCAGCGGGCCCGGCTGCTGTACGGCTGCGGCCCGGGTCGCGTGAGGTGATTGGGGCGGTCGGCAGGACTGTCACGCGTGTCTGTGTTACTCGCCGCACCGACCTGTGCCCCGGCGCGCGCACGCAGGTCAGGGTAGCTGGTGCGCCGGTCCACGGTCCACTGCGTACCCGTTCTGGCGGCGGCAGCGGCAGGCAGCGGGCCCGGCTGCTGTACGACTGCGGCCCGGGTCGCGTGAGGTGATTGGGGCGGTCGGCAGGACCGTCACGCGTGTCTGTGTTACTCGCCGCACTGACCTGCGCCCTGGCGCGCGCACGCAGGTCAGGGTGGCTGGTGCGCCGGTCCACGGTCCACTGGGCACCCGTTCCGGCGGCGGCAGGCAGCGGGCCCGGCTGCCGTACGACTGCGGCCCGGGTCACGTGAGGTGACCCGGGCCTTCGGCGGGGCGGTCAGGCGTGGCTGTTCCACTCGGCGATCACGGGGCGTCCGTGCTCCGTGGAGAGGCGGCTGACCGTACCGGTCGCCAGCTGGAACAGCCGGCCCTCGGCGGGCGGCAGACCCAGCCGGCGGGCGGTGAGCACCCGCAGGAAGTGGGCGTGCGCGACCAGGACCACGTCACCGGTGTCCGCGGCGAGCGCCTCCTCCACCCGGGCCAGCACCCGGTCGGCCCTGGCCCCGATCTCCTCCGGCGACTCGCCGGGGTGACCCTCGGGTCCCGGTGGTACGCCGTCCGTCCACAGGTCCCAGTCGGGGCGGGCGCGGTGGATGTCGACCGTGGTGACACCCTCGTAGCCGCCGTAGTCCCACTCGTGCAGATCGGGGTCGGCCACGGCCCCGGTCAGGCCCGCCAGTTCGGCGGTGCGTATCGCGCGGTCCAGCGGGCTGGTCAGCGCGAGGGTGTAGGTCCGTCCGGTGAGGAGCGCGGCGAGGGACTTGGCCTGTTCCTCACCGTGCGTGGTCAGGGGCAGGTCGGTGAAGCTGGTGTGCTGTCCCGACAGGCTCCACTCCGTCTCGCCGTGGCGGACCAGCAGAAGGTCCCCCACGTCCGGTCAGTCCTTCTTCTCGACGGCGTGCCCGCCGAACTGGTTGCGCAGCGCCGCGACCATCTTCATCTGCGGGGAGTCGTCCTGCCGGGAGGCGAACCGGGCGAAGAGCGAGGCGGTGATCGCGGGCAGCGGGACGGCGTTGTCGATGGCGGCCTCGACGGTCCAGCGGCCCTCGCCGGAGTCCTCGGCGTACCCGCGCAGCTTCTCCAGGTGCTCGTCGTCGTCCAGGGCGTTGACCGCGAGGTCGAGCAGCCAGGAGCGGATGACGGTGCCCTCCTGCCAGGAGCGGAAGACCTCGCGGACGTTGTCCACCGACTTGACCTTCTCCAGCAGTTCCCAGCCCTCGGCGTAGGCCTGCATCATGGCGTACTCGATGCCGTTGTGGACCATCTTCGAGAAGTGCCCGGCGCCGACCCGGCCCGCGTGCACATAGCCGTACGGGCCCTCCGGCTTGAGCGCCTCGAAGATCGGCCGCAGCCGCTCCACGTGCTCCTTGTCGCCGCCCACCATCAGCGCGTAGCCGTTCTGCAGGCCCCACACACCGCCGGAGACGCCCGCGTCGACGAAGCCGATGCCCTTGACGCCGAGTTCGGCGGCGTGCTTCTCGTCGTCCGTCCAGCGGGAGTTGCCGCCGTCGACCACCGTGTCGCCCTCGGACAGCAGGTCCTTGAGCTCGTCGATGACGCCCTGGGTGGCGGTGCCGGCCGGGACCATCACCCAGACCGTGCGGGGCGCGTCCAGCTTCCCGACCATTTCTTCGAGGCTCTTGACGTCGGAGACCTCGGGGTTGCGGTCGTAGCCGATGACGGTGTGGCCGGCGCGGCGGACCCGCTCGCGCATGTTGCCGCCCATCTTGCCGAGACCGATCAGACCGAGCTGCATGTCAGTTCACTTCCTAAGCGTGCGGTATGCGGCGACGAGGGCCGTGGTGGAGGGGTCGAGACCGGGCACGTCGGCGCCCGTCGTGAGGGCGGGTTCGACGCGCTTGGCGAGGACCTTGCCCAGTTCCACGCCCCACTGGTCGAAGGAGTCGATGTTCCAGACCGCGCCCTGCACGAACACCTTGTGCTCGTAGAGGGCGACCAGCTGGCCGAGCACGGACGGGGTCAGCTCGCGCGCGAGGATCGTCGTCGTGGGGTGGTTGCCGCGGAAGGTGCGATGCGGCACCTGCTCCTCGGGCACGCCCTCCGAGCGGACCTCGTCCGCGGTCTTGCCGAAGGCGAGGGCCTGGGTCTGGGCGAAGAAGTTGGCCATCAACAGGTCGTGCTGGCCCGCCAGTTCGTCGCTCAGCTCGTCGACCGGGCGGGCGAAGCCGATGAAGTCCGCCGGGATCAGCCGGGTGCCCTGGTGGATCAACTGGTAGTAGGCGTGCTGCCCGTTGGTGCCGGGCGTGCCCCACACCACCGGCCCGGTCTGCCACTGCACCGGGCTGCCGTCACGCTGCACCGACTTGCCGTTGGACTCCATGTCCAGCTGCTGCAGGTACGCGGTGAACTTGGACAGGTAGTGCGAGTACGGCAGCACGGCATGGGTCTGGGCGTCGAAGAAGTTGTCGTACCAGATCCCCAGCAGGCCCAGCAGCAGAGGGACGTTGGCCTCGGCGGGCGCGGTGCGGAAGTGGTCGTCGACGATCCGGAAGCCGTCGAGCATCTCCCGGAAGCGAACGGGGCCGATGGCGATCATCAGGGACAGGCCGATCGCGGAGTCGTACGAGTAGCGCCCGCCGACCCAGTCCCAGAACTCGAACATGTTGTCCGGGTCGATGCCGAACCCGGTGACCTTCTCCGCGTTCGTGGACAGCGCCACGAAGTGCTTCGCCACGGCCTTCTCGTCGCCGTCGAAAGCCTCGAGCAGCCAGGAGCGGGCCGAGGTGGCGTTGGTGATCGTCTCGATCGTGGTGAACGTCTTGGACGCGACGATGAAGAGGGTCTCCGCGGGGTCCAGGTCGCGGGTGGCCTCGTGCAGGTCGGCGCCGTCCACGTTGGAGACGAAGCGGAACGTCAACTCCCGTGCGGTGTAGGCGCGCAGGGCCTCGTACGCCATCGCCGGGCCGAGGTCGGAGCCGCCGATGCCGATGTTGACGACGTTGCGGATCCGCCTGCCGGTGTGGCCGGTCCACTCGCCCGAGCGGACCCGCTCGGCGAAGCGGGCCATCTTGTCCAGTACGGCGTGCACCTTGGGGACGACGTTCTCGCCGTCGACCTCGATCACCGTGTCCCGGGCGGCGCGCAGCGCGGTGTGCAGCACGGCCCGCCGCTCGGTGATGTTGATCCCGTCGCCGCGGAACATGGCGTCCCGCAGGGCGAACACGCCGGTGGCGGTGGCGAGTTCCCGCAGCAGGGCCAGGGTCTCGTCGGTGATCAGGTGCTTGCTGTAGTCGATGTGCAGATCGCCGACCCGCACGACGTACCGCTCGGCGCGGCCGGGGTCCGTGGCGAACAGCTCTCGCAGGAGCGGTTGCCCCTCGGCGCGGTGGTCGGCGAGGGCGGTCCACTCGGGCCTGCGGGTGAGCAGGGGGGTGTCTGACGGTGCGTCGGACATGTCAGGCGTTCTCCTTGGCGGCCTCGCCCTTGAGGGCGATGGCGTACATCTCGTCGGCGTCGAGGCGGCGAAGCTCCTCGGCGATGAGTTCGGAGGTGGCGCGGACCTTCAGGGCGAGGGTGCGCGGCGGCTGGCCCGGCAAGGTCAGCGTGGCGAGGGGCCCTTCGGGCCGGTCGATGACGATCTCGCCGTTGTCGGTGCCGAGGCGCACCGCCGTGACCACCGGTCCCGCGGTGACCACCCGGTCCACGGTGACGTCGAGGCGGGCCTCCAGCCAGCGCGAGAGGAGTTCGGCGCTGGGGTTGTCCTGCTCGGCCTCGACGGCCGCCGACGTCACCTTGGTCCGTGCCTGGTCCAGGGCGGCGGCCAGCATGGACCGCCACAGCGTGAGCCGGGTCCAGGCGAGGTCGGTGTCGCCGGGAGCGTAGTTGCGGGTGCGGGTCTGCAGGACCTCCATCGGCCGCTCGACCGCGTACAGGTCGGTGATCCGCCGCTGGGCCAGCGCCCCCAGCGGGTCCTTCGACGGGACGTCGGGCGCGTCCACCGGCCACCACACGACGACCGGGGCGTCCGGCAGCAGCAGCGGCAGGACCACGGAGTCCGCGTGGTCGGACACCTCGCCGTAGGTGCGCAGCACGACCGTCTCGCCGGTGCCGGCCTCCGAGCCGACCCGGACCTCGGCGTCCAGGCGCGAGGTGGTGCGGTCGCGCAGGGTGCGGGCGTGCCGCTTGATGACCACCAGGGTCCGCGAGGGGTGCTCGTGCGAGGCCTCCTCGGCCGCCTTGATCGAGTCGTAGGCGTTCTCCTCGTCCGTGACGATGACCATCGTCAGGACCATGCCCACGGCCGGGGTGCCGATGGCGCGGCGGCCCTGCACCAGCGCCTTGTTGATCTTGCTTGCCGTGGTGTCGGTCAGGTCGATCTTCATGGCCTGCGCCAGCTCCGTCCGTCTCGTGCGAGCATCTCGTCCGCTTCCGTCGGTCCCCAGCTGCCCGACGAGTACTGCGCCGGCCTGCCGTGCGCCGCCCAGTACTCCTCGATCGGGTCGAGGATCTTCCAGGACTCTTCCACTTCCTGGTGACGGGGGAACAAATTGGCGTCGCCGAGCAGCACGTCCAGGATGAGCCGCTCGTACGCCTCAGGGCTCGACTCGGTGAACGACTCGCCGTAGGCGAAGTCCATGGACACGTCCCGGATCTCCATCGAGGTGCCGGGCACCTTCGAGCCGAACCGTACGGTCATGCCCTCGTCGGGCTGGACGCGGATGACGATCGCGTTCTGCCCCAGCTCCTCGGTGGCCGTGGAGTCGAACGGGGAGTGCGGGGCCCGCTTGAAGACCACCGCGATCTCGGTGACCCGGCGGCCGAGCCGCTTGCCCGCGCGCAGGTAGAAGGGGATGCCCGCCCAGCGGCGGTTGTCGATGCCCAGCTTGATCGCGGCGAAGGTGTCGGTCTTCGACTTGGGGTCGATGCCGTCCTCCTCCAGATAGCCGACGACCTTCTCGCCGCCCTGCCAGCCCGCCGAGTACTGCCCGAGCACGGTGCTGTGGCCCAGGTCGTGCGGCAGCCGCACCGACTTCAGCACCTTCAGCTTCTCGGTGAGCAGCGCCTCCGCGTCGAACGCGATGGGCTCCTCCATGGCGGTCAGCGCCAACAGCTGCAGCAGGTGGTTCTGGATGACGTCACGGGCGGCGCCGATGCCGTCGTAGTAGCCTGCGCGGCCGCCGATGCCGATGTCCTCGGCCATGGTGATCTGCACGTGGTCGACGTACGACCGGTTCCAGATCGGCTCGTACATCTGGTTGGCGAAGCGCAGCGCCAGGATGTTCTGGACGGTCTCCTTGCCGAGGTAGTGGTCGATCCGGAACACCTGCTCCGGATCGAACACGTCATGCACGATCGCGTTCAGCTCGCGCGCGCTGCCCAGGTCGTGGCCGAACGGCTTCTCGATGACCGCGCGCCGCCAGGCGCCCTGCGGCGGGCTCGCCAGACCGTGCTTCTTCAGCTGCTGCACGACCTTCGGGAAGAACTTCGGCGGCACCGAGAGGTAGAACGCGAAGTTGCCGCCGGTGCCGCGGGAGGTGTCCAGCTCGTCGACGGCGTCCTTCAGCTGCTTGAACGCCGTGTCGTCGTCGAAGTCGCCGGGGATGAACCGCATGCCCTCGGCGAGCTGCTGCCAGACCTCCTCGCGGAACGGGGTGCGGGAGTGCTCGCGCACCGCGTCGTGCACCACCTGCGCGAAGTCCTGGTCCTCCCAGTCCCGCCGGGCGAAGCCGACCAGGGAGAAGCCCGGCGGCAGCAGACCCCGGTTGGCGAGGTCGTACACGGCCGGCATCAGCTTCTTGCGGGACAGGTCGCCGGTCACACCGAAGATGACCAGGCCGGAGGGGCCCGCGATGCGGGGCAGCCGGCGGTCGCGGGTGTCGCGCAGCGGGTTCAGCCAGTCGGCGGCCGGGGCCACCGGGACGCGCACCTCCTCGACGGGGGGTGTCTCGGGTTCAGGAGCCTTGGTCGTCATTACGCGTCAACTCCCTTGCTGTTCAGGGACTTGGTGACGGCGTCCAGCAGCTCCTGCCAGGCCGTCTCGAACTTGGCGACGCCCTCGTCCTCCAGCTGCTGGACGACCTCGTCGTAGGAGATGCCGAGCCGCTCCACGGCGGCGAGGTCCTCGCGGGCCCGCGCGTAGCCGCCGGTCACCGTGTCACCGGTGATCTCGCCGTGGTCGGCCGTGGCCTTCAGGGTGGCCTCGGGCATCGTGTTCACGGTGCCGGGCGCGACCAGCTCGTCCACATACAGCGTGTCCTTGTACGCGGGATCCTTCACCCCGGTGGACGCCCACAGCGGACGCTGCCTGTTCGCCTTCTCCCCGGCCAGCGCCGACCAGCGCTCGGAGGCGAAGACCTCCTCGTACGCCTCGTAGGCCAGCCGGGCGTTGGCGAGGGCCGCCCGCCCCTTGAGGGCGAGGGCCTCGTCGGTGCCGAGGGCCGTCAGCCGCTTGTCGATCTCGGAGTCCACGCGGGAGACGAAGAAGGAGGCCACCGAGTGGATCCGGGACAGGTCCAGGCCGCGCTCCCTGGCCTTCTCGAGGCCGGCCAGATAGGCGTCCATGACCTCGCGGTAGCGCTCCAGGGAGAAGATCAGAGTCACGTTGACGCTGATGCCGAGGCCGATGACCTCGGTGATCGCCGGCAGGCCCGCCCGGGTCGCCGGGATCTTGATCATCGCGTTGGGGCGGTCGACCAGCCAGGCCAGCTGCCCGGCCTCGGCGACGGTCGCCCGGGTGTCGTGGGCGAGGCGCGGGTCGACCTCGATGGAGACCCTGCCGTCACGGCCCTCCGAGGCCGTGTACACGGGGCGCAGGATGTCGGCGGCGGCCCGCACGTCGGCGGTCGTCATCATCCGTACGGCCTCGTCGACCGTGACGCCCCGTACGGCGAGGTCGGTCAGCTGCTCCTCGTACCCCTCGCCGGAGCCTATGGCCGCCTGGAAGATCGACGGGTTGGTGGTGACGCCCACGACGCCGCCGCCGTCCACCAGCTCGGCCAGGCCGCCCGAGGTGATCCGCTTGCGCGACAGGTCGTCCAGCCAGACCGAGACACCCTCGTCGGCAAGGCGCTTGAGGGCTCCCGCGGTCCCGATTGCTTCGGTCACAGTGATCTTCTTTCCTATCGCGTCGATATCAGGCGCGCGCGGCGGCCAGCGACTCGCGGGCAGCGGCGGCGACGTTCTCGGGGGTGAAGCCGAACTCGGCGAACAGTGTGGTCGCATCGGCGGAGGCACCGAAGTGTTCGAGGGAGACAATCCGACCTGCGTCGCCCACGAACCGGTGCCAGGTCAGACCGATCCCGGCCTCGACGGCGACGCGCGCCTTCACGGCCGGCGGCAGCACGCTCTCGCGGTAGGCACGCGGCTGCTCCTCGAACCACTCCACGGACGGCATCGACACCACCCGCGTGCCGATCCCCTCGGCCTCCAGCTGCTTGCGCGCGGCGACGGCCAGCCGCACCTCGGAACCGGTCGCGATGATGATCACCTCCGGGGTCTCGGTCGACGACTCGCGCAGCACGTAACCGCCCTTGGCCGCGTCCTCGTGGGGCGCGTACGTCGGCACGCCCTGGCGGGTGAGCGCGAGTCCGTGCGGGGCCGGGTCGGTGGCGTGCCTCTTCAGGATCTCGGCCCAGGCGATCGCGGTCTCGTTGGCGTCCGCCGGGCGGACGACGTTCAGACCCGGGATCGCGCGCAGCGAGGCCAGGTGCTCGACCGGCTGGTGGGTCGGGCCGTCCTCGCCGAGACCGATGGAGTCGTGGGTCCAGACGTACGTCACGGGCAGCTGCATCAGCGCCGACATGCGGACGGCGTTGCGCATGTAGTCGGAGAAGACCAGAAAGGTGCCGCCGTAGACGCGGGTGTTGCCGTGCAGGGCGATGCCGTTCATCTCCGCGGCCATGGAGAACTCACGGATGCCGAAGTGGACGGTACGGCCGTACGGGTCCGCCTCGGGCAGCGGGATGCCCTCGGGGAGGAAGGAGCTGCTCTTGTCGATGGTGGTGTTGTTCGACCCGGCGAGGTCGGCGGAGCCGCCCCACAGCTCCGGGATCACCGGGCCGAGCGCCTGCAGCACCTTGCCGGATGCGGCACGGGTGGCGACGGACCGGCCCTCCTCGAACACCGGCACGGCGTCCTGCC
This sequence comes from Streptomyces sp. NPDC044061, assembly GCF_056434305.1. NCBI lineage: Bacteria > Bacillati > Actinomycetota > Actinomycetes > Kitasatosporales > Streptomycetaceae > Streptomyces > Streptomyces sp. NPDC044061. The sequence goes on along the minus strand of NZ_JBWKFL010000029.1, from coordinate 60,259 downwards.
AGCCCTCGGGCAGCTCGCCCTTGCCGATCCGGTCGAACAGGGCGGCCCGCTCCGGGTCGGCCGCGCGCCACTCGGTGATCTGCTTGTCCCAGGCCGCGTGCGCCTCGGCGCCCCGGTCCAGGGCCCGGCGGGTGTGCCGCAGGACCTCGTCGGTGACCTCGAAGGTCTGCTCGGGGTCGAAGCCGAGGACGCGCTTGGTGGCGGCGATCTCGTCCGCGCCGAGCGCCGAGCCGTGGGAGGCCTCGGTGTTCTTCGCGTTCGGTGCGGGCCAGGCGATGATCGTGCGCATCGCGATGATCGAGGGGCGGCCGGTCTCCGCCTGCGCCGCCTTCAGTGCCGCGTACAGCGCGGGCACGTCGATGTCGCCGTCGGCGGTGGGCTCGACGCGCTGGGTGTGCCAGCCGTAGGCCTCGTACCGCTTCAGCACGTCCTCGGAGAAGGCGGTGGCGGTGTCGCCCTCGATGGAGATGTGGTTGTCGTCGTAGAGGAATACCAGGTTGCCGAGCTTCTGGTGGCCCGCCAGGGAGGAGGCCTCGGCGGAGACGCCCTCCTCCAGGTCGCCGTCGGAGACGATTCCCCAGACGGTGTGGTCGAAGGGGGAGGTGCCCTGGGGGGCCTCCGGGTCGAACAGGCCGCGCTCGTAGCGGGCGGCCATCGCCATGCCGACGGCGTTGGCGACCCCCTGGCCGAGCGGGCCGGTGGTGGTCTCCACGCCGGCGGTGTGCCCGTACTCGGGGTGACCGGGCGTCTTCGAGCGGTGCGTGCGGAACGCCTTCAGGTCGTCCAGCTCCAGCTCGTACCCGGAGAGGAAGAGCTGGGTGTAGAGGGTCAGCGAGGTGTGGCCGGGGGACAGCACGAAGCGGTCACGGCCGGTCCACTCCGGGTCGGCCGGGTCGTGTCGCATCACCTTCTGAAAGATCGTGTACGCGGCGGGGGCCAGGCTCATCGCGGTGCCAGGGTGGCCGTTGCCGACCTTCTGCACGGCGTCGGCCGCGAGAAGCCGGGCGGTGTCCACGGCACGCCGGTCCAGGTCGGTCCACTCGAAGCCATCTGGCGTCTGCGTGCTCATCTTCAAGAAGTCCTCGTTCAATGCGTGATTGCTGGCCGAACGCGTTCAAACTTAAAAGTCTGACTTTTTAGAAGGAAGGGTGGGGTGTGTCAGCCTGTGGTGAATCTGGGACAGTGATCGCGTGACAGGGACGGCACGAAACAGCCATGGCGGACAGAACACCCCAAGCCGGTGACGACGGTCTGGACGGCGACGGGATCAGAACCTTCCCCTTCCCGGTCGAACTGGCCGTCGGTGGCGTCGGCATGCAGATCGGTCCCATGGGAGACGACCGCACCTGGCACGCCGACGCCCCGCTGCACCGTGTCCACCGCATCGACTTCCATGTGGTCATGCTCTTCACCGAGGGCCACGTACGGCACATGATCGACTTCGCCGAGTACGAGGCCCACGCCGGCGACCTGCTGTGGATCCGCCCCGGACAGGTCCACCGGTTCTCCCGCACGAGCGAGTACCGCGGAACCGTCCTGACCATGCAGCCCGGCTTTCTGCCGCGCGCCACCGTCGAGGCCACCGGCCTGTACCGCTACGAAATGCCGCCGCTGCTGCACCCCGAACCGGCGCAACTGGCCGCGCTCCGGGCTGCGCTCGCACAGCTGCGCCGCGAGTACGAGGACACCGCGACACTTCCGCTGAGCCTGCACACCGCCGTGCTCCGGCACAGCCTGACCGCGTTCCTGCTGCGCCTCGCCCACCTCGCGGCCAGTTCGGCGGAGGCGTCCCGGCAGCAGGCGGACACCACCTTCACCCTCTTCCGGGACGCGGTCGAGCAGGGCTTCGCCACCAACCACAGCGTCAGCGCCTACGCCGACGCGCTCGGTTACTCCCGCCGCACCCTCGTGCGCGCCGTGCGCGCGGCCACCGGCGAGACACCGAAGGGCTTCATCGACAAGCGGGTGATCCTGGAGGCCAAACGCCTCCTCGCCCACACGGACATGCCGATCGGCCGCGTCGGGGCGGCCGTGGGCTTCCCCGACGCGGCGAACTTCTCCAAGTTCTTCCATCTGCACACCGGCATCACCCCGGTGACGTTCCGGGCGGAGCTGCGCTAGTGCCCCGAAAGACAACGGTCGCCCCGTCGCGACGCCCGGCACGCTCCCCCAGAGGGGGCACCCCCACTCGCCGCACCGGCCGAAAGCCCAAGTACGTCCAGTACGAGGACTTCCGGCCGGCACGCCGAGAGCACGCACCGGACGCCGATCCTTGATGGGCAAACGTTGCCTGCCAGGGCGCTGGGCCGCCTCGAGGCGGCATCATTTCCCTGACGGGGTGCGCGAGTCGGACGGCGTTCGGGGGCGGCATGGGCCGGACAGTGCTGGGCAACGCGGGGATCGGACTCTTCTCCGCCGTGACGGTGGTGCTGGTGAAGTCATGGGCCGGAGGCGCGCCCCTGGGAGAAGCGCTTCGGCTCGGGCTGTGGTGGTTCGCCGCGGCCACGGTCGTCGGAACGGTCTACGACCGGCTGCGTGCTCGCAGACGGAAGCGGCGGGAGGCGGCCCGGCCCGGCGGTGACTGACGGTCCCTCGTGCGTCGCGAGCCGGTCGCCGACGTCCCCGGGGCCAGCGACGGCACCTTCGCCTTCGACGACGTCCCCCCCCTGCCGGGCTCGTCCACCTGCACCGCCGGATACGCGGGAGACGCCGGCCACGTCGCGGGAACGGCGTACATCACGGTGGAGATCGCCGACTGGCCACGGTGACCCCCCACGGGGGTCCGGCGCGTTCCCCGCGCCGGGCCCCCGCCGATCCGTCCTACCCGGCCGGGCTCAGTGACCGAAGTCGAACCAGTTCACGTTCACGAAGTCGGCCGGCTGGCCGCTGGTGAAGGTGAGATACACGTCGTGCGTGCCGGTCACCGCGCTGATGTTCGCCGGGATCGTCTGCCACGACTGCCAGCCCCCCGTGCCGGCCAGCGCGAAACTGCCGATCGGCGCGTTGCTCCGGCTGTCCAGGCGCACCTCGACCAGACCGCTCACCCCTCCCGCGGCACCGCTCGCGACCCGGGCGTAGAACTGCCTGGCCGCGGTGGAGCCGAAGTCGACGCCCTTGTACAGCGCCCAGTCACCGTTGCCGATGTACCCGATGTCCTGGCCGCCGCCCGTGTCCGCGGTCGTCTCGGTGCTGACGCCGGACTGGCTGTCGTAGGACTCGGCCTGGACGGGGCTGTAGGCGTCCCGGTTGCCGGGAGGCGGGGGAGTGGTGCCGCCCCCGTCGCCCGTGGACTGCAGGACCTGCACGTAGTCGACGACCATCGGGTGGTTGGGTTCGGTGCCGCCGTCCGGGCCGCCGCCGAAGGCCGCCGGGAAGCCGCCGCCCATCGCCACGTTGAGGATGAGGAAGTAGCCGTGGTTCGTGGCGTTGGCCCACGTCGTCGCGTCGACCTGGTTCGCCCGCACGGTGTGGAAGTTGACGCCGTCGAGGTAGAAGCGGATCTCCTCGGGGCTGGTCGAGCGGTCCCACTCCATCGCGTAGTTGTGGAAGCCCGCCTGGCAGGTGCTACCGGTGCAGGACGTCGAGTTGCCGATGCCGGAGGTCTCGTTGCAGGGGCCGCCCGGGTTGGTGCCGCAGTGCATCGTGGACCAGTCGGTGTTCAGGCCCTGGACGTTCTCCATGATGTCCAGCTCGCCGACGCTCGGCCAGTTCCAGTAGTTGCCGCGGAACGGCGACCCGAGCATCCAGAACGCCGGCCAGTAGCCCTTCGCGGCGGCGCCGGTGACATTGGGCATCTGGATCCGGGCCTGGACGCGCAGCTTGCCGCCGGCGGGGGGCTGGAAGTCGGTGCGGTTGGTCTCGATCCGGCCGGAGGTCCAGTTGCCGGAGGCGTCCCGGCGCGGGGTGATGAGCAGGTTGCCGCTGCCGTCCAGCGCGACGTTGTTGGTGCTCGACGTCATCGTCTCGACTTCGCCGGTGCCCCAGTTGGCGGCAGCCCCCGGATACGAAGTCCCGGTGTCGTACTGCCAGTTGGCCGTGTCGACGCCGGACCCTGCCGCGCCGTTGAAGTCGTCCGCGAAGACCTGCGTCCAGCCCGACGGGGGCGTGGGCGCGGAGGCGTCGGCGGGTGCGGTGGCCGCCAGGGCGACGGCTGCGGCAAGGCCGAACGTGGCCGCCGCGGCGGCCAGCGCGCGCCGCAGCGGACGGGATCTGGGTATGCCGGAGGATGCGCTCATGAAGGAGCCTCTCGGGTACGGATGTGCGGGGCGGTGAGAGCGCTCCCACTTCGATCTGAGAGCGCTCTCAAGATGCGGCTAATGTGCTCCCCGGCCGGTCGGTCGTCAAGACTTGAAGCAAAGAAAGTCCTTGCTCGGCACGGGAGTTCACCGGTCGAAGTCGCCCGGATCCGCTCAGACCGCGCTTCCGGCCCGCCACTCGGCCCACGACAGGTTCCATCCGTTGAGCCCGTTGGCGGCGTCGACGGTCCTCTCGCCCGAGTTCTCGACGATCACCACGTCGCCGAGCATCGAACTCTCGTAGAACTCGTAGCCCGCCACGGAGCTGTCGCCCGCGCCCTTGGCGTCGTGCAGGCCGATGCAGCCGTGACTGGTGTTCTGCTGCCCGAACACCGCCGTGGACGCCCAGTAGTTGCCGTGCACGAAGGTGCCGGAGGTGGTCAGCCGCTGGGCGTGCGGCACGTCGGGGATGTCGTACTCGTCGCCGAGCCCGACCGTGGACGACTCCATCCGGGTCTGCTTCAGCCGCTCGCTGATCACCATGATCCCGGACCAGGTGGTGTGCGCGGCGTCGCCGCCGGTGACGGGATAGGTGGCGACGGTCCTGCCGTCCCTGCGGACCGTCATCGTCCTCGCGGCGAGGTCGACCGTGCTGATCTGCTCGCGGCCGATGTGGAACGTCACGTCCTTGTGCTGAACGCCGTAGACCCCGTCCGCGCCCTCGACGTCCTTCAGCCGCAGACTCAGGGTGATCCTCGTGCCGGGGGCCCAGTAGGTCCTGGGCCGGAAGTCGAGCCGGGTGTCGCCGAACCAGTGGCCGACCACCTCGACGGCCGGCTCGGCGGTCACCGTGATCGCCTTCCGGACGGCCGCCCGGTCGGCGACGGCGTGCGTGAAGTCGATCGACACCGGCATGCCGACGCCGGAGGTGGAGTTCGCCTCGGGCGTGAACCGGCCGGCGAACGTGGCGCCGGGCGACCTGGTGGTGAACGTCGTCACCGACGCCTCGGCGGCCCCCTCCGCCCGGACGGTCACCGTGTACTTCGTGCCCGAGTGGGGATTGCGGGCCGAGGTCCACTTCGTCCGCGCCGAGTCGAGGGTGCCCGCCAGGGTGGAGCCGTCGTTGCCGGTGACATGGACGGAGGTCAGCGTGCCGTCCGTGACGGTGACCTCGACGGGGCTGGTGAAGTCGGCCTTCCTCGTGCCGGGCGCGGGTGTGACGGCGATGGTCGCCTGCTTCGCCGTGGCCGCCCGGGCCGGTGCCGTGGTGCCGCCGCCCTTGCCGTCGGCGCGGGCCGGGGCGTTCGCGGAGGAACCGCACCCGGCCAGGGCCGCCACCGCGGGCGCGGCGCCGAGAACCGCGAGGATGCCCCGCCGGGACCAGCCCGGCGCCTGGTGTCCTGACCGGTTCGATATGTGCGGGACGCCCACGACACGCCTTTCTGAGTTGTCCGTCGGTGCCTGGGCATCATGCGCCGGTCGTCTGGGTCGTTCCTTTGAATCCCGGGGGGGCGCCGCCTGAGATTCCGGTGAGGACACGCCGCCGGTCAGGGCGCCGGCGGCCTGCGCTCGGTGCCGGGATTGCCCCGGCCGAGCGCCGCGAGCACGAAGGTGACGCTGATGAGGAGGGCCCATGAGCCGAACTTCCCCACATCGACGGGCTGCCAGCCGTGCAACTGGTTCGGGTAGCGCCACGCGCCCACATAGGTGGCCATGTTCTCCGCCAGCCACAGGAAGAACCCGATCAGGGTGAACGACAGCGCGAGCGGCATGCGCCACCGTGCCCCGCGCACCGTGAAGCGCACGGAGGTGCCCGCGGTGACGAGGACGAGGACGGCGGCGAGCGGCCAGCGGGCGTCGGGGAGCCAGTGGTGGCTGAAGAAGTTGACGTAGACGGCGGCGGCCACCAGCGCCGTCGCCCGCGGCCGGTAGCGGATCAGCTCCAGGTCGAACAGGTGCCAGGCCCGGCAGACGTAGCTGCCGACGGCCGCGTAGAGGAAGCCGCCGTACAGCGGGACGCCCGCGAACTTCAGCACGGCCGGTTCCGGGTAGCTCCACGAGCCCTGCGCGACCTTCACCAGCTCGAAGGCGAGGCCGATGACATGGCAGGCGCTGATGACGGCGACGTCCCGTCCGCTCTCCCAGCCGCGCCGCCAGAACAGCACGGTGAGCAGCACTCCGTAGACCACGAGCAGGTCGTAGCGGGCCACCGGGAGCGGCGGCAGCAGGGTCGACGCCGCCACCCCGGACAGCAGGGCGACGGCGAAGGCGCAGGCCCGGGTCTGTGTCCAGGTGAAATCGAGCAACTGGCCGATCGGGGAGGCCGGGGAGCCGGCCGCGTTTGTGGTGAGCATGATGATAAGGGAGACGGTGATCGACTCGTTTCCGGTTGCCTGGGCGCGCTAGTCAACGGCACACAGGTCTGTCCCCGCCGGTTCGTCGTCCTTTAACTACCAGCGCTTACCTACGCCTCCGTAACCTCTCAGCCTGCTCAGCTTCACCTACCTCTTCACCCCACAGAAGGGACGCTCTGAGGTGATGACTCACAGGTCGAGGAAGCCACTTCCCAGAAAAGTCGCACTGCTTGCCGCGGCCGGGCTGCTCGGCGGACTGCTGGCGGTGCCGGCGGTCACCGCGGCGGCCGGGACGCCGGAGGACTGCTCCACCGCGGACGCCGACATATACCGGCCTCCGGACCGCGCCACCGCCGCACCGGGCGCCGTCGTCGCGTGCCGCCGGACGGACTCGCTGCCCCTGGTCGTCGGCGGCCCCCCGCTGACCGCGTGGAAGGTGCAGTACGGCTCCACCGACGCGCAGGGCGGGCGGGTCTCCACCGTCGGCACCGTCGTCGTACCGCGCAAGCCCTGGACCGGTCCGGGGCAGCGCCCGCTCGTCGCGTTCGTGCCGGGCACCCTCGGCATCGGACCGCAGTGCGCCTTCTCCAAGCAGCTCGCGGGCCAGTACCAGGACGCCTACGAGGGCCCGAACATCACGGCGCTGCTCAACGCCGGCTACGCAGTGGCCGCGACGGACGGCCAGGGATACATGGACGGGCAGGTCCACCCCTACGCCTCCGGGATCGAGGCCGGTCACGCCGCACTCGACATGGCGCGCGCGGCCTCCCGCGTGCCCGGCACCGGGGTGAGCCCCGACGCCCGGGTCGGGATCTGGGGCTACTCGGAGGGCGGCTCGGGCAGCCTGTGGGCGGCCCAGCTCGCCCGGTCGTACGCCCCCGAACTGAACGTCGTCGGCGCGGCCTCCGGCGGGACACCCTCCGACCTGAAGCAGGTGGCGAGCAACCTCGACGGACGGTTCTTCGCCGGGTTCCTGACGGACGCGTTCATCGGTCTGGCCGTCACCCATCCCGGCCTGCCCTTCGACGAGTTGCTCAACGACACCGGCCGCAAGGCCGTCAAGGACGCCGAGTCGCTGTGCGCGCTGGGCACCGTGAGCCGCTTCGCCGGAGCGCGTATCGAGCAGTACACCAAGGACGGGCTGACGCTCGACCGGATCTACGCCCTGCGCGCTCCCGACGGCACCAGCTGGGGCGACGCCGTCGAGGCCAACAAGCTGGGAGCGGGGGTCGGCGCGCCCGGCTCCGGCGCCCGGTACGAGATCGGCTTCCCGGTGCTCCAGTACCGCGGCCTGCTCGACGAGGTGATCCCCGCCGACACCGCGAGCGTCACCCGCCGTGCCTACTGCGACGCCGGTGTCACCACCCGCTGGACCTCGTACGCGGGTGACCACCTCACCGGCGACGCCCAGGCGATCGGCGACGTGGTGTCCTGGCTCGGCGACCGGTTCGGGGGCAAGGCGGACAGCGGCAACTGCTGACCCGGCACCCGCCTTCGCCCCGCCTCGTACGTCCCCGCGCCACGACCCCCGGCGCGGGGACGTCACGGTTCCGGCCGCCGGCCCAGCGCCCGGGAGATGCCCCGGGCGGCAAGGCGCACCGCCGGTGTCAACGCCTGTGTCGGAGCGCCCGCTTGCGGCACCGTCCGTCCCGCTTCTACACGTGAGCGCCTACTGCCGGCGGTAGGCGTACACGGTCGTCGCGACCGCGCACACGCCCGGCGCGATCACCTCGGCCCGCAGCGTGCCGCTGCCCGGGTCGTAGTCGACGCCCTCCGCCTCGAAGGTGCCGGTGCACACGCTCTTCTGGGGCAGCCCGAACAGGCTCGTCACCGTGCCGGTGACCGGCCTGCCGTCCAGCGGGTGCGGCAGATCGACCTGGAGCAGCGGCCTGCTCTGCGGGAAGAGCGCTCCGGAGGCGTCGTCGGAGGCGCACAGCAGCCGGGTGGCGGTGACGAAGTCACAGCCCTGGATGTCCCGCACCGGCTTGTCCAGGCCGATCTGCCCGGCCTGCGCCAGTGACCCGCCGGTGGCCGGCGTGGCCGGGTTGAGCAGGGGCGCCGGGAACACCTGGAGCCGGCTCTGGTCGCCCCACTCGCCCGACACCAGCCACTGTCCGTCGGGCGAGACGGTCGCGAAGGAGTTGTTCACCTTCTCGCCCGGATCCAGCGCGTGCACGTAGTCGTAGCGCTTCCCGGACGGCGTGGTGACCGCGTACAGCTTCGACGTGGCCGTGTCGGCGCCCTGGTAGGCGTCGAAGACGTAACCGCGGGCGATGTCCGGGTCGCCCACGTGGTTCCAGCCCTTGACCCTGAGGTCCAGGGGGATGTCGAGAAGACCGCGGTGGAGCAGCGACCCGTCCGCCCGGCTCGCGAGGCCCTGTCCGCCGCCGAGGGTGTCGGTGTACGACGTCCCGGCCGCTGCCCACTGGGGTCCCTCGGCCGCCGAGGCGCTCGGCGCGCCGAGCGCGAGGGCACCCAATAAGGCGGTGAGGGTGAGGAGATGACGCTTCATCAGGCTCCTGCCACGTCTACGAAGATGGGGTTGGAATAGAACCACGTATCGACCCACGGGTCACCGTTTCCGGGCTCGTGCGGGATCGGTCCGTGCGGGTCGATCGCCGCGCCGAGGCAGCCGGTGCCGTGCCGGTTGCCGTCACTGCCGCGCAGGCGCACGTAGAAGGACTCGTCGCCCGCGGTCAGCGGGATCCGCAGGGTGTAGGTGCCGGTGCGACCGCCGACGTCCTCGGTCCGGACGACCCTGGTGTCGGGCGCCTTCCAGGTGTCGCGGTCGGTCACCGGGCCACGTACGGCACCCCGGATCACGTCCACATGGGCCAACCGCGGCAGGATTCCCCGCGGGTTGGCCCGGGAGGCGGTGGTCACGGTCACGTGCAGGGTGATGCGCTCGCCCCTGCGGACGTGCAGCCGGCCGCCGAGTGTGACGCCCCGACCCCGGTCGCAGTCCCGCTTCAGGCGCACGTCGAGCCCGTCGAGCAGATGCCCGTGGTCCAGCCAGATCCGGCCCGCGCGCAGGCCCGCCATCACCGCGCGGTGGCCGAAGCGGGTCACGCCGACGTGGGTGCGGCTGAACTCGCCGGGCCAGAAGTCGCTGCCGGGCTGCGGGGTGCCGGTGTCGACCGGGTCGGGCAGCCTGCCGGTGTTGTCGAAGTTCTGCCCCGGCTGCCAGTCCCCGTTCCGCCAGGTGTCGAAGACGGTCCGGTGGTTGTCGGAGTTGGTGGTGATCGAGAACAGCCGGCCCTCGGCCAGCATCGAGTCCCACAGCCCGCCGACGGTCGCCGTCGCCCAGTCGAAGCCGCCGTACGTCAGATACGCGTCCGCCGGATAGCCCGCCCACGACTGCGCGGACGGCTTGTTCTCGTACTCGCCGCGGATGGACGTGGAGCTCCGCAGGCCCGGGAGCGCGGCACCCTGGGCACCGGGCGCGCCCTCCATGCCGATCATGATCTCGGGGGCCGCGTCGCGCCAGTTGCGCATCTCGTGCGGGGAGTCGATGCCCAGGCGCAGCGGGTGGTTGGCGAGGACCAGGACGTCGTCGACGTAGCCCGTGCGGCGCTGTTCGGCCAGCCACTGGATGGCCTTGACGGCGTGCGCCTCGTTGCGTGCGGTGTCCGCGCCGCCGGCGGAGCCGTCGGTGTAGCCGAGCAGCTTGCCGTCGTAGGCGAGCTCGAACCGGGTGAGCAGGTCGACCTCGCCCGGACCGGGGGCGGCGAAGACCGTGCAGTGTTCGGCGGCCGGGATGTACCACTCCAGGCCCTGGAAGATCAGCTGGCGCGGGTTCTCGGCGCGGGCCCTGAGGATCTCCTGGTGTTCCAGTTGGGCGCCGTAGCGGGCGTGCCCGAAGTTGGAGTGCTCGTTGAACACCATCCAGTCGAGGCCGTACTCGGCGGTGGCCCGGGCCAGCTGCGAGAACGTGTACTTCGCGTCGTGGCTGTAGACGGAGTGGACGTGGTGGTCGCCCACGAGGTAGGCGAGGCGCGGGTCGTCGCCGCCGAAAGCCTTCCTGCCGGAGGCGGAGGCGGAGGCCGGCGTGGCGGCCGAGCCGAGGGCGAACGCGGCGCCGAACAGGCCCGCGCGGCGCAGGAGTCCACGTCTGGAGAGGCCCTGGGCGTCGAGCGAGGCGGAGGAGACGGACGGGTCGGCCCAGGCGGGCAGCCGCTGCTCGGTCATGGTGATCCTTCGTGCGGGGTCAGTGGGTCATGAAGGAGGTCACGGGCAGCGCCCGGGACACGATCCGGACGTCGCCGAGGCGTCCGTGCAGGATCTGGTCGATCCTGTCGGCGTACTCGTAGCCGCCGAGCAGCCAGGGCAGCCCGGCCGAGGCGATGCCGACGGCGGGGGCGTGCGGGTTGCGGGCCACCGGGCAGCCCTGGACGTACAGGACCGTGTGCCGTCCGTCGTTGACCACGGCGACGTGCCACCAGGTCTCGCGGGCGGTCTCGTCGCCCCAGTTGGTGGCGAGCCGCTGCTGGTTGAGCGGATGGGCCGCCCACTGCGGGCCCGGCCCGTCGGAGATCGACAGCGTGGCCAGCGGTTCGTCCGGATCGTCGGTGACCTGGCCCACGGAGCCGTTGCGGCCGGTGCGGCTGACCAGGCTGGACCAGGCGTGGTGGGAGGCGTCCCAGTCGGCGGGGAGCCGGTAGAAGGCTTCGATGGTGTAACCGTCCTCGAAGACCGCGGAGTTGAGTGGAGCCCCGTCGACCGTGCGCAGACAGGCGCCCTTCAGCGGCGACTTGTACCCCTGGAACTCCAGGCTGCCGTGGCCGGGCTGGTCCGGGTGGTGGTCCGCCGACCAGCCGAGCGCGCCGCCGCCCACCGAGACCACGGTGAGGTCGTTGCCGCGGCCGGACAGGTCGCGGACGGTGTCGGAGGCGGGCGACTCGAAGCGCCAGTAGGCGACCGTGCCCGGTATCAGCATCCTCGACGCGGGCCGTGCCGGGCGGGCCGGCACCGGGTCGAAGCCGGAGAACCGGTCCGCGAAGTCGATCTCGACCGAGAAGCGGTCCTCGGCGCCGCTCAGCTCGATCTCCTGCCGTTCCAGCTCGTTCAGGCCCTTCGCCGCCCGGCCCAGGATCCACGGCGAGACCGTCTCCACGTCGATGACGTTCCGGTCCAGGTCGAAGTGGTACAGGCGGATCATCGCCGCGCCGCCGAAGTAGCGGTTCTGGTAGTTCGTCAGGTGCAGGTGCACCTCGTGGCCGGCCGCGTTCCTGCGGGTCGCGCGGCCCGCGGGCCAGTAGTGGCCGTTCAGGGTCAGGAAGATCTGGTCGTGGTGCTCGATCAGCCGGTCCCACAGCTGCTGCCCGTACGTCGACAACGTGTCGTCCTCGACGACCAGTTCGTGCGTGGTGAGGACGACCGGAGTCTTCGGGTGCCGGGCGAGGACGTCCTTCGCCCAGGCGTACCCCTGTGCCGACAGCCGCCAGTCCAGCGCCAGCACCATCCACTCGCGGCCGGCCGCCCGGAACAGGTGGTAGGTGTTGTAGCCGTCCGAAGAGGCGCCCCCGAACGTCGGCCTGTCCTTGAGGCGCCGCGGCCCGAACGCGTCCAGGTACGGCGTGGGGCCGCGCTGGTCGTCCGTCGAGGACCGCACGTCGTGGTTGCCGGCCAGGACGCTGTAGCCGACGCCTCGCCGGTCCAGGACCCCGAACGCCTCGCCGATCGCGGCGAACTCCTCCTCGGCGCCGTTCTGGGTGAGGTCGCCGAGGTGGGACAGGAAGGCGATGTTCTCCGCTTTGCCGTGCTCCAGCAGATAGCGCAGGGAGGCCTCGACGGGTGCCTTGTCGATGCTCGGACCGTCGAAGAGGTACTGGGTGTCGGGCATCACCGCCAGGGTGAAGCGACGGCTCTCCGGATCGGGCCGCCAACCGCTCCCGGGCGCCGCCTCGGCGACGGCCGGCAGCGCGACCGAGGCCGTGGCGGCGGCGCCGAGCAGCGCGGTGGCCCTGAGGAAGCCGCGTCTTCCGGCTCCGGCCTGCGCGGCCTCGCCCTGGGGGTGGTCATGCGAAGTACACACATGTGCTCCGTGAGAGGTGAAGGGGAGAGGTGGCGCGGGGCGGTCAGAGCGCGCGCAGGGTCCAGCTCCAGCGGTGGATCCCGGCGGGCACCAGGTAGGAGGGGGCGGTGTCGGGGCCGCAGGACGCCGTGCCGAGGCCCCGGTGCGCGGCGTCCAGGTGCACCACGCAGCCCGGGCGCGGCACCAGTTCGTCGTGGTGGGCGGCGGCGGTCAGATCCTCGGCGCGATAGTGCGTCACGGACACCTGCCGCGGCTCGTCCAGCTCCACCGTCAGGCGGCCCCCGGGGTCGTCTCGCCCGGTGGCGTCCGGCGCCGACAGCGTGAACCGCCGTACCCCGTGCCGGCCGCCGCTCTCCTGCGGGCGCAGATACGGTGTGAACAACTCGTCCACCGGCAGCGCGTAGTGGCCGACCGGCGCCCCCGTCGAGCGGTCCGGGTACGACTCCCAGGGCCCCTGTCCGAACCACTCCAGCAGATCGAGGCCCGGCACCGTCTCGAACACCGAGCCGACCCGGGCGACATCGGCGAACTCCGGCGGCAGCTCGGCCGATTCGGTCACCCGGATCCCGCCGTCGACCGCCATGAACTCCTGCCGGTGCCGTACGACACCCGCGGTCCCCGCGTACTCGGCGAGCACCGTCACGCTCCCGCCCTCGCGGCGCACCGAGACGACCTTGCGGACCAGGGCGTCCAGTCCCCAGGTGCGCCAGCGCCCGGCGACGCCGCCCAGCTCGTCGTTGTCGGTGGGCGCACGCCACAGGGACAGCACCGGCGCGGCCGTCAGCAGCGGATGCGTCAGCAGCCCGTCGTCGTCCACCTCCACGGGCCGCCCGGCCACGGCGGGCCGGGGTTCCGGCGGCGCACCTGCGGCGGGCGCCCGCAGCCGCACCTGCGGCGCGCACACCTCCGTGCCGCGCGGTGCCCACGACTCGTCGTCGGCGGCCGTCACCCGCAGCGTCAGCCACGCCTCGCCGCCGTCCTGAGGCAGCGCGAAGGGCAGCGGTACGGCCGCGGTCTCGCCGGGCCTCAGATCGGGCAGCTCGGCCGGCGCGGTCAGGACGCGACCGTCGGCCAGGGACAGCTCCCAGGTGGCCGCCAGCCAGTTCAGGCCGCGGAAGTGCTGATGGTTGGCGAGGACGATCCCCTCGTGCCGGTAGCACCGGATGCGCACCGGCGCCGCCAGCTCCCGGTGCTCGTACAGCACGGGCTTGGGCGTCCGGTCCGGGAAGACGATCCCGTCGGCGATGAAGGCACCGTCGTGGAGGGGCTCGCCGAAGTCACCGCCGTACGCCCAGCGATGCCCGGGCGCGGCGACACCGTTGTCATACAGCCCGGCGCCCGCGGGCCCGGCCGGTCTTCCATCGCTCACGCGCTGCAGAATTCCGTGGTCCCAGAACTCCCAGATGAAGCCCCCCTGAAGACCCGGCGTTGACTCGATGGCCGCCCAGTGGTCCGCGAGGGTGCCGTTGCTGTTGCCCATCGCGTGCGAGTACTCGCACTGGATCAGCGGCTTCGTCTGCTCCCCGGACAGGGCGTGCGCCACACAGTCCTCGATCGGCGCGTACATCGGACAGGCGATGTCGGACGCCACGTCCGGATCCGCCCAGCCCCGCTTGGCGGCCCCCTCGTACTGGACCGGCCGGGTCGGATCGTGCCGCCGCACCCAGCCGGCCGCAGCGTCGTGGTTCGCGCCGTAGTCGGACTCGTTGCCGAGCGACCAGATGATGACGGACGGGTGGTTCTCGTCCCGCAGCACCATCCGGGAGACCCGGTCCGCGAAGGCGTTGAGATAGCGCGGGTCGTCGGCGATCTCGTGCGCGTGGTCGTGCGACTCGATGTCGGCCTCGTCGACGACGTAGAGACCCAGCTCGTCCGCGAGGTCGTACAGGGCGGGGTCGTTCGGGTAGTGCGAGGTGCGGACCGCGTTGAAGCCGAACCGCTTGAGCAGCACGAGGTCCGCCCGCATGTCGTCGTACGACACCGTCCGCCCGGTCAGCGGATGGAAGTCGTGCCGGTTCACGCCCCGGACGAACACGCGCTCGCCGTTGACCAGCAGGTCGCGTCCGACGATCTCGACGTCGCGGAAGCCGACGCGGTGGCGGGAGGTGTCGGCGACGGTGCCGTCGGCGCGGTGCAGGCGGACGGTGAGGGCGTACAGCTCTGGCGTCTCGGCGGTCCAGGTGCGGACCTCGGGGACGACGGCACCGATGCGTGCCTCGCCCAGGAAGTCGGAGACACGATCGTCCGCGGAGTTGGCCCGGTCGAACTCCTCGTCCTGGGGAAGGGAGCGCCCGTCCAGCTCGCCGGTCACGTACCAGCCGTCGGGCAGCGCCCCGTCCACGCATCGCACCTGGCAGCCCACCCGCAGGTCACCGTCGCGGCGCGCCCGTACGGTCACATCGGCCAGGTACAGCGGATCCGTCGCGTACAGCAGTACGGACCGGGTGATCCCGCCGTGCCACCACTGGTCCTGGTCCTCGATGTGCGAGGCGTCCGACCACTTCACCACGGTCAGCCGTACGACGGACCGCTCCCCGGCGCGTACGAGCTGCGACAGCTCGAACTCGGCGGCCAGGTGGGAGTCCTTGGAGATGCCGACGGGACGGCCGTCCACGTGCACCAGCAGGACGCTCTCGGCGGCGCCGACCTGGAGGACGACGCGGCGGCCGGACCACTCGTCGGGGATGTCGATCTCGCGTTCGTAGACGCCCGTCGGATTGTCCGCGGGCGGGTGCGGAGGGAACTCGGCGTACGGCATACGGACGTTGGTGTACTGCGGGCGGTCGTCCGTGTCCTGCATGGTCCAGACGCCCGGCACGTACGCGATCGACCACGTACCGGACACCGCCGCCTCCGGCGCCGGCAGCAGCTGGAACCGCCACTCGCCGTCCAGGGACACCGCGTCCCGTCGACGGTCGACCGCGTGCATCGGCAACCGCCCCCAGGACGTCACCTCGGGCGCCTCCCAGGGACGCAGCGCCGACAGCGGATCCATCAGCGGATGGCTCCCATGCCCAGGTCCCCGATGATCTGCCGGGCACCGACCGCGAAGACGAGCAGCAGCGGGACCAGGGCCAGCAGCGCGCCGGTCATCACCATGCCGTAGTCCGTCGTGCCGTGGGTGCCGTTGAGCTGGGAGAGGGCCACCTGGAGGGTGACGTTGTCCGGGTTGGTGAGGGCGATCAGCGGCCAGGCGTAGTCGTTCCACTGGCCCATGAAGGTGAAGATGCCGAGGAAGGCCAGTCCGGGCCGGACCACCGGCAGGGCCACGTGCCAGTACTGGCGCAGGAAGTTCGCGCCGTCGATGCGGGAGGCGTCCAGCAGTTCGTCGTGGATGGCGCCCTTCATGTACTGCCGCATCCAGAAGATGCCGAACGCGTTGGCCGCCGCCGGCACGATCAGCGAGGTCATCGAGCCGATCCAGCCGAGCTTCGCCATGATCACGAACTGCGGAATGGCGGCGAGCTGCGCCGGGACCATGAAGATGAGCATCAGCAGCCCGAACAGCGGCCGCCTGCCCGGGAAGTCGAACTTGGCGAACACGAACGCGGCGAGCGAGTCGAAGAACAGCACGAGCACCGTCACCGAGCCGGCGACCAGCAGCGAGTTCAGCATGGAGCCGAAGAAGTCGACGCTGTCGAACAGGTGGCGGGCGTTCTGGAGGAAGTGCGAGCCGGGAAGCAGCTTCGGCGGGTAGGAGAAGATCTCGCTCGAGGTGTGGGTCGACATGATGACGGCCCAGTAGAACGGGAGGGCCGACAGCAGCAGGCCGACGACCAGGACGGTGTGCAGCGCGATTCCTCTGCCGCGGGTTCCCTTGATGGATGCCATGGTGAGCGGCCTGCCTATTCCTCGCCCCGGCGCTGCAGCAGGCGCCAGTTGACGATCGAGAAGAGGACGACGACGAGGAAGATCCCCCAGGCCACGGCGGCGCCGTAGCCGAAGTCGTTGTTGTCGAAGGTCTGCTGGAAGAAGTAGAGGACCATGGTCCGGCCGGCGTGGCCCGGACCGCCCGAGAACGTGGAGTCGTTGGCGGTGGTCTGCAGCAGCACCTGCGGTTCGGAGAAGCTCTGCAGACCGGTGACCGTCGAGACGACCAGCACGAACAGCAGGACCGGCCGCATCATCGGCAGCGTGATCCGGAAGAAGGTCTGCACGGGGCCGGCGCCGTCCATACGGGCCGCTTCGTACAGTTCACCGGGGATCGTCTGGAGTCCCGCGAGGAAGATGATCGCGTTGTAGCCGGTCCACTGCCAGGTCATCAGGGTGGCGATGGCGATCTTGATACCCCACGGTGTGTTCAGCCAGGCCACCTGGTCGAGACCGGCCGCCCGCGAAAGGGCGTTCACCAGGCCGAAGTTGGTGGAGAACACCGACCCGAAGATGATCGCGACGGCGACGACCGAGGTGACGTTCGGCAGGAAGTAGGCGAAGCGGTAGACGTTCTTGAAGCGGACCGCCGAGTTGAGCATCACGGCCGTGACCATCGCCAGGAAGACCATCGGGAAGGTGGCCAGCGCCCAGATGAGGACGGTGTTGCCGACCGAGCTCCAGAAGTCGCTGTCGCCCAGCAGGTACCGGTACTGCGACAGGCCCGCCCACTCCATGGAGCCGAGGCCGTCCCAGCGGTGGAAGGAGACGTAGAGGGAGAAGCCGACGGGGATCAGGCCGAAGCCGAGGAAGAGGAGGTAGAAGGGGGAGATCGCGGCGTAGAGGTGCCAGTACCTGCGCAGGCCCTTCCTGGGCTGTGCGGTGGCGCTCCGTTCCACGGTCGTCGTGGGCTTCTCCAGCGCGGTGGCCATCAGTGGCTCACCCCCAGGTGCTGTGCGATCCGCCGGCACTTGCTCATGGCGTCACTCCAGGCCTTGTCCGGGTCCTTGCCGAGGACGCCGACGTTCTTGATCTCGTCCTTGAGGGGCTGCCCGAGCGCGATGTCGTACGGGCTGTTGTAGGCGACCGCGATCCGCTGCGCGGCGGGTCCGAAGACGTCCATCGTCACCTGGCCGCCGAAGAAGGGGTCGGGCTCGCGCAGTTGCCTCAGACCGTAGGAGGCGGGGGTGGAGGGGAAGAGGCCCGCGTCGACGAAGCCCTGGGCCTGGTTGGCCGCGTTCAGGAGCCAGGTGATGATCCGGAAGGCCTGCTCGGGCTCGCGGCACGCCTTGGTGATCGACAGGAACGAGCCGCCGCTGTTGGAGGGGCGCACGGGCATCTGCGCCACCCGCCAGCGGCCCTTGGTCCTCGGGACACCGTTCTTGATGTCGTTGGTGGCCCAGGAGGCGTTGAGCTGGCTCGGGAGCCTGCCGTCCTGGACGGCGGAGAGCTGGTCGGGGGTGCCGCTGACGAGGTCCGAGGCGATCTTCCGCTGCTTCGCCTCCACGGCCAGCGCCCAGGCCCGGCGCACATGCTCCTGGTCGCCGATGAAGTGGCGGTCCTTGTCGACATAGCGCTTGCCGCCCTGCTGCACCACGTTCTCGAAGACGGCGTTGACGTCGGTGAGCAGACAGGCGCCGGGTATGCGCTTCCGCAGCTGCTCGCCCGCCGCGAAGAACGCGTCCCAGGTGTTCAACTCCCGTGAGACGTGCTCGGGTTCGAACGGCAGCCCGGCCTTCCGGAAGACGTCGTACTGGTAGTAGTGCGCGACCGGGCCGCAGTCGATGGGGAAGCCGATCATCGTGCCGTCGTCGGCGACGCCCTGGTCCCACTTCCAGGACAGGTACCGGCCGCGGTACTTGTCGGCGCCCAGGGTGCGCAGGTCGACGAACTGGTCGGCGTTGGGCAGGTAGGACGCCATGTCCTCGCCCTTGAGGCCGGCGATGTCGGGGATGTGGGCGCGGCCGGTCATCGTGGTGATCAGCTTGGAGCGGTAGTAGCCGCCGATCTTGATGGCCTGGAGGTCGACCGCGCTGCCGTAGCGGGCCTTCGCGTTCTTCAGGACCGTGTCGCCGAGGCCGCCGTCCCAGTACCACAGGACCATGTTCCGGCCGGTGGAGCCGGTCGGAACGGCACAGCCGGACGCCAGGCCGCCGAGCGCCGTGGCGGCCGTACCGGCCAGGCCCGCGCGGAGCAGGCCTCTTCGTGAGAGCCGCACAGCTCCCACCGCCTTTCGGGTCTGTTCGGGACTTCGCATGGGTGCGGGGGTTCAGTGGCGCGGTGCGGGGGGAGTGACGGGGGCGTGGCTCACGGGCGGGCCGGGGTCCGCCGGGAGGCGGTCGGCGAAGAAGCCGTACGCGCGCCTGAGGTCCGGGTCGGTCAGCGAGCGCCACCAGCGGTCGACGCCGTACCAGCCGGGCGCCGCGAGAGCCCCGCCGTGCCGTCCCACGGACAGGCCGGCGGCGAGGACGGCGAACCGCAGCCGTTCCTCCAGGGGCCAGCCGCCGAGGGAGGCGGCGACGAAGCTCGCGCCGAAGACGTCGCCGGCGCCGGTGGCGTCCACGACATCGATGTCGAGGGCCGGCACGTCCGCGTACTCGCCGGTGGTCTGGTCGACGGCGACCGCGCCGTCCCCGCCGCGGGTCACGACCGCCACCGGGACCCGCCCGGCGAGCGTGCCGAGAGCGGCGCGGGCGCTGTCGGTGCGGGTGTAGGCCATCGCCTCGGTCTCGTTGGGGAGGAAGGCGTGGCACAGCGAGAGCTGGTCGAGGAGATCGCGGGACCACTGCCGGGTGGGGTCCCAGCCGACGTCGGCGTAGACGTGGGTGCCGGCCGCGGCGGCCTTGGCGAGCCAGGCGCGCGGTTCGGCCTCGAGGTGCACCAGGGCGGTGCGCGCCTCGGGCGGGTCGCCCATCAACTCGTCCTGGGAGTAAGGAGGTGCGTCGCCATGGGTGACCAGGGCGCGGTCGCGGCCGTAGGTGAGGGAGACGGTGACCGGGGTCGGCCAGTCGTCCGCCCCGCGGGAGAGCGAGAGGTCGACGCCCTCCTGGCCGGCGAGGACCTCCTGGCAGTGGACGCCGTAGAAGTCGTCGCCGAAGACCGTGGCCAGCGAGGTGCGCAGGCCGAACCGGGAGGTGGCCACCGCGAGGTTGGCTATGCCGCCCGGCCCGCAGCCCATGCCCGTCGTCCAGATCTCCTCGCCCGGCGTCGGCGGCCCGCCCAGACCCGTGAGGACGAGGTCGTAGAAGAGCAGCCCGGTCAGCAGCACATCGGGCCGGTCGTCGTCCACGGAGGCGTCCTCTCGTCGAACCGCTCGTCAGAACTGTTCAAATTCGGTGCACGGAATCGTGCGCCCCTCCATGAGATTGGTCAATACCCGAGCAGAAGTGAGCATGGATTTGATTGAAGATGACGAGTAGTGTTCATGCCGTGCTGGCAGAACGACGACACCAACTCATCCTGCGGGCCCTGCGCTCGGGCGGCCCCGCCGCCGTCACCGACCTCTCCGAGCGGCTGGGCGTGAGTCCGGCGACGATCAGGCGCGACCTGGTCAAGCTCGAGGAGGACGGCCTCCTCACCCGGGTCCACGGCGGCGCCCGCGCCGAGGAGGGCGACCAGCCCTTCGCCGAGGTCGCCGAGGTGCGCGTACCCGAGAAGGACGCCATAGCGGCGCGCGCGGCGGCGATGGTCGAGGACGGCCAGTCGGTACTGCTCGACATCGGCACCACCGCCTACCGGCTCGCCCGCCAGCTGCACGGCCGCCGCCTCACGGTGATCACCAGCAACCTGGTGGTCTACGAGGAACTCGCCGACGACGAGGGCATCGAGCTGGTGCTGCTCGGCGGCATGGTCCGCCGCGAGTACCGCTCCCTGGTCGGCTTCCTCACCGAGGACAACCTGCGCCAGCTGCACGCCGACTGGCTCTTCCTCGGCACCAGTGGAGTGCGTCCGGGCGGGCAGGTGATGGACACGACGGTCGTCGAGGTGCCGGTCAAGCGCGCCATGATCAAGGCAGGCGACAGGGTCGTGCTGCTCGCCGACGCGGCGAAGTTCCCGGGTACGGGGATGGCGAAGGTCTGCGGTCCCGAGGACCTGGACGTGCTGGTGACGAACGCGCCGGTCGACCCGGCGACCCGCTCCGCGCTGGAGGAGGCGGGCGTCGAGGTGGTCCTGGCGGGAAAGGTGCAGGAGTGAGGCTGACGATTCTGGGCGGCGGCGGATTCCGGGTGCCGCTCGTGTACGGGGCGCTGCTCGGGGACCGCGGCGAGGGCCGGGTCACGGAGGTCGTGCTGCACGACCTGGACGGCGGCCGGCTGGACGCGGTCGCCCGGGTGCTGGCCGAACAGGCGGCGGCCGTGGCCGACGCGCCCCGGGTGACCGCCACGACCGACCTCGACGAGGCCCTGCGGGGCGCCGACTTCGTCTTCTCCGCCATCCGTGTCGGCGGCCTGGAGGGCCGGGCGAACGACGAGCGGGTGGCCCTGGCGGAGGGCGTCCTCGGCCAGGAGACGGTCGGTGCGGGCGGCATCGCCTACGGTCTGCGGACGGTGCCGGTCGCCGTCGACATCGCGCGGCGGGTGGCCCGGCTCGCCCCAGACGCCTGGGTCATCAACTTCACCAACCCGGCCGGGCTGGTCACCGAGGCCATGTCCCGCCACCTCGGTGACCGGGTCATCGGCATCTGCGACTCGCCGGTCGGCCTCGGCCGCCGTATCGCCCGGGTGCTCGGCGCGAACCCGAGGGAGGCGTGGATCGACTACGTCGGCCTCAACCACCTCGGCTGGGTCCGCGGCCTGCGGGTCGCGGGACGGGACCAACTGCCGCGCCTGCTCGCCGACCCCGACCTGCTCGGCTCCTTCGAGGAGGGCAAGCTCTTCGGCGCCGACTGGCTCCGGTCGCTGGGCGCGATCCCCAACGAGTACCTGCACTACTACTACTTCAACCGTGAGGCCGTACGCGCCTACCAGGAGGCCGAGAAGACCCGCGGTGCCTTCCTGCGCGACCAGCAGGCGCGGTTCTACGCGGAGGCCCGGCGTGCGGACGTCTCCGCCCTCGACGTCTGGGACCGCACCCGCGCCGAGCGCGAGGCGACCTACATGGCCGAGAACCGGGAGACGGCCGGCGCCGGCGAACGCGACGCAGACGACCTCTCCGGCGGCTACGAGAAGGTCGCCCTCGCGCTGATGCGGGCCATCGCCCGCGACGAGCGCACCACCCTGATCCTCAACGTCCGCAACCGCGGAACCCTGTCCGTGCTCGACGGCGAGGCCGTCATCGAGGTCCCGTGTCTGGTCGACGCCAACGGCGCGCACCCGGTCGCCGTCGATCCGCTGCCCGGCCACGCCACCGGCCTGGTCTGCGCGGTCAAGGCCGTCGAGCGCGAGGTGCTCGCCGCCGCCGAGTCCGGCTCCCGTGCGACCGCCGTGAAGGCCTTCGCACTGCATCCGCTGGTCGACTCGGTGAACGTGGCCCGCAGGCTGGTCGAGGGCTACAGCGAGGTGCATCCCGGCCTGGCCTACCTTGAGTAGACGCTTTCGGTGCTTTTGGCGCTTTCCCGCCCCGTTCACTGGAGACATCCATGCACGATGAACGCCGCCGTATCGAGGAGCGCGTGGAGCGCCTCCACAACCAGCGCATCAGGCCGGCGATCTACGCGGCCACCGTCCCCCTCGAGGTGTCGGCCTGGCAGGCCCCGGGGGAGCCGGTGCCCTTCGCGCAGGCCGCGGCCGCGCCGTACGAGCCCTTCGCGGCCGGCACCCCGTGGGGACCGCCCTGGGGCACGACCTGGTTCCGGATGCGCGGACGGGTGCCGGCCGAGTTCGCGGGCAGGCGTGTCGAGGCCGTCGTCGACCTCGGCTTCGTGGGCGACTGGCCCGGCAACCAGGCCGAAGCGCTGGTGCATCTGACCGACGGCAGGCCGCTGAAGGCGGTCAACCCGCTCAACCAGTACGTCCCGATCGCCCACCCGGCCGTGGGCGGCGAGCCGGTCGACTATCTGGTCGAGGCGGCCTCGAATCCGGACATCCTGGCGAACGACTTCGCGGGACCGACGCCGCTCGGCGATGTGCGCACGGCAGGGGACCGTCCCCTGTACACGTTCCGCCGCGCCGACATCGCCGTCCTCGACGAGGACGTCTGGCACCTCGACCTCGACCTCCAGGTGCTGCGCGAGCTGATGTCGGAGCTCGGCGAGCACGACCCGCGCCGGCACGAGATCATGCACGCCCTCGACCGGGCCATGGACCTCCTCGACCTGGACGACATCACCGGCTCGGCGGCCGCCGTGCGCGAGGCCCTGAAGCCGGTGCTCGCCAAACCCGCGCACGCCAGCGCGCACCGCATCTCCGGCGTCGGCCACGCGCACATCGACTCGGCCTGGCTGTGGCCGATCCGCGAGACCAAGCGCAAGACGTCCCGCACCTTCTCCAACGTGACCTCGCTGGCCGACGAGTACGAGGAGTTCGTCTTCGCCTGCTCCCAGGCCCAGCAGTACGAGTGGGTGCGCGACAACTACCCGCACGTGTGGGCCCGGATCCAGGAGTCGGTGAAGAAGGGCCAGTGGGCGCCGGTCGGCGGCATGTGGGTGGAGGCCGACGGCAACCTGCCCGGTGGCGAGGCGCTCGCCCGACAACTGGTCCACGGCAAGCGGTTCTTCATCGAGCACTTCGGCATCGAGACCAAGGGCGTGTGGCTGCCGGACTCCTTCGGCTACACCGCCGCCTACCCGCAGCTGGCCAGGCTCGCCGGCAACGAGTGGTTCCTCACCCAGAAGATCTCCTGGAACCAGACCAACAGGTTCCCCCACCACACCTTCTGGTGGGAGGGCATCGACGGCACCCGCATCTTCACCCACTTCCCGCCCGTCGACACCTACAACGCCCGCTTCAGCGGCGAGGAGATGTCCCGCGCGGTCCGCAACTACAGCGAGAAGGGAGGCGCCACGCGCTCGCTGGCCCCCTTCGGCTGGGGCGACGGCGGTGGCGGCCCCACCCGCGAGATCATGGAACGGGCCCGGCGGCTGAGGGATCTGGAGGGCTCCCCGAAGGTCGAGATCGAGCACCCCGACGCGTTCTTCGCCAAGGCCCTCGCCGAGTACCCGGACGCCCCGGTCTGGGTCGGCGAGCTGTACCTGGAGCTGCATCGCGCCACCTACACCTCACAGGCCCGCACCAAGCAGGGCAACCGGCGCAGCGAACACCGGCTGCGCGAGGCCGAGTTGTGGGCGACGACGGCCGCGCTGCACGCACCGGGCTACGACTACCCGTACAACAAACTCGACCGCCTGTGGAAGACGGTCCTGCTCCACCAGTTCCACGACATCCTGCCCGGCTCGTCCATCGCCTGGGTGCACCGTGAGGCGGAGGCCGAATACGCCCGGGTGGCACAGGAGTTGGAGGAGCTGACCGCCGAGGCGGTGGCCGCGCTCGGCACCGGCGGGACGCGTGTGTTCAACACGAGCCCGTTCGACCGCGCGGAGGTGGTCCGCACGCCCGAGGGCACACCGGCCTACGTCCAGGTGCCCGCAGGCGGATCCGCGGCCCTCACGGGAGCGCGGCCCCCGCGGCCCGTGACGGTGAGCGGGCGGGTGCTCGACAACGGCCTGGTGCGGGTGGACATCGCGGAGGACGGCACGCTGTCGTCCGTCCGTGATCTGCGGGCGGACCGGGAGGTCCTCGCCGAACCGGGCAACCTGCTCCGGCTGCACACCGACCTCCCGAACTACTGGGACGCCTGGGACATCGACAAGCACTACAGGAACCGGTACACGGACCTGCTGGACGCCGAGTCGGTCACGGTCGTCGAGGAGGACCCGCTGGTCGCCGCGGTCAGGGTCGAAAGGGCCTTCGGAAAGGGCTCGCGGATCACCCAGACGATCACCGTGCGCGCGGGGAGCCCCCGCATCGACATCGAGACGGACATCGACTGGCACGAGACCGAGAAGATCCTCAAGGCTGCCTTCCCGGTGGACCTCCGTGCCCCGCACTCCTCGGCGGAGATCCAGTTCGGCCACGTCCAGCGTCCCACCCACACCAACACCAGTTGGGAGGCGGCCCGTTTCGAGGTCTCCGGCCACCGCTGGGTGCACATCGCCGAGCCCGGCTACGGCGTCGCGATCATCAACGACTCCACCTACGGCCACGACGTCTCCCGCTCGGTACGCGAGGCGAGCGAAGCGAGTTGGGGGTCCGCCCGGCCGGAGGCCGGGGGAGGCACGACGACCACGGTGCGGCTGAGCCTGGTGCGCGCCCCGCGCGTCCCGGACCCGGGCGCCGACCAGGGCCGGCACCGGTTCACCTACTCCCTGCTGCCCGGCGCGGACATCGCGGACGCGGTCGCCGAGGGCTACGCGCTGAACCTCCCGCTGCGGGTGGCGCGGGCGGCCGGGGAGCCGGAGCCGGTGGTCTCGGTGGACGGCGAGGGTGTGACGGTCGAGGCGGTCAAGCTCGCCGACGACCGCTCCGGTGACGTCGTCGTACGGCTCTACGAGTCTCGGGGCGGCCGGGCGAGCGGTGTGCTGCGCACCGGGTTCCCGCTCGCGGGCGCCCAGGTCACCGACCTGCTGGAGCGGCCGCTGGAAGAGGCGGACGTCATCGACGGCGGCGTCGCCGTCGCGCTGCGGCCCTTCCAGGTCCTGACCCTGCGCCTGCGGAGGGGATGACCGTGCCCATGCAACCCTGGTTCACCGACGCCAAGTTGGGGATCTTCGTGCACTGGGGCATCTACGCCGTCGACGGCGTCCAGGAGTCCTGGTCGTTCTACGACGACATCGTCCCCTACGACCGCTACATGTCCCAGCTCGGCCGGTTCACGGCCGCCCGCTACAACCCCCGTGAGTGGGCGGCCCTGTTCGCCCGCGCGGGCGCCGGGTACGCCGTGCTGACCAGCCGGCACCACGACGGCGTCGCCCTGTGGGACACGGCGTACGGCGATCTCAACCTCGGCCGCGACCTCATCGGGCCGTACGCCGACGCCCTGCGGGAGCAGGGCCTCAAGGTCGGCCTGTACTACTCGCACTCCGACTGGAGCCACCCCGACTACGCCTCCACGCGCAAGCCAGGGCGGCCACCGGAGCAGGAGGACAACAGGTACTCCGAGGTCGCGGCCGAGTTCGAGGACCTGGACGCCTGGGAGCGGTTCCTCGCCTACCGGGACGGGCAGATACGGGAGCTGGCCTCCCGCCACCGGCCCGACCTGATGTGGTTCGACGGCGAGTGGGAGCGCAGCGAGGAGCAGTGGCGCATCCGCGAACTCGCCGCGCTGGTCCGCTCGTACTCTCCCGACGTCGTCTTCAACGCCCGCATGCTCAGTGAGGGCGACTACGCGACGCCCGAGCAGGGCGCCCCGGTGATCCCGCCGGACGGCCCCTGGGAGCTGTGCCTGACGATCAACGACTCCTGGGGCTTCCAGCACCACGACGACAACCACAAGTCGGTCGACCAGCTGATCCGGTACTTCACCGAGACCATCGGCGGCGGGGGCAACCTGCTGCTCGACGTCGGCCCCAGGGAGGACGGCACCATCCCGGCCGAGCAGGCCGAGCGCCTCGAAGGGCTCGGCGACTGGATCCGCCGGCACGCCGAGGCGGTCCACGGCACCGTGCGGGGACTGCTCGCCGGGCACCACTACGGCCCGAGCACCCTGTCCCCGGACCGCCGCACCCTGTATCTGGTCCTGTTCGACGCGCCGCGCGCCGAGATCAACGTACGCGGGCTGCTCGGGAAGGTGCGCCGGGTCAGTGTGCTCGGCAGCGGCAGGGAACTGGCCCACCGGGTCACCGGCGGTCTGCACGAGACGCCCGGGGTGCTGTGGATCGAGCCGCCCGCTCCGGCCGACCTCGACCCGCACGCCACGGTGCTCGCGGTGGAACTGGACGGGGAGCTGGAGCTGTACCGAGGGGCGGGCCGCTTCTGAAGGCGGTGCGCCCGACGGGTCCCCGGGCGGTGTGCCTCGGGGGGGGGGGGGGGGGCGCCGGGGGGGGGGTGGGGGGAGCCGGGCCCCCAGTTCCCCCGGGGGGTTTTCCCCCCCTTGTTTTCCCCTTCTTTGTAGGGAGGGAGGGCCCTTTTCGGAGGGTGGTATTCCCGACGGGTCCCGGGGTGGTGTTCTGGGGTTCGCCCGGTCCCCCCCCGTCACCGCGCCCGCCCCCCCCGATCCCCCCGTTCCCCCGTCGGTGCTTCCCCCCGTTGGTTCCCCCGTTCCTGATATGGAGAGCGGCCGGGATGCCCCCTGATACACCCCGGGCGGAAAAAAAATCCCCCCGGCCCGTGAGCCGGGGGGATCGCGGTCGTGCGGGTGCCGTGCTCAGCCGGTGAAGCCGGCCGTGATCGAGGTGAACTGCCAGTTGTTCTGGCTGATGCCGGAGCAGTTGCTCACCACGCCGCCGCCCGCGCACGGCCGGTCGCGGTTGACCGCCCAGAACGCGAGCCGGGCGATGTGGTGCGAGTTGGCCCAGTCGCGGATCTGGGTCCAGATCGCCGGGGTGGTGTTCTCCTGCTGGTCGGACAGGCCGTTCATGCCGGAGATGCCGATGTGGGAGTAGGCGGTCGCGTCGTCCCAGCCGAACGTGGACTTCAGCTTGGTCTTCAGGCCCTCGGCGGCGTTGACGGTGTTGCCGTACATGTCCGAGCCGCCGCCGAAGTCGAACGGCATGATCGTGAAGACGTCGATGTTGGCGCCGAGCGACTGCGCCTGCTCGATGAGCCGGTTGCCGTAGTAGGTCGGGCCGGTGGTCGAGGTGCCGAAGGTGACGATCGTCTTCAGACCGGGGTTGTTGGCCTTGACCGTCTTCAGCGCGGTGAGGATCTTCGCCTGCACGGCCTCGTTCTCGAACTCGTCCGTGTTCTCGATGTCCATGTCGATCGCCTTGAGCGAATAGGCGTCGATCACCTTCTGCAGCGCCCCGGCGAGAGCGCTCGCGGAGGAGCAGTTGGCGCCCAGCTTGCTGCCCTGCCAGCCGCCGAACGACGGGACGATGTCACCGCCCGCGGAGCGGATCTGGTTGATGGCGGTCTGGTCCACCCCACCGGTCAGCGCCCGGCTGCCGTCCCAGGCCGGCGTGCAGCCGCCCGAGTCGAGCACGAACGCCATCGTGAACCACTTGATGCCGGTCGCGCTCATCACGGTGGACGGGCTCGGCGGGTCGCCCCAGCCCTCGTACAGGTACGGAGCCGCCTGCTTGAAGGACGTACCGCCGCTGCCCGCGTTCGTCGTCACCGTCACCGAGTTGGAGGCCCCGGAGGTGTTACCGGCAGCGTCGCGCGCCTTCACGCTGAAGGTGTACGACGTGCTGGGCGACAGCCCGCTGACCGTGGCGGACGTACCGGAGACACTCAGGACCTGGCTCGATCCGCTGTAGATGTCGTACGCCGTCACGCCCACGTTGTCGGAGGAGGCGTTCCACTGCAGCGACACGCTCGACGACGTCTTCCCGGTGGAGGTGAGCCCGCTGGGCGCGGTCGGCGCCTGGGTGTCACCGCCGCCTCCGCCGCCCGGTCCGTCGAGGCTGATGTCGTCGGCGTAGTACGAGCCCTGCGCGTACCAGCCGTGCACGTAGATGGTGGCGCTGGTCTGCGAGGCGCCGGTGGTGAAGGAGACGCTGAGCTGGCTGTACGCGGACGGGGACGTGGTCCAGGTGGAGGCGCCGCCGTTCACGCCCAGGTAGACGTAGGAGCCGCGGACCCAGCCGCTGAGCTGGTACGTCGTGTTCGGCTTGACGGCGAGCGTCTGGCTGCACTGTGCGTTGTCGCTGTCGGTCACCGCGCCCTGCAGGGCGCGGGAGCCGCCGTGCACGGGGGAGGAGACGACCGAGCCGAGATTGCCGGTACAGGTCCAGGGGGACAGACCGCCCGACTCGAAGCCGGGGTTGGTGAGGATGTTGGCCGCCTGAGCGGTACCGGGAAGGGCGACGGCTCCGCCCAGGGCCAGGGCGGCGGTGCCGAGCATGGCGAGTATCCGACGTCTGGAACGTCTGAGTATGTGGCGCACGCGATCTCCCTGTGGGGATGGGGGTGTTCGGGAGTGCAGGGGGAGTGCGGAAGGTGCGCCAACCAAGTTGGTATGGACCAATCGGGCTGTCAAGGAGAACAGCGGAATTGGTCCATACCGGTGGGGAGAAGCGCTTCGGAAGGGGCGCGGGGCCGTGCTCGACATGCGGCTGCGCCGCGCGGGTCAGAGCGACCACGTGGGTGCATCGGCCGGAGAAGTACGGCAACTGGCGGGGCGTCTGCAACCGTCTGCGGACGTGGGCAGTCGACAGCACCTGGGATCGGGGGCGTTGTCGTACCCCGGGTGTAGCGTCCCGGCCGGAGCCAGGCTCACGCTGCGGTTGACGGAGGCGCGCGAACGACGGGTACGACAGGCGAGGCCGTGGTGGCGGTGGCCCGGCGTACCAAGGCCCACGAGCACTACGGCGACTACGAGATGAACAACCACGTCGTCGAGTACGAGCCGGACCGACCGTCGCATCGGCTGGGAGCCGAAGCCTGGTGGCGGACGCAGATGGCGAGCACCGTGGAATGCCTGCCGAGCTGTGCGCCGCCCGGTGAACGCCGAACTCGCCGCCCTCAAGTACGCCCTGGACCGCCGGCGCGAGCACGTCGTCGGCATCCTTCAGGGGCTCTCGGAGGACGATCTGCGGCGGCCGGTGCTGCGCAGCGGCTGGAGCTGCCTGGCATTGCTGCGCCACCTCACCCTGGATGTCGAACGCTTCTGGTTCTCCGGGGTGATCGCGGGCGAGCCGGACGTGGCCGGCCGGCTCACGGCGGGCGCGGAGGCCCACTGGTACGTACCCGAGGGAATGAGCGCCGAGGAGGTCTTCGCCGACTACCGGACGGCCATCGCGCGCGCGGACGCCGTGCTCGCCGCCGCCACGCCCGAGCAGCGGCCCGCCGCGTGGCCCGTGGAGATCTGGCCGGCCTGGCGGCTGCCCGACGTGCGGCACGTCCTGATCCACGTGCTCACCGAAGTCGCCTGCCACAGCGGCCACTTGGACGCGGCGCGTGAACTGATCGACGGCACCACCTGGCTCGGCGGCAACCCCTACGCCGGCTGGTTGTGGGGCCGGTTTCGGTTTCGCCGGGTTCTTCGGGCCGCGATGGCGCGGCGACGTCTGCCCCTGCGGATACGCTTCTCGTTGCGGTTGCGGTTGCGGCTCCAAACGAAACCGTCTAGAGCGGCAGGACCTCCGCCGCCGAAGCCGCCTGTACTGGGGAGGGCACCGCCGGCAGCAGTACCTCGGCCTCCTCCACCCTCTGCTGCGGCAGCGACACCGTACGCAGCGGACGCGGCGCCGACACCACCGTGTAGTCCTGCCCCAGGAACGGCGGCTGGATCACCCCCGGGTCCTCACCGAGCGCCAACCGCACGGCCGCCCAGGGTGCGTTCACGCCGCAGAGCGACAGCTGGTGCAGGCCCCCCGCGGGCCTGGTGTTGACGTCGAGCAGTACCGGGCGGTCGCCGAACATCCGGAACTGGATGTTGGACAGGTGGTGCAGCCCGAAGCCCTCCGCGATCAGCCGGGCCGGCTCCAGCCAGCGCTCGAGGAGCGTGAAGCCCCGGCGGCGGCCGTTCTTGGTACGGCCCACGGCCAGCCGGACACGGTTGTCCGGCCCAGTCAGGCAGTCGACGGACACCTCCGGCTGTTCCAGGCGCGGCATCACCAGCCAGTCCACGGGCTCCTCGGCCCGCCGCAGCGCCTCGACGACCAGGTCCAGCTGCACGTACGGACCGGGGAAACCGCTCAGGTGCGTCAGCGAGAAGGGGGCGCGCGTGATCATCCGGAAGCCGACCCCGCCGGCGCCGGCCGCCGGCTTGAAGCACGCCGTGTGTCCGGCCTCCTCCAACTCCTCGACAGCGGCGATGAGTTCGTCGGCCGTACGCACCCGCCACCACGGCGGCACCGGCACGCCGACCGAGCGGACCGCCGCGTACGCGGTCGCCTTGTCCTCGAACACGGCCACCGCCTCGGGCGTCGGCGCCAGCAGCGCCGTACCCACCGCCGCGAACTCGGCGCGGTGCGCCACGATCGCCGCCTGGTGCAGCCGGGGCACGAACACGTCGATCCCGCGCCGCGCGCACTGGTCCAGGGCGTACTCGACGTACCCGGCCGGGGAGAGGCCCTCCGGCTCCAGGTCGGCGGTGTCGGCGGCGGCCAGCACGGGGGAGTCGGCGTCACCGTGCGTCGCGTGGATCTCGACCGCCCGGTCGCTGGGATTTCTCCGCAGCTGATCCATGAAGAACACGTTCTCCGCGTACGTGCGGTTGAGCCAGACGCGTACGCGAGAGGGCATGCAGGCCGCCTTTCAGGGTTTTCGGGCACGGCGCAGCGGCCCGGGCCCGGGCAGGAGGGAGGAAGGGACACCAAACAGCCCTGTGCGAAGGGGGATTAGGGGTGTTGATGTCGGGGCGATCATACGGCTTTCAAGGGTCCGCGCGTGCAACGCGCATGTTACGGATTGACCCGGGCCGAGCGGGCCGGCCCGGCCGGGTCGCCCTTGTCCCCGGCCGGTGAATGTGTTCTCGTGGTGCCGACGGATGATCGGAAGGGGCGCGAGGTGGAGTCGACGGCCGGGGCCGGACAGCTGCTGGCCATCAGCGACCTGCACGTCTCCTATCCGGAGAACCGCGCGCTCGTCGAGCGCATGCGCCCCCACACGGACGACGACTGGCTGATCGTGGCCGGGGACGTCGCGGAGACCGTCGAGGACATCCGCTGGACCCTCGCCACGCTCGCGGACCGCTTCCGCAAGGTTCTGTGGGCGCCCGGCAACCACGACCTGTGGACCCATCCGAGGGACACCGTCACCCTGCGCGGCGTCGCCCGCTACGAGCACCTCGTCGCCCTGTGCCGGGACCTCGGCGTGACCACGCCGGAGGACCCGTACCCGGTGTGGCACGGCCCCGGCGGGCCGGTGGCCGTGGCCCCGCTGTTCCTGCTGTACGACTACTCCTTCCTGCCGGCCGGCTGCGCCACCAAGGAAGAGGGTCTCGCCTACGCGGAGAGCACCGGCATCGTCTGCAACGATGAGTATCTGCTCCACTCCGACCCGTATCCGGCCCGCGAGGACTGGTGCCGGGCCCGCGTCGCCGAGACCGAGCGCAGACTGGCCGAGCTGCCCGCTGACCTGCCGGTTGTCCTCGCCAATCACTACCCGCTCGACCGGCACCCGACGGACGTGCTGTGGCACCCGGAGTTCGCCATGTGGTGCGGCACCGCCCTCACCGCCGACTGGCACCGCCGGTTCCGGGTCGAGACGATGGTCTATGGCCATCTGCACATCCCGCGGACCACCTGGCACGAGGGCGTCCGCTTCGAAGAGGTGTCCGTGGGATACCCCCGCGAATGGCGCAAGCGCCCCGAACCCCCGGGGCGACCGCGCCGCATCCTGCCGATGGAGGTCGGGCCCGGTGATCGAGGAGCTGCTCCCGGAGTCGGTGGTGGCCGTGGAAGCGTTCGGTGACGAGGAGTCCCGCAACGCCTCGCTGTACCCGGAGGAGGAGCTGCTCGTGGCACGGGCGGTGGACAAGCGCCGCCGCGAGTTCACGACCGTACGGGTCTGCGCCCGGCTCGCCATGGAGAAGCTCGGTGTCCCGCCGCAGCCCGTGCTGTCGGGTGAGCGCGGCGCCCCGCGGTGGCCGCAGGGCCTGGCCGGCAGCATGACCCACTGCGACGGCTACCGCGCGGCGGCACTGGTCCGTGCCGCCGACCTCGCCTCCCTCGGGATCGACGCCGAATCCCATGGACCGCTGCCGGACGGCGTGTTCGAGAGCATCGCGCTGCCCGCCGAGCTGGACCGGCACCGCGGTCTGTGCGCCACCCGGCCCGGCGTTCACTGGGACCGGCTGCTCTTCAGCGCCAAGGAGTCCGTCTACAAGGCGTGGTTCCCCCTCGCCCAGGCCTGGCTGGACTTCTCCGAGGCCGACATCGAGCTGGTCACCGGACCGGGGCCCGGCATGCGCGGCGGCTTCCGTGCCCGGCTGCTCGTTCCCGGGCCGCTGGTGAACGGCGTGCGCCTGACCACGTTCGAGGGCCGCTGGCTGATCGCGAACGGCCTCGTGCTGACGGCGGTGACCGTCCCGCACCTCTGAGCGGGACAGCCGCGGAACCGCCGGGCCTCACTCCTGCGGGCACCAGTGGCGCAGCAGCCGGAAGAACTCCTCCTCGTTGCCCGCCAGCCCCGCCCGCGTCAGCGCCCGCTCCGCCTCGGCGAGCACGGCCGGGGGCACCACCACGGGCCGGCCGCCGTCCGGAGGACCGTCGAGGGCGGCGCGTACGGTGTGCAGCAGCCGCAGATAGGCCTGTACGGCGGTGCGCTCACGGTCGGTCAGTACGGCGGTGGGCATCGGTCGGCTCTCCCCGGTTCGGCGTCACGGTCACGCGCCCTGCGGCGCCGTGCACCGCGTCGTGCGGCGCACGCATCCAGCTTGCCGTCCACCACTGACAACGCCGTTCCTGCCGCACTCCCGGCTTCGCCCGGGAGGGGGGAGGCCCGGCGCCTCGATTCGCCCGCTCGGCGGAGGCGGAACGCACACCGGTACGAGGGCACATGCCTGACCGCGCTCGGCGGGTGACGGTACGTCGCTCCGAGCGAGCTGTCACCGGGAGCGTCCCGACGAGCCGGCACGGGAGCGTCCCGACGAGCCGGCACCCGGAGCGTCCGGCCGGGCCGGCTCGGCGACCCGCCGCACTCCGAGCGACCGCGACAATTGCCGCCCCGCGCCGCCGGTCCGTTCAGCCCTGCGGGCCCGGGTACCCCAGGGACGCTCCGATGCGGCCCGCCACGTCGTCCCGTTGCACCGGGCCGCGCAGACCCGAACCGGTCAGCCGGGTACGGCACTTGCTGGCGAGGAGCAGGCCGAAGGCCTCGGCCTCGCGCTCCTCGGCCTGGTCGAAGCGGGTGCGGGCGGCGACCCGGTGGACGGTGGCCTCGAGCGCGGCCTGGTCGGTGTCGTCGCTCAGCAGCCGTGTGGCCACGCCCACGCCCGCACCGTCGACGTGGTGGCCGCAGTGGTCGGCCTGCATGTGCCACAGTTCGTGGCCGAGGATCACCAACTGGTGCTCCGGCGCGGTGCGTTCCTCCACGACGACCAGGTCGCGGTCGGCCATGTCCAGCCAGAGCCCGCTGGCCGTACCGGGTGGGAAGACGGCCGTACGGAAGTGCACGGGCCGGCCGCGGCGGCGGCTCATCGCCTCGCACAGCGCCCGGTACAGCTCGTGCGGCGGGGCCGGTGCGGGCAGCGCGAGTTCTCCGACCAGCTCGGCGCACAGCCGGCGCATGTCCCTGCCGATGCCCACGCTCCTCCCCCGGCTCACGACTCGGGCCGCTTGACGCTCTCCAGGAGCATGTCGAGCCACTCGGCGACCTTGTCCCGGTGCTGGTCGGTGGGCAGTTGCGCGGCCCGCCAGGCGATCCCGCGCACCCCGTGGTCCTGCAGCAGCCGCTCCAGCGGATCCTCCACCGCCCCGGCCGCGGCCCGCTCCCGGTCGGCGAGTTTCTGCAGCAGCTCCTGCTCGGTGCGCTGCAGCGCACCGGCCAGCGCCTCGGGATCCTCCGCCGTGAGGAAACCCGCGTGCACACGGAAGAACCGCTGCAACGCGTCGCAGTGCTCCATGGTGGGCCGGCGGTCGCCGTTGATGAGCGCGCCGGCCTGCTGCCGGGACATGCCGGCGCCGTCGGCGATCTCCTGCTGGGTGTACTTGCGGCCGCCCGGTTTCAGGCGGGTGCGGCGCAGCAGGTCCAGGCGCTGCAGAAAGCGGGCCTGTACGTCCGGTTCGCCCGCCGGACGCCCGCTGAGCAGGGCCTTGACCACCGGTTCCGGGACACCGCAGGCGACGGAGAGCCGCCCGACGCCGAAGACCTCGGCCTGCGGCACGCCGAGGCGGTCGGCGAGCGCGGTGACGCGGGCGACGACGGCCGGCAGCTGTGCGGTCTCCGTTGCGCCCGGATCCTCGTAGCCATCCGTCACCGACAGAACTCCTACGTCTCTCGAGGGCTTCAGGGGCGTCCGTGCTTCTCACGAGGGGGTCGTGTCACAAGCGGTTGTCGTGAACTTCCCGGAGAGTAGCGGGTGCTTCGAACTCACATCCAGGTCTCGCCACAACTGTGGCGAATTTCAGCCGTCAACCGGCATGAAATGCCACGATAGTTGACATGGCTCTCGT
Organism: Streptomyces sp. NPDC044061; assembly: GCF_056434305.1. NCBI lineage: Bacteria > Bacillati > Actinomycetota > Actinomycetes > Kitasatosporales > Streptomycetaceae > Streptomyces > Streptomyces sp. NPDC044061. Next base: position 25,609 of record NZ_JBWKFL010000029.1, on the reverse strand, counting down.
CGGGGCAGCAGGATCGCTTCGCCGCGTGAAGGGCGCAGAGGCAAGAGGGGTGACCTCCCGATGGCACATCAGGCAGGAGGGCAGTGGCCGGCGCCGCGGGCCGTCCCCGAGGGCTGCGATGCCCAGGCGTACCTCCAGGACTGCGCCACGCTCCTCGATGCCGTCCCCTTCCCGTCCCTGGTCGTCGACCACCGCTGGAACGTGGTGATGGCCAACGGCGCCTTCGAGACGCTGTTCCGCGGTGTGCGGCCCCATCCGACGGCCATGCCCGGAGACAACTTCCTGCGGTTCGTCCTCTTCCATCCCGACGCCGGCGAGATCCTCGGCGAGCACGAGCCCGGCTGGTGCCTGCCGATGCTGGCCCACCTCAGGACCGCGATGGAGCGCTACGGCCACGACCTGGAACTCCAGACCGTCCGCCGGGACGTCGCCCAGGACCCGATCATGGAGGCCGCCTACCGGCAGGGTCTGCCGCACTGGATCCGCGCCGTGGGAGAGGCCGGGACGCAGCTCGACGGCGCCGTGCGCCTCCTGCTCCACCCCGACCCGCGCCGGGGCCCGACCGAGTGCCGGATCGTCGACGAGACGCCCCCGACCCTGCGCGAGATCGGTTTCACCCGGCTGACGATGGTCCTGCGCGACGCCCGCCGCCCGGCCGCGGCCGCGCGCCGTCCGCGCCGGCCGCGCGGCCCGGGCGCGCATCTGACGGTCGTCCCGGCACCCGAGGACTGACCCGGCTCCGTCGGCGTTCAGGTCGCCGACGGGGCCGGGCCGGAAAAACCTTCCTCCAGCCCCGGGCGCAACCATGCCCCGTCTACGCAAACAGCTTGCGTAAATTGCGCTAGGCTTGCGCTCATGACGCGACGACTTGCGGAAGTGGCGAAGAAGGTCGGGGTCAGTGAGGCGACGGTCAGCCGGGTGCTCAACGGCAAGCCCGGGGTCTCCGAAGCCACCCGGCAGGCGGTCCTGACGGCCCTCGACGTCCTCGGCTACGAGCGCCCCACGCAGCTGCGCGGCGAACGCGCGCGGCTCGTCGGCCTGGTCCTGCCGGAGCTGCAGAACCCCATCTTCCCGGCGTTCGCCGAGGTCATCGGGGGTGCGCTGGCCCAGCTGGGGCTCACCCCGGTGCTGTGCACGCAGACCAAGGGCGGGGTCTCGGAGGCGGACTACGTGGAACTGCTGCTGCAGCAGCAGGTCTCCGGCGTCGTCTTCGCCGGCGGCCTGTACGCGCAGGCCGACGCGCCCCACGACCACTACCGGCTGCTCGCCGAGCGCAACATCCCGGTCGTGCTGGTCAACGCGGCCATCGAGCACCTCGGTTTCCCGGGCGTGTCCTGCGACGACGCCGTGGCCGTCGAGCAGGCCTGGCGGCACCTGGCCTCCCTCGGTCACGAGCGCATCGGCCTGGTCCTCGGCCCCGGCGACCACGTCCCCTCGGCGCGCAAACTGGCGGCCGCGCGTGCCGTCGCGGGCGACCTGCCGGACGAGTTCGTCGCCCGGGCCATCTTCTCCATCGAGGGCGGCCACGCGGCCGCCTCCCGGCTCATCGACCGGGGCGTCACCGGCCTCATCTGCGCCAGCGACCCGCTCGCCCTGGGCGCCGTGCGCGCGGCCCGCCGCAAGGGCTTGGACGTCCCCGGCCGGATCTCCGTCGTCGGCTACGACGACTCGGCGTTCATGAACTGCACCGAACCCCCGCTGACCACCGTCCGCCAGCCCATCGAGGCCATGGGCCGCGCGGCCGTCGAGCTGCTGAACGCCCAGATCGGCGGGACCGCGGTCCCCGCCGAAGAGCTGCTGTTCGAGCCCGAGCTGGTGGTGCGCGGCTCCACCGCGCAAGCCCCGCGCGGCTGACATCGGGAAGATCCGCGCTTCTGCCAAATAATTTCAGATTCTGCGCGACATCTTGCGATGCGATGTCGTCGGTGCTTGAGTGTGCGGCGCCCACCGCTCCTGCCTTGAGGGGTCCACCGATGAGAAGCACCGGGTTCCGCCGTACCTTCGCCGCGATCGGCGTCTGCTCGTCCCTCGCGCTGGCCGCGACCGCCTGCGGGTCGGGCGACGACGACGCGGCGAACGGCAAGACACGCATCACCGTCAACTGCGAGCCGCCGAAGAGCGCCAAGGTCGACCGGAAGTTCTTCGATGCGGACGTCGCCGACTTCGAGAAGAAGAACCCGGACATCGACGTCGTCGCCCACGACGCCTTCCCCTGCCAGGACCCGAAGACCTTCGACGCCAAGCTCGCCGGCGGGCAGATGGAGGACGTCTTCTACACGTACTTCACCGACGCCGGGCACGTCGTCGACATCAACCAGGCGGCCGACCTCACGCCGTACCTCGCGGAACTGAAGAGCTACGACACCATCCAGAAGCAGCTGCGGGACATCTACACCGTGGACGGAAAGGTCTACGGCATACCGCGCACCGGGTACTCCATGGGGCTGATCTACAACCGCAAGCTCTTCGAGAGGGCCGGACTCGACCCCGACAAGCCCCCGGCGACCTGGGAAGAGCTTCGGGCCGACGCCAAGAGGATCGCCGCGCTCGGAGGCGGCACCGTCGGATACGCCGACTACAGCGCCCAGAACCAGGGCGGCTGGCACTTCACCGCGGAGCTGTACTCCCAGGGCGGCGACGTCGTCAGCGCCGACGGCAAGAAGGCCACCGTCGACTCCGCCGAGGGCCACGCCGTCCTGCAGAACCTGCACGACATGCGGTGGACCGACAACTCGATGGGCAGCAAGCAGCTCCTCGTCATCAACGACGTCCAGCAGCTGATGGGTTCGGGCAAGCTCGGCATGTACCTCTCCGCCCCCGACAACATCCCGATCCTGGTCAAGGAGAAGGGCGGCGACTACAAGGACCTGGCCCTCGCCCCCATGCCCGGCGGCAAGGGCACCCTCATCGGCGGCGACGGCTACATGTTCAACAAGAGGGACACGCCCGCCCAGATCCGCGCCGGCCTGAAGTGGCTCGACCACATGTTCCTCACCCCCGGTTCGGGCTTCCTCGGCGACTACGCCCGCGCCAAGAAGAACGACGCACCGGTCGGCCTGCCCGAGCCGCGCCTGTTCACCGGCGCCGCCGACGCCAAGGACCAGCAGGTCAAGAAGGCCAACGCCAACGTCCCCGTGGAGAACTACCAGGCCTTCCTCGACGGCGACCAGCAGCTCCGGATGAAGATCGAGCCGCCCGACGCCCAGCAGATCTACTCCGTCCTCGACGGCGTCGTCTCCGCCGTCCTCACCAAGAAGGACGCGGACATCGACCAGCTCCTCGAGGAGGCGTCCGGCAAGATCGACAGCATCCTCGCCCGGAGCTGACTGCCATGACGAAGACGGCCGAGCGGCGCCCGGTCCAGCGGGCCGCCGCCCACCCGGTCCCGGCGCCGCCCCCGGCAGGGGGCCGGAGGCGGCGCCGCCTTCTCGACCAGGCCCGTGCCTACGCCTTCCTCCTCGGCGGCCTGATCTGCTTCGCCCTGTTCTCCTGGTACCCGGCGATCCGCGCGGTCGTCATCGCCTTCCAGAAGTACACGCCCGGCTCCTCGCCCCAGTGGGTCGGCACCGCCAACTTCACCCGCGTCCTGCACGACCCCGAGTTCACCGAGGCCTGGCGCAACACCGTCACCTTCACCCTGTTCGCCCTGCTGATCGGCTTCGCCGTCCCCTTCGTCCTCGCCCTCGTCCTCAACGAGCTGCGGCACGCGAAGGCCTTCTTCCGGGTCGTGGTCTACCTGCCGGTGATGATCCCACCCGTGGTCAGCGCCCTGCTGTGGAAGTGGTTCTACGACCCCGGAGCCGGCCTCGCCAACGAGGCGCTGCGCTTCCTGCACCTGCCCACCTCGAACTGGTCCAACGGCACCGACACCGCACTCGTCTCACTGGTGATCGTGGCCACCTGGGCCAACCTGGGGGGCACCGTCCTCATCTACCTGGCCGCCCTGCAGTCCATCCCGGGCGAGCTGTACGAGGCCGCCGAACTGGACGGCGCGAACCTGCTCCAGCGCATCCGGCACGTGACGATCCCGCAGACCCGGTTCGTCATCCTCATGCTGATGCTCCTTCAGATCATCGCCACCATGCAGGTGTTCACCGAACCGTTCGTCATCACCGGCGGCGGCCCCGAGAACGCCACGGTCACCGTGCTCTACCTCATCTACAAGTACGCGTTCCTCTACAACGACTTCGGCGGCGCCTGCGCGCTCAGCGTGATGCTCCTCGTCCTGCTCGGCGCCTTCTCCGTCCTCTACCTGCGGCTCACCCGCTCCGAGGGGGACGCATGAGCAGCCGGACCCTGATCTCCCCGGCCACCCTCGCCCGCCCGCGCGGCAAGGCCGCCTACTGGACGGTGTTCACCGCCGTCGTCCTGCTCTTCGCGCTCGCCTTCCTCTTCCCGGTCTACTGGATGGTGACCGGCGCGCTGAAGTCCCCGGACGAGGTGGCCCGGACGCCGCCCACGCTCGTGCCGGAGCACTGGCACCTCGACGGCTACACCGACGCCTGGGACCTGATGCAGCTGCCGCACCACCTGTGGAACACGGTGGTGCAGGCGGCCGGCGCCTGGGCCTTCCAGCTGGTGTTCTGCACGGCCGCCGCCTACGCCCTGTCCAAGCTGAGGCCCGCCTTCGGCAAGGTGATCCTCGGCGGCATCCTCGCCACCCTGATGGTCCCGGCCCAGGCGCTCGTCGTACCCAAGTACCTGACCGCCGCCGAGCTGCCGCTGATCCACACCAGCCTGCTCAACGACCCCCTCGCCATCTGGCTGCCGGCGGCCGCCAACGCCTTCAACCTGTACCTGCTCAAGCGGTTCTTCGACCAACTGCCGCGCGAGATCCTGGAGGCCGCCCAGATCGACGGCGCCGGCCCGTTGCGCATCCTGTGGTCGGTCGTGCTCCCGATGTCCCGGCCGGTGCTCGGCGTGGTGTCGATCTTCGCTCTGGTCGCGGTGTGGCAGGACTTCCTGTGGCCGCTGATGGTCTTCTCCGACACCGACAAGCAGCCGATCAGCGTGGCCCTGGTCCAGTTGTCGCAGAACATCCAGCTCACCGTGCTCATCGCCGCGATGGTGATCGCCAGCGTCCCGATGGTGGCGCTGTTCCTCGTCTTCCAGCGGCACATCATCGCCGGGATCAGCGCGGGCAGCACCAAGGGCTGACGCCGACGCCCCGTCTACAGAAAGGCAAGCTCAGTGGGACAGCCCACCCATGCCCCGAAGGACCGTGACTGGTGGCGCTCGGCCGTCATCTACCAGGTGTACGTCCGCAGCTTCGCCGACGGCGACGGCGACGGCACCGGCGACCTCGCCGGAGTCCGCGCGCGACTGCCGTACCTCGCCGAACTCGGCGTCGACGCACTGTGGTTCAACCCCTGGTACCTGTCGCCGATGAAGGACGGCGGCTACGACGTCGCCGACTACCGTGCCGTCGACCCGGCCTTCGGCACCCTCGCGGAGGCCGAGAAGCTCATCGCCGAGGCACACGAGCTGGGCATCCGCACGATCACCGACATCGTGCCCAACCACGTCTCCGACCAGCACCCCTGGTTCCGGGCGGCCCTCGCCGCGGAGCCCGGCAGCCCCGAGCGCGAGCTGTTCCACTTCCGGCCCGGACGCGGCGCGCACGGCGAACTCCCGCCCAACGACTGGCCCTCGCAGTTCGCCGGCTCCACCGAACCGGTGTGGACACGCCTGCCCGACGGCGACTGGTACCTGCACCTGTTCACCCCCGAGCAGCCCGACCTCAACTGGGCCCACCCGGCGGTCCGCCAGGAGCACGAGGACATCCTGCGCTTCTGGTTCGAGCGCGGTGTCGCCGGTGTCCGCATCGACTCGGCCGCCCTGCTCGCCAAGGACCCGGCTCTGCCCGACCTCGCCACGCACCCCGAACCGCACCCGTTCGTCGACCGCGACGAACTCCACGACGTCTACCGCTCCTGGCGGTCCGTCGCCGACGCCTACGACGGCGTGTTCGTCGGCGAGGTCTGGCTCCCCGACCCCGAACGCTTCGCCCGCTACCTGCGCCCCGACGAACTCCACACCGCCTTCAACTTCTCCTTCCTGTCCTGCCCGTGGGAGGCCGGGAGGCTGCGCGCCTCGATCGACACCACCCTCGCCGAGCACGCCCCCGTCGGCGCCCCGGCCACCTGGGTGCTGTGCAACCACGACGTGACCCGAACCGTCACCCGCTACGGCCGCGTCGACACCGGTTTCGACTTCGCGGCCAAGGCCTTCGGCACCCCGACGGACCTGGCGCTCGGCACTCGCCGGGCCCGGGCGGCCGCGCTGCTGTCGCTGGCCCTGCCCGGAGCCGTGTACCTCTACCAGGGAGAGGAGTTGGGGCTGCCGGAGGCCGAGATCCCGGTCGGGCGCATCCAGGACCCGATGTACTTCCGCTCGCACGGCGCCGACCCGGGCCGCGACGGCTGCCGGGTACCGCTGCCCTGGGCGGCCGACGCGCCGTACGCGGGATTCGGCTCGCGCGAGGAGCCCTGGCTGCCGCAGCCGGCCGGCTGGACCTCGTACGCGGCCGACCGTCAGCAGCGGGACCCCGACTCCATGCTGGCCCTCTACCGCCGGGCCATCGCCACCCGCCCGGTCTTCGGCGACGGCCCCCTGACCTGGCTGCCCGCCCCCGAGGGCCTGCTGGCCTTCTCCCGCGCGCAGGGCGCGCTGTGCGTGGTGAACCTCGCCGCGACACCCGCCGAACTGCCCGCGCACTCCAGACTCCTGCTCAGCAGCGGCCCGCTGGACGCCGAGGGCCGGCTGCCACAGGACACGGCGGCCTGGCTGCGCGCCTGAGCCGCCCGCGCACCGCCTGCTATCCCACGCACCCCCACCACGAAGGGATCAGCACATGCCCAGCAGCACCGCCAGAAATGTCATGCCGGCGATCGGGGCGGTCGTCGCCCTCGCCGCCGGCACGCTCGTCGCCGTGGCCCCCGCCGCCCACGCGGCCGCGGGCGCCACCCTCCCCTTCACCTCCGTGGAGGCCGAGTCGGAGACGACGAACGGCACGAGGATCGGCCCCGACTACACACAGGGCACACTCGCCTCGGAAGCCTCCGGCCGGCAGGCCGTACGACTGACCTCCGGACAGCGCGTGGAGTTCACCGTGCCGCGCGCGGCCAACGCCGTGAACGTCGCCTACAGCGTCCCGGACGGCCAGTCCGGCTCGCTCGACGTGTACGTCAACGGCACCAGGCTGGCCAAGACGCTCCCCGTGACCTCCAAGTACTCCTACATCGACACCGGCTGGATCCCGGGCGCGAAGACCCACCACTTCTTCGACGACACCCGCCTGCTGCTGGGGCAGAACGTCCAGGCCGGCGACAGGGTCTCCCTCGAGTCGACCGGCACCCAGGTCACCGTCGACGTCGCCGACTTCGAGCAGGTCGCGGCCGCCGCCTCCCAGCTTGCGGGTTCGGTGTCCGTCGTCTCCAAGGGCGCCGACCCCAGTGGCAACGGCGACTCCACCCAGGCCTTCCGGGACGCCATCGCCGCCGCCCAGGGCGGCACGGTCTGGATACCGCCCGGCGACTACCGGGTCACGTCCTCCCTGAACGGCGTGCAGAACGTGACCCTGCAGGGCGCCGGCAGCTGGTACTCGGTCGTGCACACCTCCCGCTTCATCGACCAGACCAGCTCCTCCGGAAACGTCCACATCAAGGACTTCGCGGTCATCGGCGAGGTCACCGAGCGCGTCGACTCCAGCCCCGACAACTTCGTCAACGGCTCCCTCGGCCCGAACTCCTCCGTCTCCGGCATGTGGATCCAGCACATGAAGGTCGGGCTCTGGCTGACCGGCAACAACGACAACCTGATGGTGGAGAACAGCCGCATCCTCGACACCACCGCCGACGGCCTCAACCTCAACGGCACGGCGAAGGGCGTCCGCGTCCGCAACAACTTCCTGCGCAACCAGGGGGACGACTCCCTCGCCATGTGGTCGCTGTACTCCCCGGACACGGACTCCAGCTTCGAGAACAACACGATCTCGCAGCCCAACCTCGCGAACGGCATCGCCGTCTACGGCGGCACCGACATCGCCGTGAGGAACAACCTCATCTCCGACACCAACGCCCTCGGCAGCGGTATCGCGATCTCCAACCAGAAGTTCCTCGACCCCTTCCACCCCCTGTCCGGCACCATCACGGTCGACGGCAACACCCTGGTGCGCACCGGCGCGATGAACCCCAACTGGAACCACCCCATGGGCGCCCTGCGGGTCGACTCCTACGACAGCGCCATCAACGCCACCGTCAACATCACCGACACGACCATCATCGACAGCCCGTACGGCGCCTTCGAGTTCGTCTCCGGAGGCGGCCAGGGCTACCCGGTCAGGAACGTCAACGTGACCGGCGCGACCGTGAAGAACACGGGAACGGTCGTGGTCCAGGCCGAGGCGCAGGGCGAGGCCGCCTTCAAGAACGTCACCGCCACCCAGGTCGGCGTCGCCGGTGTCTACAACTGCCCCTACCCGGCGAACTCCGGCTCCTTCACGCTCACCGACGGCGGCGGCAACTCCGGCTGGAACAGCACCTGGTCCGACTGCTCCAGCTGGCCCCAGCCCGGCCAGGGCAATCCCGACCCCGACCCGAACCGCAACCTGGCCAAGGGCCGCCCGGCCACCGCGACCGGCTCGCAGGACGTCTACACGCCGGGCAAGGCGGTCGACGGCGACGCGAACAGCTACTGGGAGTCGACCAACAACGCCTTCCCGCAGTCCTGGACGGTCGATCTCGGCTCCTCCTACGCGGTACGCCGGCTGGTGCTCAAGCTGCCTCCCTCCTCGGCGTGGGGCGCCCGCACCCAGACCATCACGGTGCTCGGCAGCACGGACGGCTCGTCCTACTCCACGGTCGTGGGCTCGCAGGGCTACCGCTTCGACCCGGCCACCGGCAACACGGCCACCGTCTCCCTGCCCAGCGGTACCGACCTGCGCTACCTGCGCCTGAGCGTCAGCGCCAACACGGGCTGGCCCGCAGGGCAGTTCAGTGAGGTGGAGGCCTATCTGACGAGCTGACACCCGACCGGAACGGTCAGTCCCTCTCCGGCAAGGTGGATCGGCCACCGGCCCGGCGCGTGAGGAGCCGTTACGAACGGTTCCTCCGCAACCGGGCCGTCACCGAGGGGGGTCCGACAGGCATGGAGCGCAAGGGTGGCGGTGAGCGAAGGGCCCGACCCTCACAGGTCCAGGACGAGCCGAGGTCCCCGGCAGCGCGACACGCAGATCATCATCTCGCCCGCCGCCCGCTCCTCCTCGGTGAGGACCGAGTCCCGGTGGTCCGGGGCGCCCTCCAGGACGTCAGTCTCACAGGTGCCGCAGGTGCCCTCGGCGCACGAGTACAGCACCTCGATCCCGGCGGCGTGCACCGCGTCCAGCACGGACACGTGCGGCGGGACGGCCGCTGCGCGCGAGCTCGACCTCGAACTCCTGGTCGGCGTTGCTCGGTCGGGGCTTGGGCCGGAAGCGCTCGACCCGGAGCAGCCCGGCCGGGCAGCGCTCCTCGACGGCGTCCAGCAGCGGTCCCGGACCGCAGCAGTACACCAGGGTGCCCTCGGCGGTGCCGTCCAGGACCGCATGGTGGCGACATCGTCGGGACGGGCGTCACCGGCCCACAACAGCGCTTCCGCCTCACGGAAGGCTGTTTGCAGAGCCGCCCGGTCAGGGGACTCTCGCCGCTGCCGTACGGGCCAGGGTCAGTGTTCTGGAGAGGTCGGGTGCCGTGGGGCTGCCCGCGTCGCTGAGCACGACCAGGGTCCTCCGCACGACGACCAGGACCAGGGTCTCCTGGACGGTGAAGGTTCCGGTGGTCGCGGTCACCGTGGCGTGCCACGACGCGTCCCCGATGCCCGCCGAGCCCCGGGGCACCACCCGCTCCGTACCGGTGGTGCCGTCGCTCCAGCCGATGGAGAACGCGGCACAGCCGGACAGCGCACTCGCCGCCTGCTCCAGGTCCTGTCGCGCCCCGGAGCCCGGCAGTCGCCGCAGTACCTGCTGGAGGAACGGCCCGCTCTGGCTCATGGCGAAGGTGACCCTGGCCTCGACCGAGCCGGTGCGGGTGCTCGGAGCGGACTCGAGTCCGTTGAGCGTGGCGATGCATCGGGGGTGGTCGGAGCGTGTGGGCGGCTCGTTCCGCAGCACGGTCCTCACATAGCCTCGCGGTAACTGGGCCGTGGTGAGCAGGGCGTCGGACAGGGGCGTGGTGCCGTGGGAGGCGCCGGTGGGGGGTGCCTGCGTCGGCACCACGGTGTCCGATCGGTGGCCCCCGCCGGCACAGCCGGTGAGGGCGGAACCGGCCAGCACCGCCACCACGGCCGACAGCGCGGCGAGCCGTCGCCGGCCGCCGGCGGAGGTCCGGGTCGGTCTCGGGGCGGGTCTCGGGCTCATGCGGGTCTCCTCGAACGGCGGGCGGATCGGCGAGTGCGGCCGGTCAGCGGCCGTAGCGGAAGTACAGGTCGCAGCGCAGCACGGAGGCGACCAGCGCGTGATCGTCCACGGGCCCCGACGGGTCGCGCAGGAGGACGGCGGAGGCGGCCCGCAGCACGGGGTCGTCGAGACCTCCGAGCAACTCGGCCGTGTCGGCGCGGCGTTGCGGGTCGGTCCAGACGGTGGTCCCGCCCAGGGACAACGCACGACAGACGAGGGCGGTGTCCGCCGCCATGGCGTCCGTCCGCTGCTCCTCGGGCGGCAGCACGGGGAGCTGGTCCAGGGGGACGGTCCGGTCATCGTCGTCGGAGTCCGGCGAGGCCGGTGGGTGGGTCGGCAGTGCGGACACCGCTGATTCGCCGGAGACGTGTGCGGCCGGTGCCTCGACCAGTCCGCCACCGAATGCCGCCCATCCGGCCCCGGCAGCGACCAGCACCGCGGCGGCGGCCGGCAGGACCAGGGACCGCAACCGTCGGGTGCCGCGCGGCGCCGGACGCCTCGGCCGGCGGGCGACGGCAGCCGGCAGCAGCAGCGCGCCGACCACGCTCGTCACCACCCCCGTCACCCACCAGGGCGTGTCGATCACGGCCCACCGGACGTCAGGGGCGGCGCGGGCCGCCGTCAGCCGGGCGAACAGGAACCAACTGCCCAGCGGCACCGAGAGCAGGAACCCGGACAGCCCTACGGCCACCGCGCAGGCGGACGCCGAACGCGGACCGTCCACCGCGGCCCCCAGAGCCCTGGCGAGGGACGTGGTCCACAGGGCGAACAGCGCCCCGCCGACCACGAGCACCAACCCCAGGGCCAGCGCCTGCACGCGCGGCACATCGGTCAGGGAGAGCGCCGTCGCCAAGCCGTCCGCCGTGCCGGTGTCCCGCACCCAGTCACCGGCCGCCCGGCCGGCGAGCTGGCTGCCCAGGAGCACACCGAGGCCGAGCGCGGCTCCGGCCGGCGCCGCGCGCAGGCCGGACGCGTCCCGGTGCCCCACGGCGACGGCCCGCCACCAGGCCACGGTCACCACCCCGGCCATGGCCCAGCCGGTCAGCAACCCGCCAACCGCATAAGCGAGTTGGGTGTGGTCTGGCACCAGGGCGGCCACCAGCAGGGTGAGATCGGTGAAGACCAGGCCCGCGGCGAGCCCGGTGGTGAGGCACTCCAGGGACGACAGACCCCAGGACCGGGCCGGGTCGGCGAGCACGGCCAGGCGGTCCGCGGGTGTGGGATGCGTGGCGAGGCCCAGGGACCGTACGAGGCGCTCGACGCGGCGCGGCGGGAGGGCCGAGCCGATGTGGGCGGCGGTGGAGTCCCCCGATGCGCGTGGATCGGCCGCAGCGGCGAGATCGGCGTCGTGCTCCCGCACGCGCAGCACGGCGCACAGGGTGAGCAGCACGACGACCAGGACGACCGCCATCCGCACCAACAGGCCGGCACCCAGCAGTCCGGGGTCGCGGGCCGACGCGACCGCCGTCGGCAGGGTGACGCCGAACAGCAGCAGCCACCAGGCCGCGAGGGCCAGCCGTACCCGGCCCACGTCCCGCAGCCGCAGATGGGCCAGTTCATGGCGGAACAACGCGTCCACGCGCCGGTCGGGCAGCCCGAAGACATGGGAGTCGGCCACGATCCGCGGCCGGCGGACGGTGCCCGCCGCGCGCGCCCGTACCCCGATGCGCCGGCGGCGCACCCACAGCACCGGCCGGGGCCCCGTCGCGCCGGGTGTCAGGGCGGCCAGACGCAGGGCGAGCGGTGAGGAGTGGTCCGGCTCGGCCCGCCACCGCCACAGGCTCAGCCGGCGTCCGGCGGCTCGGCACAGCACGGCGAGGGCCAGCAGGGCGAGCGGCCCGCACACCACCACCGCCGACTGCGCCAGTCGTACGTCGCCCACGCAGTCGGTGAACCGGGTGAGAACCTCGTCGGGCGCGGCGTCGGAAGCGGGCAGGCAGGCGAGTTGGGCGTCCGGCCAGTTGCCCCGGCCCAGCACCAGCCACCACCAGGTGGCGAACGCGGCACCGGCGCCGGCCACGAGGACCAGCAGGGCCAGCCGGGTCGTGGTCGGCAGCGGCAGCGGGCTGGAGACCAGCGCGCGGGCGACGTCGCGCCGCTCGCGGGGAGTGGCGGCGTCGGTGGTGGTGGAGGAGGGCGGGCCGTGGGAGCCCGGCACGGCGCTCACGACGGCGACGGGTTCGCGGCCGCGGGCGCGTCACTGGTCTCCGAAGTCCCCGACCGGAGCCCCGCCCCCACGTCGTCGCCCGGCCCGGCGGCATCCGCACGCGGGTCGGGAGCGGTCCGGTGCTCGGTGCGCGGGGCCGGCGCCGACCGGTGCCCGGACTCCGGTTCCGCCCGGTGCCGGGTCTCCGGCCCGGTCTCGGGACCGCTTCGCTGTCGTGGTTCCGAGACCGGTTCCGGTTCCGGTCCCGGTCCTGATTGCGGTTCCGGTTCCGGCCAGTCGTCCGGTGCCGTGCAGTCTTCCGTCGCCGCGTTCCCGCGTACGACGGCCACGACGATGATCTGGGCGCAGGCTTCGGCCTGGGGCGCGGACAGGCCGGCGGCACGGCCCTGGGCCGCGGCCCAGTCCGCGAGTTCCTGGCGTGTCACCTCGGAGAGTTCCGGGACGGCCGAGGTCAGCGCGGCCCGCCTCCCCTCGGCGTCGGCCCCGCTCCGGCGCCGCCACCAGCGCTTCAGCCGGGTGCCGCCCGCCTGGATGCGCCCGGAGGCGAGGTCGGCGAGTACCTGCGAGACCACCGCGACCAGAACCGGCAGTACGACCGCCGATTCGAAGCCGATGCCCAGCGGGTCCCCGGCCGGCCGGTGCAGGCGCTGCGGGGCATGGGGCCGCGCGGCGTACGCCCGGCAGGTCTCGTCCAGCTTCTCCAGTTCGGCCGGAGCGACGCGGCGGACCACGTCGCGCAGGACATCCTGGCCCGTGCGGTGGTGCATGAGTTCCTCCCGTGAGGACGGACCGGCGGGGCGCTCGTACGGACGGCGGCTGCCTGGGCCGCGGGCGCGTTCAGTGCCGCCCGCGGCGACGCTGCCTCACGCCGACGGCGACGACGGCGGTGAACACGAGGGCGGCCACGCCGGCCGCCACGATCGATGCGGATGTGCCGATGCCCGCGAGCCTGTCTCCTCCGGTGTCGCCGGACAGGGCCGACGGCGCGGAGGCGGCGGCGGACGGGGGAGACGAAGAGGGTGCGGAGGGCGAGGAGGGCGGAGCGGACGGGGTGTCGGTCACTGTCGCCGCCGCACTCGCGGGGCTGCCGGGCGAGAGGCTCGCCGTCGCCGAAACCGTGTCCACCGGCGGGCCCGTGTCCGATTCCGTCGTCTCGTCGACCACGGAGTAGGACGCCTTGCCGTCCATCAGGGCCACCGGGTCGACCGATGCCGTCGGCTGGATCAGGCCCTGCGTGACGAACTGGAGGGTGGTCGGTGCGGGCACCCCGGAGACCAGTGAGACGCGCAGCGGCACACGGGCCGAGTCACCTGCCGGGAGCGAACCCACGGACGGGAGTCCGGCGTCGGTGCTGAGGTAGCCGCTGAGCGCGGTGTCGCCCGGGGTCAGCTGGACCGGTCGCCATACGGACGGGCCGGCGTCGAACCATTCCACCGTGACCTGATCGGGCGTCAGCGGGGCGGCGGGCGGCGCGAGCCGGATGCCGACGGCGACGACGAAGCTGTCCGTGATGTCGGTGTCCAGCGTGTTGTGGAACGTGGCGTCCAAGGCCAGCGGGGCGCCGCCCGGCTCCAACTGACCAGAGTCCGGCGTCAGTTCGGCGTAGGGGGCGGCCGGGTCGGCGGCGTACGCCGACGCCGCGCCAAGGACTGCCGGGACGAGGAACGCGACGCAGCCCAGGAGGGACGCGCACAACGATCTACGGCGCACGAGAACCAGCTCCCCCCGGCGCGCCCCCAGCGCACCTCCTGGCGTGATGCGGAAAAGTTTAAGAGATAATGCGCCTTAAAGGGATACCAATTCACATTCGGTCAATAAAGAACAGAAGTGAATTCCTGGGTCCCGTGAGGTGGCTCAGTAGCCGTCGGGGTCGACGACTACGTCGTAGGACGGCGTGGACAGGGAGCGCAGCGGGGAGTCGAGTTTCTCCGTACGGAGGATGTAGGTGCCCGGAGCCAGATCCGAGATCTGCTGGTAGCGGCCGGTGAAGTCGGGCTCCGTTCCGGTCCAGTAGCCGGATCCGAGGCTGTGCTTGAGGACCCATCCGTTGGGCTGGACGATCGCCGGGTACACCGGTCCGAGCGCGTCCTGGGTGAGGGTGAAGGACGCCCCGGCATGGGCGTTCGTGCCCGGCGCGGCGGACAGGGTGAACGAGAAGTAGCGGACGTTGAACGGGGAGCCGGAGGTCAGCGGCGCGCAGCCCCGAGCCGTCACGGGGCCGTCCACGGAGCCGAGTTGCAGCGGGTCGGTGAAGGTTCCGCTGCCGGAGAGACTGCCGCAGTCCAGGCTCCCGTCCGAGGCGGGCTGTTCGTCGTCACCGCTCGCATCGCCCTCGCTCCCCGTCTCCGTTGCGTCGTCGGAGGTCGCGCTCTCGGTGGTGGGGGTCTCCTCGACCGGTTCCTCGGTCGTGGGGGTCGGCTCCGGGGAGGAGGAGGCGGCGTCCGGCGTCGGCGAACCGGTGTCGGAGGCGGACTCCGAGACGTCTGCCGACGGTGACTCGGCCGCACTCGACCCGCGGTGCGAGGAGCCGCCGCAGCCGCTCGCGAGAAGTATCGCCCCGAGCGTCAACGCGCACTTTCTGATCATGGATTTCCTCCCCCTCCGCACCGCCGAGAACAGCCCGGCGGACGTCATGTGCGCGGGATATTACATCTCTTCATCCCTTCGATCCGCCCATATGCGGACTTCTGCGAACCGTCTTCTCCGAGCCGTCTTCTCCGCGTCACTGTCTTTCCGGGTCATCGTCTTCCCGGAGCCGTCGGGACCGGCTCCGGGAAGACACCCGTTCAGCAGGAAGGCACGTCGGTCAGCCAGGCCGGACCCTTGAGGTAGATGTTGGTGATCCACGAGCCGTCGGTCAGCTTGGACCAGGCGTCATTGGTGTAGCCGTCGGCCGTCACCTCCTGCGCGTGGGTCTGGCAGACGACGTTGACCGTGGTGGGCTGGGCGAAGTAGTCGACCACGGACGCGTTGACGTTCGGCTGGCTGTGCGTGCGGACGCTCGTGCCCCACGTCTGGTGGGGCTTGCTGCCCCCGCTCGGCGGCGCCGGGCTGCTGCCGCCGCAGTCCGGGACGCCGGGCAGCGAGGCCGGGCCCTTGATGTAGATGTTCGTCAGCCACGAACCGTCGGCCAGCTTGGACCAGATGTCGTTGGTGTAGCCCTCGGCGGTGACGGTCTCCGCGTGCTCCTGGCACTGGACCGAGACCTGGGTCGGCCCGCCGAAGGTGTCCACGACGGAGGCCCGCACGCTCGGTGAGCTGTGGGTGCGCACACTGGTGCCCCAGGTCTCGAAGACCGTGCCGCCGTCGGCAGGCGGGGGAGTCGGGGCGCCCGACGGATTGATGCGGATGGCGCCCGCGTAGTCGCCGCCCGTGCGCACGGGGGTGACCCGGATGTGGGTGCCGGACTCGTACGCCTCGACCATCTGCCCCGCGCCCAGGTACATGGCCACGTGGTGGATGTGGCCGCTGCCCCAGAACATCAGGTCACCGGGGACCAGCGGGCCCGTGCCCTGCCCGGCCGAGAAGCGGGCGGCGGCCTGGGAGCTGTGGAACTGGTCGTTCGCCGTGCCGTTGAGCAGGTCCTTGCCGGTCGCCCGGTAGTACGCGTAGCGCATCAGGCCCGAGCAGTCGAAGCCCTTGCGTTCGTTGTCGTGCATGCTGTCGGGATCGGAGCCGTCGTAGTAGCCGTAGGTGGCGCCGGGTGTGGCGCCGTGGCCGCCGCCCCAGCTGTACCAGACGCCGATCTGCGAACAGGCCGCGTCCACGGCGGCCTGCGCGGTAGCCGAGGCGCCGGGAGCGAGGACACCGCAACTCGCGTCCTTTGCCGCGGCGTTGGGGTGCGGGGCGGTAGTGGCCGCATGGGCCGTGGCGGGCGGGAGAGCGGCCAGGGCTGCCGCGGCCACCGCGGGTGCGAGCGCCCGGCCGGCGAGCCGGCGCGTGGTTCCGGTCTTCAAGGAGCACATCCTTCGTCGACGTTGACGTCACCGGGGTAACGGTGACGGCGGTGGGGGGTGTGTGCCCGGCGCCCGCACAGCGGCGGGCGCCGGTTCCGGGGGCGCGGCCCCCCCCCCCGGGGGGCGTAACAGAGTCGACGGGGGGGGGCGCGG
>NZ_JBWKFL010000029.1:8133-8891 GCF_056434305.1 Streptomyces sp. NPDC044061 | reverse complement strand
ACCTTCGTGGCGAGTAGGCGGTTGCGCCTCCCCCCCCCCCCCCCCCCCCCCCCCCCCCCCCCCCCCTCCCCTCCCCCCCCCCCCCCCCCCCCCCCCCCCCCCCCGGGGTCCGGGGGCGGCTAGGCGGTCAGCGCGGCGCGCATCTTGGCCAGGCCGCGCATGCGGTTGCGCTGGACCGTGCCGCGGTGGGCGCCGAGGCGTTCGCCGGCCGAGTCGTGGCTCAGGCCTTCCAGGTCCACGAGGATCACCGCGGCAGCCTCCTTCGGGGAGAGCAGGCTCAGCAGCGCGAGGGCCGTGGCGCTCGCCTCGTACCTGCCGAGCCCGCCGTCCCAGCCGGCCTCCGGCAGCCGGTCCGTGGCGCTTTCCCGCCGGGAGGGGTGCAGCCATGAGTCGCGCAGCAGGTTGAGGGCGACCGTGCAGGTGTAGGCGTACGGGTGCCGCTGCTGGGCGAGGCTGTGGGCGCGGGCCCGCCGGGAGAGCCGCAGATACGTCTCCTGCAGCAGGTCGTCGGCGTCGTACGGGTTGCCGGTCAGGGCCAGCAGCCGTCTGCGCAGCCGCGGCATGTCGGCGGTGAAGGAGGCGTCGAACTCGCCCGGGCTGACGCGGTCGTCCTCGCGGGGCGCCTGGGCGCACAGGCCGCCACTGGTCTCCATGGGTGTCCCCCGATCGTCGGTCGTGGTGTGGGCTGCCGTGGGGGGGGGGGGGGGGGGGGGGGGGGGGGGGGGGGGGCGGGGTGGGGTGAGAGATGGGGGGGGTGG
>NZ_JBWKFL010000029.1:0-8123 GCF_056434305.1 Streptomyces sp. NPDC044061 | reverse complement strand
CCGCCACCCCCCCCCCCCCCCCCCCTCACTCCTCCCCCTCCCTTCCTCCTTCCTCCCCCCCCCCCCCCCCCCCCCCCCCCCCCCCCCCCCCCCCCCCCCCCCCGCCGTCGGACCGTTGGTCAGGTGGTCCGTGCGGGCGGGACGGGTGGGGCGGCCGGGCCGTAGCGGGCGGCGGGGGCCCGGCACAGTAGCGCCCAGTACCGGTCGCCGTACGACCAGTGCCACCATTCGGTGGGGTAGTTGACGAAGCCCACCGCGGTCAGGGCCCGGTCCATGAGGGCCCGGTTGGCGCGGGCCTCGGCGTCGATGCCGGGCGCGCCCGTGCGGCAGGCGCCCGCGCTCTCCTCGGGCGTGGCGTTGACCTCGGTGCCGAGCGGGAGTTCGGTGCCGTCCTCGGTGCACAGCGTCAGGTCGACGGCCCCGCCGCTGACGTGCGGGGCCACCTCCGGCGGGGAGATGTAGGCGCTGGCCAGCTCGCGGATGACGGCCGGCGCGGCGCCCGGATGGGCCTCGCGCAGCGTGGCCGCGTAGCTCTCGAAGTACCGCCGTTGCAGGTCCGGCGGCCGGTACCCCTCCACCACCAGGAACCGGATCCCGGCGGGCAGCAGCCGCTGCGCCCGCAGCAGGCGCCCGAGGGCCCCGGACCGGAGGTGCGCGTAGGCGCCGGTGCCGTCGGCCTGCCGTGCGTCGAGACGCAGTTCGGGTGTCTCGCGCAGGTCGACCAGTGGTTCACCGCACTCGCGCTCGGTGACCTCGGCGACCCGCGGATCGGAGAGCGGGATGATGTCCGTCACGCTCTCAGCGTGGCGGGGGCCTCTGCAAAGGCTCTGCAGGTTCTCTGCAAGCGGCCGACCAGGCATTCTGCAGCCTCCCGCGGGGGGAGGGCTGCTTCTGTCCCTTCGGCAGGGACGGGAGCTCCTGTCCCTTCGGCAAGGAGCGCCGCCTTTGCGCCCCGGCGTCGCGTCAGCCGATCCCGTCCGCGCGCTCCCGCGCCTCCCGGCAGTTCAGCGAGCGGAACACCTCCAGCGCCTCCGCCCGGGCGGCGCGCGCCGCCCGGTCCTCGCCGTCGGCCGCCCGTACCGCCGCCAGGTCCCACAGGGTCCGCGCCCGCCACACCGGCAGCCGCAGCTCCTCCCAGGCCGCCAGGGCCCGTTGCAGGGGCTCACGGGCGCCGTCGGTGTCGCCGGCCGCGAGCCGGGCTTCGCCCAGGGTGCGCAGCACGAGTGCCTCCCCGAACCGGTCCTGCCGCTCCCGGGCCACCTCCAGGCAGCGGCCGAGCCGCTCGGCCGCCTGATCGGGACGGCCGGTGCGCAGCTCCACCTTGGCCAGAGACTGCTCGGTGTACATCGTGCCGAAGGTGTCCCGCGGCTCGGCGAAGACCCGCAAGGCCTCGTGCAACACCCGCTCCGCCTCGAGCAGTTCGTGCTCGGCGCGGTGGCACAGGGCCAGTGACCGCAGGGTGAGGCCCTCGCCGTGCCGGTCGGCCGCGGCCCGGTACAGCTCCAGCGCCTCGGCGAGAGCCTGCCGGGCCTCGGCCCCCCGGCCCTGCTCGCGGTGCACATGACCGATGCCGTACAGCACCCGCGCCCGCGCGCCCGCGTCCCCGGAGGGGCCGTACCGCTCGAGCGAGGCCCGCAGCAATGTCAACGCCGCCTCGTGACGGGACTGTTCGCGCCGGGCCGTGCCCATGCCGGCGAGCGCCAGCGCGGCGCCCTGTGGTACGTCCCCGTACTCCTCGAACAGGCGCAGAGCGTCGGCGAAATAGGCGTACGAGGCATCGAAGTCGTCCTGCTCATAGCGAAGTTGACCGAGCCCGGTGAACAGCCAGGCCTCGCCCTCGGTGTCACCGCCGCGGCGGACCGCCGCCATGGCCGCGGTGTGCGAGCGGGACCAGGCGTCGAACTGGTTGTAGAGGGCGGCCGAACCGGCCATCAGGGCTCCGGCGAGATCCCGGGCCGCCCGCGGGAGCAGGTGATCGGCGCAGTGGACGGCGGCCGCGAGGAGCCCGGCCTGTTCGGCGGCGAACCAGGCCGCGGGCCGCTCCAGCAGCGACGCCTCGGTCTCCGGGTCGAGAGGACGTACGGCGGCCGGGTCGGGGAAGTGCCGCGCCGCGCCGCCCGGCCCCCGCGCGGCCGCCTTCCGGGCGAGATCCAGCCAGCAGGCCACCAGTCGCAGCACAGCCGCCGCCCGCTCCTCGGCGCTCTCCTCGGTGAGGCAGCGCTCCCGGGCGTGCTCGCGCGCCAGGTCGTGGATGCGGTAGCGGGCCCGGCCGGTCTCGTCCACGCCGATCACGTCGATGAAGTGGCAGTCCACCAGCCGCTCCACGGCCTCCTCCGCCTCCTCGGTGCCGATGTCGAGCAGCGGGGCGGCGATCCAGGCGGCGAAGTCGGGCAGGTCCAGCAGGGCCAGTCGGCGCAGCGCACGCCGCTCCTGTGGATCCAGGTCGGCGTAGCCGAGTTCGAGACTGGAGCGCAACTCCAGGTCCCCGGCGCTGAGTTCGTTGAGCCTGCGGCGTTCGTCGCGCAGCCGCCCGGCGAGCCGGCCCGGCGCCCAGTGCGGGCGGGCGGCGAGTCGCGCCCCGGCGATGCGCACCGCGAGCGGCAGCCGGCCGCACAGCGCGACGATCTCCGCGGCCCGCTCCGGCTCCGCCCTCATCCGCTCCGGTCCGGCCACCCGCCGGAGCAGTTCGAGCGCGTCCTCCTCGCCGGGCACGGTCAGGTCCAGGTGGGCCGCGCCCTCCAGCGCCACCAGCCGGCGACGGCTGGTGACGAGCACGGCGGAGCCGGCACCGGGCGGCAGCAACGGCCGTACGTGCGCCTCGCCGGCCGCGTTGTCGAGGATCAGCAGGACCCGCCGGTGCCCGACGTGGGTGCGGTACAGCCCGGTCAGCTCCGCCAGGCTGCCGGGCAGCGTCTCCGGCTCGGCGCCCATGGCCCGCAGCAGCCGGGCGAGCGCGTCGGCGGGCTGCAGCGGGGTGGCGTCGGCGGCCCGCAGGTCTATGAACAGCCGTCCGTCCGGGAAGAGTTCGGCGGTGCGGTGGCCGACGTGCACGGCGAGCGCGGTCTTTCCCGCGCCCGAGCGCCCGGAGATCACCCCGATCGGCGGCGCGGTACGCCCGGCGACACCGGCACCCTCCAACAGCCCCGCCGCCCAGACGATCTGCTCCGAACGGCCCACGAAGTCGGCGATGTCGGGCGGGAGATGGGAGGGGACGGGAGCGGGGCGCGTGGCCGGGACGGTGGCGGTGGGTGAGGTGGGGCGGCCGCCGTTGGCGGTCCGGGGGAGGGCGGGAGCAGTGGCCCGCGGAGCCGGGGGCCGGTGGGAACGTGCCTCCGTCCGCGCACGGGAGGCCTGCGCGGCCCCTGGTTCGGAGCCGGAGACGGGCTGCGGGTGTACGCCGTGAGCCGTCTCCCCGGGCGTTCCGGGACCGGTATCCGGAACGCCCGGGGAGACGGACCGGGCCGCAGGCGAACCGGGCTTCGCACCGTCGCCGGGCGGGGTCGCTTCCCAGGCGTCCGATACGGGCTGGTCCCGGGAAGGGGGCGCTTGCCAGGTGCCCGGTGCGCGCTGGTCCCGGGAAGGGGCCGACCCCCATCCGTCCGGTGTTCCTCGGTCGCCGGCCGATGCCGCTTCCCCCGCCCCCACCGTGCTCCGACCGCCCTCCGGCGACGCCGTCCCCCACACGTCCCCCGCCGCACGGCCGGGGCCCCAGCCCGCTCCCGGACCCCAGCCCGCCCCCGGACCACCGCCCCTGCCCCGCCCCGCGGACACCCCCAGTACCTCGGCGTCGTTCGTGAGGACGGCCTGGTGCAGGGCGCGCAGGTGTGGGCCGGGGTCGATCCCCAGTTCGTCGCGCAGGAGCCGGCGGCCGTCCTGGTAGGTGCGCAGGGCGTCCGAGACGCGCCCGGTGCGGAACAGGGCGGTCATCAGCTGTCCGCGAGGCCGCTCCCGCAACGGGTGGGCCGCGACGTGCGCCAGCAGCGGGGCGATCGTCTCGTCCTCCCGGCCCAGCTCGAGGCGGAGCCCGAACGACTCCTCCTGGGCCACCAGCCGCAGCTCCGCCAGCCGGGCCGACTCGATCCGCGCGAAGGTCTGGCCGAGCCCTTCGAGGGCTTCCTGCCCCCGCCAGAGGCCCAGCGCCTCACCGAGGACGTCCACCGCCGCCGCCGGCCGTCCGGCGATCGCCTCGGCCCGGGCGGCCCCCAGGAGTTCCTCGAAGCGGCGGGCGTCGACCCGGCCGGGTTCGAGGTCGGCGACGTACCCGGGCGGGCGGGTGCGGATGACCTCGGGCGCGCCGATCCGGGCCAGCGCGCGGCGCACCGCGGAGACGTGCGTGGCGACCAGTGCACCCGCCGTCGCCGGCGCCCGCTCGTCCCAGACGAAGTCCACGAGCCGTTCGGTGGACACCACTTCGCCGAGGTGCACGACCAGGGCGCCGAGGACGGCCAGGGGCCGGGGACCGCCGAGCGGGGCCCGCCGGCCGCCGTCCCACACCTCCACCGGCCCGAGCAGACGTACCTCGAACATGGATGGCACCCCGATCGCCGTACCGTCCGCCCCCTCGCGGATGGTGACAACGATATCCGTGCGCTTCGGCCAGGCATGCCGAAGGCCGGGCCGTCCTGTCCGGATCAGGCCTCTCCGCTCACGCGGCCGGAACCGTCCTGGACGCCCGGTGTCCGGAACGGAGTCGGCTCCGTCTCCGGTGGCGGGAACGCGGCCCGGGTCTTTCCCCTCCCGCGGCAGTTGGCCGGATCCCGCGGGTGCGGGCCGTACCGTCCCTACCGGAGACGGGAGATGGGCGCCTCTCGTATGACAACGGGCCACGGATTCCGTGGCGGGGCCGACGGGGGGCAAAAGCCACACCTGCCCCAACCCCTGCCGTACCCACGACTTTCACATGGGCGCCACCGGACCCTTCCCTGACGTTTGCTGCTCTTGGAACACTCGCTGCGCGCAGATTCCGTCATCCGGCGGCATCGCGTACGTCAGGACGCAGGACGAGAGGACCCTCACTCATGCCCGAAGTCAACCGGCGGCGCTTTCTCCAACTGGCGGGCGTCACGACGGCGTTCACCTCGCTGTCCAGCAGCATCCAGCGCGCGGCCGCACTGCCCGCCCACCACCGCACGGGTTCGGTCGAGGACGTCGAGCACATCGTCGTCCTGATGCAGGAGAACCGCTCGTTCGACCACTACTTCGGCTCGCTCCGGGGTGTGCGGGGCTTCGGCGACCCGCGTTCGGTGACGCAGAACGGAAAGTCCGTCTGGAAGCAGTCCGACGGCACGAAGGACATCCTCCCCTTCCATCCGGACGCCGACGATCTGGGTCTGGCCTTCATCCAGGACCTCCCGCACGGCTGGAACGACGGCCATGCCGCGTTCAACGGCGGCAAGTACGACAAGTGGGTGCCCGCCAAGTCCTCGACGACGATGGCGTACCTGAAGCGCGACGACATACCGTTCCACTACGCGCTCGCCGACGCCTTCACCATCTGCGACGCCTACCACTGCTCCTTCATCGGGTCCACCGACCCGAACCGCTACTACATGTGGACCGGCTACACGGGCAACGACGGCAAGGGCGGCGGCCCGGTCCTCGGCAACGACGAGGCCGGCTACGGCTGGACGACGTACCCGGAGCGCCTGGAGCAGGCCGGCGTGTCCTGGAAGATCTACCAGGACGTCGGCGACGGCCTCGACGCGAACGGCGGCTGGGGCTGGATCGACGACGCCTACCGCGGCAACTACGGCGACAACTCGCTGCTCTACTTCAACCAGTACCGCAACGCCAAGCCCGGCGACCCGCTGTACGACAAGGCCCGCACCGGCACCGACGCGCGCAAGGGCGAAGGCTTCTTCGACCAGCTGAAGGCCGACGTGAAGGCGGGCAAGCTGCCCCAGGTCTCCTGGATCGTCGCCCCCGAGGCCTTCACCGAGCACCCCAACTGGCCCGCCAACTACGGCGCCTGGTACGTCGCTCAGGTCCTGGACGCGCTCACCTCCGATCCGGCGGTGTGGGGCCGGACCGCGCTGTTCATCACCTACGACGAGAACGACGGCTTCTTCGACCATGTGATCCCGCCCTTCCCGCCGGCCTCCGCCGCCCAGGGGCTGTCGACCGTGGATCCCTCGCTCGACCTGTTCAAGGGCGACGCCGGCCACGGCGCGGGCCCCTACGGGCTCGGCCAGCGGGTGCCGATGCTGGTCGTCTCGCCCTGGAGCAAGGGCGGTTTCGTCTGCTCAGAGACCTTCGACCACACCTCGATCATCCGGTTCATCGAGCGCCGCTTCGGTGTCCAGGAGCCGAACATCTCGCCCTGGCGCCGGGCGGTCTGCGGCGACCTGACCGCCGCCTTCGACTTCAGCCGCAAGGACACCAGGCCGGTCGCGCTGCCGTCCACGGCCGGATACCAGCCGCCGGACCACGACCGGCACCCCGACTACAAGCCCGTCCCGCCGGCCAACCCCGCCCTGCCCGGGCAGGAGCGCGGCAGCCGCCCCACCCGCCCCCTCAAGTACGTTCCGGCGGTGGACGGTTCCGGGGACGCGGCGGCCGGGAAGTTCACGCTGAGCTTCGCCTCCGGCGCCCGCGCGGGCGCGGCGTTCCTGGTCACCTCGAACAACCGCACCGACGGGCCCTGGACGTACACCACCGAGGCCGGCAAGCGCCTCACCGACACCTGGAACTCGGCCTACTCGGGCGGTTCGTACGACCTGGCCGTGCACGGCCCGAACGGCTTCCTGCGCCTCTTCAAGGGCCGGGGCAAGGCCGCCGGACCCGAGGTCACCGCCCGGCACGTCGGCGACGACGTCGTACTCACCTTCACCAACAAGGGCTCCGGCACGGCGAAGCTGAAGCTCCTGAACGCCTACGGCGGCGGCCCCGTCTCCGTGACGGTGCGGCCCGGGGCCACCGTGAAGCACGTCGTCGGCCTCGCGGCGAGCAAGCGGTGGTACGACCTCACGGTCACTTCGGACGCGGACCCGGCCTTCCTGCGCGGCTTCGCCGGGCACGTGGAGAACGGGCACCCCGGCGTCAGCGATCCCGCCGTCATCACGGGACGAACGGGGTGAACGGGCGATGAACACCGCTCCGTGCGGACTGGTCAGGTACCGGTCACATCAGGGTAGTGTGCCCCGGTGACCACGCAATCGAACACTCCTGCAGGCTGGTACCCCGATCCGCACGGGGCGGCCCAGACGCTCCGCTACTGGGACGGCGCGCAGTGGACCGAGCACACCAACCCGGCGCAGCAGGCCGCCGGGCAGGTCCTGCAGCAACAGGCCGCGCCCCAGCAGCCCGCGGCCCACATCCCGCAGCAGCAGGGCGCCGACCCCAAGGTGCAGCGCCAGGTGCAGCGGCAGGCGGGGGTGGCGGCCGGCGGTCCCGGCGGCGGCACCCTCTTCACCGAGCCGGTCCTGGTCGTGAACCAGAAGGCCAAGCTGATCGAGCTGACCAACGAGTACAAGGTCATGGACCAGAACGGCCGCGAGCTCGGCGCGGTCACCGAGGTCGGCCAGAGCGCGCTGAGGAAGATCTTCCGCTTCATCTCCAGCTGGGACCAGTTCCTGACCCACAAGCTGGAGATCCGCGACGCCTACGGGCAGCCGCAGCTGCTGCTGACCCGCCCCGCGAAGATCTTCAAGTCCCGCGTCATCGTGACCCGCCCCGACGGCTCGCCGGTCGGTGAGATCGTCCAGCAGAACATGATCGGGAAGATCAACTTCGCGATGAACGTGAACGGCCAGCAGGTCGGCGCGATCAAGGCGGAGAACTGGCGGGCCTGGAACTTCGCGATCGTCGACCACACGGACAACGAGGTGGCCCGGATCACCAAGACCTGGGAAGGCCTCGCCAAGACGCTGTTCACGTCGGCGGACAACTACGTCCTGCAGATCCACTACCAGCTGCCCGAACCGCTGCTGA
Source organism: Streptomyces sp. NPDC044061 (assembly GCF_056434305.1). NCBI lineage: Bacteria > Bacillati > Actinomycetota > Actinomycetes > Kitasatosporales > Streptomycetaceae > Streptomyces > Streptomyces sp. NPDC044061. Next base: position 194 of record NZ_JBWKFL010000029.1, on the reverse strand, counting down.
GCCTGGTCGTGGCGACGGCCCTGACCGTCGACACCGCGCTCAAGCAGGACAGCCGCGGCTGGAACTGAGCGGGTCCGCCCGGGGAGTACGGCAACGGGGGGGGGGGGGCGGGGAGCGCGCCCGCGCCACCCCCCCCCCCCCCCCCCCTCCCCCAACCGAGCCAGAACGCCCGTCCCCCCCTTCGGCATTCTACC
>NZ_JBWKFL010000028.1:68568-115548 GCF_056434305.1 Streptomyces sp. NPDC044061 | reverse complement strand
CCGCGGCCAACTCCCCACCCATCACACCCGGTCAACGGCCCATCCGATCAAACGGACACGCCACTAGCGAGTGAACCTGACCAAGCCCTACTAGGACCCGGTTCGGGCGGAGGGCCGATGCGGCGCGCGCGGTGCGGAGATTAGCGTTTCCGGCGTGCTGAAGACTCCCTCACCCACCGCCACCTCTGCTTCCGGGCATGCTGAGGGGGTGAGCAACGACGAGTTCCGGGCCGCGATGTCCCGGCTGGCCGCGGGCGTGGTCCTGGTGACCGCGCAGGAGCCGCCGCTGGATCCGGACGACCCGACCGCGCCCGGCGTCGAGGACGTCGGCATGACCGCCACCGCCTTCATGTCCGTCTCGCTCGACCCGCCACTGGTGCTGGTCAGCCTGCGTACGGGCGCCCGCATGGACGACCTGCTCGACGAACAGCCGCTGTGGGCCGTCTCGGTCCTCGCCGAGAGCCAGCGCCAGATCGCCGGGCGGTTCGCCATGAAGGGCCGCATCAGCGACCGTCTGCTCTTCGAGGACCTCCCCTGCGTCCGCGGCGAGGCCACCGGGGCCCCGCTGGTGGGCGGGGCGCTGGCCACCCTGGAGTGCCGAACCGAGCAGCGGGTGGCGGCCGGTGACCACACGCTCGTCATCGGCCGGGTACTGACCGCGCGAGTGCCGGGCGCGGAGGGCGGGCCGCTGATGTATTTCCGCGGCCGATACCGGCAGTTGGGGTAATCGGGCGCCGTGGAATTTCCGTGGTTCCGCCCTGACGGCCGCCTGAATGCGCGCGCATGACACTTCGTCCGAAAGAGATAACCGCCCGGAATTAGGGCCTGTCCCGGATCGGCTCGATGCCGAGTGCCGCCAGGTGCGCCGGGTCGGTCAGGATCTCGATGACGGCGATGCGGTCGCGTACGAAGGTGAAGACGAGGGCCCGCTCGGGGCGGCCGTCGGCCGTCAGGACCACCAGACCGGTCACGCCGTCGATCAGGGCGGGGTGCGCGACACGGGCGAGGTGGGCGTAGCCGGCGGCACCGGAGGCGACCGCCCCGGCGCCGGCCGTCACCCCGGCCTCGCTGCGGGCCACCACGTCCGGGTCGAGCACGCTCAGCAGGCCGTCGAAGTCGCCGTCCCGGGCGGCGGCCAGGAACGCGCCGACGACCTCCCGCTGCCGGGCCAGAGCGGCGTCCGCGGGTTCCGCGCCCCGCACCCGGCGCCGGGCCCGGCTGGCGAGCTGCCGGGTGGCCGCCTCGCCGCGGCCGAGGATGCCGGCGACCTCGTCGAACGGCACCGCGAACAGGTCGTGCAGCACGAACGCGAGCCGCTCGGGGGGTGTGAGGGTGTCCAGCACGACGAGGAGGGCGATTCCGACCGAGTCGGCGAGCAGGGCGTCCTCGGCGGGGTCGGGTGCGGCGGACGGCGCCGGCCGCCAGGTCTCCAGCGGCTGCTCGGCCCGGGAGCGGCGGGAGCGGAGCATGTCCAGACAGACCCGGCCGACGACCGTGGTCAGCCAGCCGCCGAGGTTCTCCACCTGCCGGTCGCCGGACCGGCTGAGCCGGAACCACGCCTCCTGCACGGCGTCCTCCGCCTCGGCGGTGGACCCGAGCATGCGGTGGGCGACGGCCCGCAGCCGGCTCCGGTGCGCCTCGAACCGCTCCGCGAGAAAGTCGTTGTCACTCATCGGGGCCCGCCTCTTCTCCGTCCCGTTCCGTCGTCTCTCACTTCGGTGACGGATCGGAAGCCGGAGGTGTGACAGGGCCGGGCGGCGCCGCTATCCCCAGTCGCGGCCCGTGCGGCCGCGCTTGGTTTCCGAGCGCTGCTTCTTCTGCCGCAGTCGCCGCTCGTTGATGCCGCGCGGGATGCGGGTGGGCCGGCGGGGCTTGGGCGGGGGTGCGGTGGCCTCGGCGAGGAGGGCGGCGAGGCGTACGGCCGCGGCCTCGCGGTTGCGCCACTGGGAGCGGTGCTCGGAGGACCGTACGACCACGACGCCGTCCACCAGGCGCCCGGACAGGCGTTGCAGCGCCCGGTCCTTCCACACCTGGGGAAGCGCCTCGGTGCGCGCGAGGTCGAAGCGCAGCTCCACCTGCGAGTCGCTGGTGTTCACGTGCTGCCCGCCGGGCCCGGAGGACCTGGAGAAACGCCACATCAGCTCGGCCTCGGGCAGCGAGACCGAGCCGCGGATGAGATAGGGCCCGGACATGCATCCCATGTTCCCGGCTCCGCCCGCCTCACGTCACCCGGTTTTCGTGGCGGGTAAAAAAGGTAAAGCCATCCGGAACCACCGGGACCCCCCTCGACGTTCTCCCGGGTGACGGTAGCTTCATCGGCACAGATACACGGATATCAAGGAAGGGACTCCCAACATGGCTGTAAGCCTGTCCAAGGGTGGCAACGTCTCGCTCACCAAGGAGGCTCCGGGCCTGACCGCCGTCACCGTGGGCCTCGGCTGGGACGTCCGCACCACCACCGGCACGGACTTCGACCTGGACGCCTCGGCGATCGCGGTCAACACGCAGGGCAAGGTCTACTCCGACGCCCACTTCGTCTTCTTCAACAACAAGCAGACCCCGGACAACACCATCGTCCACACCGGTGACAACCGCACGGGTGAGGGCGCCGGCGACGACGAGGCGATCAACGTCAACCTGGCCGCGCTCCCGGCCGACGTCGACAAGATCGTCTTCCCGGTCTCCATCTACGACGCCGAGAACCGCGGCCAGAACTTCGGCCAGGTCCGCAACGCCTACATCCGCATCGTCAACCAGGCCGGCGGCGCCGAGATCGCCCGCTACGACCTGTCCGAGGACGCCGCCACCGAGACGGCCATGGTCTTCGGCGAGCTGTACCGCAACGGCGCGGAGTGGAAGTTCCGCGCGGTCGGCCAGGGCTACGCCTCGGGCCTGGTCGGCATCGCCCAGGACTTCGGCGTGAACGTCTGACCGCCACACCAGCGGCAGGAGCCCCGGGCCACGACCGAACGCCGTGACCCGGGGCTCCGGCGTGCCGACCCCGCTCGGCCCGGGGCAGCCGCAGGGCCGTAATCCCGTGGGGCTCGGGCCGCTTGCGCGTTACCTTGCCCGCGTGATTCTCGAACAGCTGACTCCGCATCGCGGGATCCCGGCCCCGCTGCTCACCGAGCTGACGGCGCTGTACGCCTCCAACCGTGAGTTCCTCGCGCTCAGCGGGGATCTTTCCGACCCGGACGTCGTGCGTCCCGAGCAGGTGGCCACCGTGCTGGCCGACGAGCTGGTCCAGCCGGATGCCGAGGTGCTGCTGGCCCGGGCCGAGGGGCGGCTGGTCGCGCTCGTGATCACACTGGCCCGGCACCCGGACCCGGCCGACCCGGACCCCTGGATCGGGCTGCTGATGGTGGACGCGTCCGCGCAGCGGCAGGGCTACGGCCGGCGGGTCGCCACGCTGGTGGAGGAGCGCTTCCGGGCCGCCGGCCGGCAGGCCCTACGGCTCGCCGTGCTCGAGAACAACCCCAGGGCACTGGCCTTCTGGACCGCCCTCGGCTACGACACGATCGACCACCGCCCCGACCGCGCCCTGGGCCGCCCCTGCGCCGTACTGCGCAAGGTGCTGCGCACACCCCGGGAGGCGGCCCGGGTCGCCGTGGTCGACCCCGAGGGCGCGGTGCTCCTGTTCCGGTACGACAACGCCGAGGTCGGCGTCCACTGGGCGCTGCCCGGCGGGGGCCTGGACCCGGGTGAGACGCCACGCGAGGGAGCCCGGCGCGAACTGCTCGAGGAGACCGGCTGGGACGACCTGGAGCCGGGCCTCCTGCTGTGCACCTGGGAGCACGACTTCACCCGCATGGGCATCGCCGTCCGCCAGCACGAGCACATCTACGTCACCCGGGGCCCGCACCGCGAGCCCGCGGGCCCCCAACTGGCCGCCGCGCACGCCGCCGACGGCATCCTCACCTGGCGCTGGTGGAGCCGGCCGGAACTGGCCGAAGAGGCGGAACCGGTATGGCCGCCGGACCTCGCCCGGCTGCTGGACGAGTGGGAGGGCTGAGCACCGCATGGAGTGGACGACGCTCGCCGCCACCGGGCTCGGCGCCGCGGTCGGGGTCGGTTCGACACTGCTCGCCGACCGGGCCCGCTGGCGGCGCGAGAGCATCGACCGCACCCGGCGGGAACGCCGGGACATCTACGTCACCTGTCTGACCAGGTACCGGCTGGCGTACGAGGCCATGCACACGGTCGCCACGGCACACCGCGCCGGTCCGCCGGCGGACCGGGACGCGGCCGTCCGGGAGGCGTTCCGCGCCTCGGGCTGCGACGAGGTCCGGGAAACCGCGCTGCTCTGCGCCCCCGAGGAGATGACGGCCGTCACCGAGGACGTCTACTCCTCCCTGCGCGCGCTGCTGGAGGTGTTCGCGGCGGGCGATCCTCCGCTGGAGACACCGGAGTTCCAGGAGCACCGGCTCAGGCACGCGCGGGCCGTGTGGGCGGCGCGGGCGGCGATGCGGGCGGAGCTGGCCCGCGAGGTGTGACGCCCGACGCCTCAAGTGCGCTGGAAACAGCGGGAGTTGATCAACCAGAGCGCGTCCGCATAACGGATTTCGTGGCACGGCTTTCGGATACGAACGCGTAAAGTCTTGTCGGCGCCCTGTCAAACGGACCGTTGCCGATGCCACCCTCTCCTCACCCGCCGCAACTCTGTGCATCCCCTGTTCCCCACCTGTGTCCCCGACCCCACGGGGACCAGTGACGAAGGAGATCGAGTGAGACAGCAGCCCCACGCGTCCCGCACCTCCCGCAAGGCCGCCGTACGCGCCGCCGCCCTGGTCGGCTCGGCCGCGATGGTCGTCCTCGCACTGCAGAACAGCCCCGCCGGCGCCGCCCCCACGCACACCCCCGGCGCCACGGCCCTCCCGCTCAGCGCCACGGCCCGCGCCGCCGCCCTGGGTTCGGCCCAGGCGCACGCCGGTGCGGCGGCCCGTGAACTCGGGCTCGGCGCGAAGGAGAAGCTGGTCGTCCGGGACGTGGTCAAGGACGCGAACGGCACGGTCCACACGCGCTACGAGCGCACGTACGCCGGTCTGCCCGTCCTCGGCGGCGACCTGGTCACCCACGTGGCGAAGAACGGTGCGCTCAAGGGCGTCAGCAAGGCGGCCAAGGCCCGGATATCCGTGCCCACCACCACCGCGGCCGTCTCCCCCACGAACGCGAAGAAGACCGCCCTCAAGTCCTCCGGCACCGCGAAGGCCACCGCCTCGACCTCCCGCAAGGTCGTCTGGGCGGCGGGCGCCAAGCCGGTCCTCGCCTACGAGTCCGTGGTCAAGGGCGTCCGGCACGACGGCACGCCGAGCGAGCTGCACGTCATCACCGACGCGCAGACCGGCAAGAAGGTCTACTCCTACGAGGCGATCGACACCGGAACGGGCACCAGCCGGTACAGCGGCACGGTCACGCTCGGCACCACCGCCTCCGCCTCCGGCGGCTACGACCTGATCGACGGCGGCCGCGGCGGCCACAAGACCTACGACCTGAACGGCGGCACGAGCGGCACCGGCGCCCTCTTCCACGACGCCGACGACGTCTGGGGCGACGGCACCGTCACCAACCGCCAGACCGCCGCCGTCGACGCCGCCTACGGCGCCGCCGTCACCTGGGACTTCTACAAGTCCGCGTTCAACCGCAACGGCATCGCGGGCGACGGCAAGGCCGCCTACTCCCGTGTCCACTACGGCAACGCGTACGTCAACGCCTTCTGGGACGACAGCTGCTTCTGCATGACCTACGGCGACGGCACCGGCAACGCCGACCCGCTCACCTCGCTCGACGTGGCCGGCCACGAGATGAGCCACGGCCTGACCGCGGCCACCGCCAAGCTCAACTACAGCCGCGAGTCCGGCGGCCTCAACGAGGCCACCTCCGACATGTTCGGCACCTCGGTGGAGTTCTTCGCGAACAACGGCTCGGACGTCGGTGACTACCTCATCGGCGAGAAGATCGACATCAACGGCGACGGCACCCCGCTGCGCTACATGGACAAGCCCAGCAAGGACGGCGCGTCCGCCGACTACTGGTCGAAGTCGGTCGGCCGCCTCGACGTGCACTACTCCTCGGGCGTCGCCAACCACTTCTTCTACCTGCTGAGCGAGGGCAGCGGCGCCAAGACGATCAACGGCGTCTCCTACAACTCCCCCACCTACAACGGCTCCACCGTCACCGGCATCGGCCGGGCCAAGGCCGACCAGATCTGGTACAAGGCCCTGACCACGTACTTCACGTCGACCACGAACTACGCGGGCGCCCGCGCCGGCACCCTGCAGGCCGCGGCCGACCTGTACGGCTCGGGCAGCGCCGAGTACAACGCGGTGGCGGCGGCCTGGAAGGCGGTCAACGTCAACTAGCCGCACGCGGGGACAGCGCGCAGGCCGGGCCGCCCGTCACGGGTGGTCCGGCCTGCCGTCCCCGTACAGCCAGTCCTTCCAGATCTCGCCGAAGTCCTTGTCCGGGGCCTTCTTCTCCACGTACGCGGTGAAGTCGGCGGTGCTCGCGGTGCCGTGGCGGTGGGCGGCGGCCCAGCCCTGGACGATGTCGTAGAAGGTGTCGTCGCCGACCTTCCGGCGGATCTTCTGCAGGACCATCGCGCCGCGCTGGTAGACGGGACTGTCGGAGATGTGCGCGGCGCCGGAGGGCTTCGCCGGCGGGAAGGCCCACACGGCCTCGTCGTCGTCCTCGTACAGGTCGGTGAAGGTCTGCTGAGCGCTCCTGCCGCCGTGGTCCTCCTCGTACAGCCACTCCGCGTACGTCGCGAAGCCCTCGTTGAGCCACATGTCCCGCCAGCTCCGGGGGGTGACCGAGTCACCGAACCACTGGTGGGCGAGTTCGTGGACGAGGGTGCCGGTGTCGAATTGGTCCCCGGGGAAGACAGGCCGGTTCTGGGTCTCCAGGGCGTAGCCGGCGTCGCCCGGCCGGTCGACGATGGCGCCGGTGGAGGAGAAGGGGTACGGCCCGAAGTTGCCCTCCTCCCACTCGATGATCTCGGGGATCTTCGCGAGCACCTTCGCGCTCGCCCCGGCCTGGGTGGGGTCGACCGCGGTGAGGACCGGCAGGCCGTGCGGGCCCTTGGTGTCGGTGATGTCGTAGTGGCCGACGGCGACGGTGGCGAGGTAGCTCGCCATGGGCTGGGCGGTGTGCCAGGCGTACGTCGTACGGCCACCCCTGGTGCTCCGGCTCGTCAACTCCCCGTTGGAGACGGCCTGGAGGCCCTTCGGGACGGTGACCGTGATGTCGTAGGACGCCTTGTCCGAGGGGTGGTGGTTGCCGGGGAACCAGGCCATGGAGCCGACCGGCTCGCCGAGGGCGAGCGCGCCGTCGGCGGTGCGCAGCCAGCCCTCCTTCGAGCCGTCGGGGTCGGTGAGGGTCCGCGGGGTGCCCGAGTAGCGGACGGTGGTGCGGAACGTCTCGCCCTTGGCGAGGTCGTCGTGGGGCCAAACGGTGAGTTCCTGTCCGGCGCGGTTCCAGCGGGCCCTCCTGCCCTCGACGGTGACCGAGCCGACGTCCAGCCCGGCGAGGTCGAGGTCGAAGGCGGACAGGCCCTGGGTGGCACGTGCGGTGATGACGGCCTTGCCGGTGAGGTGACGGGTGCCAGGGGTGTAGTCGAGGGTGAGGGCGTAGTGGGTGACGTCGTAGCCGCCGTTGCCCGCCTTCGGGAAGTAGGGGTCGCGCACGCCGGAGCCGCCCGGGGTGCCGTGGACGCCGCCGCCGCACGCGGTGCCGGTGAGGGCGAGGACGGCGAGGACGGCGACGGCCGGGACAAGGCGCGCGGATCTGGACATGTCAATGATCTTAGGTGGGGACCGCACCGGGCGGGGCGGGGCGGCGGGCGTGACACCATCTCTCCCGTGCTCGACATCGGCTATGCCCTCTCCAACCGCTTCCCGGACCCGCCGCAGACCGACTACCGCCGCGCGGACGTCCACGCGCTGCGGCACGACCTGTTCTGCGGGGACGTCTACCTCGCGGACACCAAGACGGACCGGGAGCTGTCCACAGCCTGGGGATGGGTGCCGGTGCTGGACTTCGCGTGGGCACTGTGCGACATCGTGGAGCGGCTGGACCGGGACCCCCTCGGCTCCCGCGCCTCCCGCCCGCAGCGGGCGGAGCTGGACTTCACCGAGTCCACGGACCGGATGCTCTTCGAGCGCCGCTTCGGCTGGGTGGAGGTCGGGTCCGACTGGATGCCGGCCGAGGAGTCCCCGCTCACCTTCTCCCACGCAGAACTCCGCCGCGAGGCCCACGACTTCCTCCACGACCTGATCGCCGACCTGACCGACCTCCACGAGGAGCTGGCGGAGAACCCGGCGATCTGGACCCTTCAGGCGCGCTTCCCCCGGCTGCCCTGACGTCTCATCCCTCCACCCGGATCCCCAACTCCCCCGCCAGCAAGGGCGCCAGGTCGAGCAGCTGCCCGGTGCTGATCACCGCTCCCGACAACCGGTCCAGCCCCCGGGTGATCTCCAGCGGAGCGGCCCCGCGCAGGTCCACGTCCTTCAGGGTCGCGCCGCCGAAGTCGGCCTGCTTCAGGGCGCAGTCGACGAACTCGACCCGCTCCAGGCGGGCACCGGCGAAGTCCGGCTCGACCAGGACGCACGACTCGAAGACGACGTCCTTGAGCCGGGCCTCGCGCAGGTTGAGATAGTCGATCTTGCCGCCGCGGATCACGACCCGCTCCAGGACGGCGCCGTGGAGCTGGGCGCCGCCGAGGCGGGGATCGCGCACCTCGACGTCGCGGAACGTGGACTCGGCCAGGTTCGTGCCCACTCCGCGCAGGCCGGTGAGGACCGAGTCCAGGACCCGGGCCCGGGTCAGGGCCGTCTCGTCCACCGCGCAGCCGGTCAGCGCGCAGTCCATGAAGCGGGCGCCCGCGCCGTCCTGCCCCGCCAGGTCCGCCTCGCGGAACTCCAGCCCGTCGTAGTCACCGTCCGGCGCCAGCTCGCCGTCCGTCCAGGACTCCAGGGGTGGCAGCTGCACCTCCGGCCGCCGTGCGCCCTTCGGCCCTGCCCCGCCCGAACCCGTGCCCGTCGTTCTCCTCGCCATGTGCCCATGCTGCACCCCGCCTCTGACAATCCGTCCGACCTGCGGAAACCGGGGACGCTGTGGGCCGATGTCACATTTCCAGGGGTCTGTGCCGTCGTACTCGAGGACAAGGTGAACCGACTCGAGGGAGATCCCACCCCATGCACCGCATCACCGTCGTCGGCGGCGGCTTCGCCGGGCTCACCGCCGCCATCACCGCCGCCGAGGCAGGCGCCAGGGTCACCGTGTACGAGGCCCACCACACCCTGGGCGGCCGGGCCCGCACGGCAGAGGGGCCGTACCGGACGAACGAGGGCCCGCACGCCCTCTACAGCGGCGGCCCGCACTGGACCTGGCTCAGGCAGCGCGACCTGATCGGGCCGCTCGCCCCGATCCCGCCCCTGGAGGCGGCCCGGCTGCGGCTGCGCCACCACGGCGTGCTGCGCCGCACCCCGCCCTTCGCGCTGCTCAAGCTGCTGCGCCCCGGCGTCCGCCAGGCCCCCGTCGACACCGACTTCCTCAGCTGGGCGACCGGCGTCGCCGGCGAGGAGGGCGCCCGCGCGGCCGCCAACTACTCCGCCGTCGCCCTGTTCCACCACGATCCGGGCGCCCTGTCCGCGGCCTTCGTGCAGGAGCGCCTGCGCCGGGCCACCAAGCTGCCGCCGGAGGCGCACTACCCGCGCGGTGGCTGGGCGAGCGTCATCGACCGGATGGCCGCCCGGGCCTGGAACCTCGGCGTGCGGATCGAGACGCTGTCCCGGGTCGACAGCCTGCCGGCCGGCTCGCCCGTGGTGGTCGCCACCTCCCTGCCCGCCGCCCGGCGGCTGCTCGACGACGCCTCCCTGACCTGGCCCGGCGGCCGTACCGTGCTGCTCGACCTGGCCCTCACCACACGGCGCGGGGACGCCTTCGCCGTCTCCGACCTCGACGCGCCCGGCTGGATCGAGCGGTTCACCGCCCAGGACCGCACCCTCGCCCCGGCCGGCGAGCAGCTGGTCCAGGGGCAGATCCCGATCGGTCGGGGTCAGTCCCGGGCGGACGGGCTCGCGCGCGCCGAGGAACTGCTCGACCTGGCCTTCGAGGGATGGCGGCAGCGGGTCACCTGGCGGCGGGAGTCCGTGGCGGACGGCCGTACGGGGGCCGTGGACCTGCCGGGCAGCAGCTGGCGGGACCGGCCGGCGGTGGATCGCGGAGACGGCGTCTACCTGGCCGGCGACCAGGTGGCGGCGCCGGGCGTGCTGTCGGAGGTGTCCTTCAACAGCGCGGTCACCGCGGTGTCGCTGATCCTCGGCAGGCCCGCCCTTGACCTCAAGCGTGCTTGAGGTCGAAGAGTGGGCCCCGCGAGAAGCAGACGCAGACAGAAGCAGACGGAGACAGTCCGGGGGGACCCATGCACGCAGTACGCCTGTACGCCTTCGGGCCGGCCGAGAACCTGACCTACGAGGAGACGAAGGACCCGGTCCCCGGGCCCGGTGAGGTGCGGATCGCCGTGGCCGCGGCCGGGGTACACCTCCTCGACACGGCCCTGCGCGAGGGCCGGCAGGGCCCGCTGCCCGAGCCGCCCGTCCTGCCGACCGTCCCCGGCCGCGAGGTCGCCGGGGTCGTGGACGCCCTCGGCGACGGCGTGCCGGAGGACCGGCTCGGCAAGCGGGTGGTCGCCCACCTCGGCTTCGCGCCCGGCGGGTACGCCGAACTCGCCGTCACCGGCGCCGAACGCCTCCACGAACTCACCGACGCGCTGGGCTTCGCCGAGGCCGTCGCGATGATCGGTACCGGACGCACGGCGCTCGGGATCGCGCGGTTCGCCGAGCCGGGACCGGACGACGTGGTCGTCGTACCGGCGGCCGCGGGCGGCATCGGCACGCTGCTCGTGCAGTACGCCAAGAACGCCGGAGCCGAGGTCGTCGGCCTCGCGGGCGGCACGGAGAAGACGGCCCGGGTACGCGCCGAGGGCGCCGATCTCGCCGTCGACTACACCGACCCCGACTGGCCCGCCGAGGTCCGCGCCCACCTCGGCGGATCCGGCGCCACGATCCTCTACGACGGCGTCGGTGGCGCGGTCGCCCGGGAGGCCGTGGACCTGCTCGCGCCCGGCGGCCGGCATCTCGTCTTCGGCCGGTCCGCCGAGGGCATCGGGGACGAACCACGCGGGTACCTCGTCGAGGGCGTCTCCGAGTCGGTGCTCGGCCCGGAGATGCTCCGGAAGGCGGGCGGTCTGCGCGCGCTCGAACTGCGCGCCCTCACCGAAGCCGCCGAGGGCCGGCTGCGCCCGGCCGTCACCCGTTTCCCGCTCTCCGAGGCCGCCGCCGCACACCGTGCGCTCCGGACGCGCGGCACGATCGGAAAGGTGGTGCTCGAGCCATGAGGCACAAGCACGGCGACCCTGCACACGCGGATGCGACACGCCCCGAATCGTGGTCTTCTGGCCAGATGAGTCTCGGCCGAAAGGGTGAAACCCCGCCGGCGCCGGCCGGAGCCGAAGGGGCCGATCCGCACCGCTGGTGGGGGCTGGTGGTCATCGCCCTGGCCCAGCTGATGGTGGTCCTGGACGCGACGATCGTGAACATCGCGCTCCCCTCGGCACAGCACGACCTGAACATGTCCGACGGCAACCGGCAGTGGGTCATCACCGCCTACACCCTCGCCTTCGGCGGGCTGCTGCTGCTCGGCGGCCGGATCGCCGATCTCGTCGGCCGCAAACGGACCTTCGTCATCGGGCTGATCGGCTTCGCGGCCGCCTCCGCGCTCGGCGGCGCGGCCACCGGTTCCGGCATGCTCTTCGGCGCCCGCGCCCTGCAGGGCGCCTTCGCCGCCGTGCTCGCGCCCTCCGCGCTCAGCCTGCTGACCACGACGTTCACCGACCCCCGCGAGCGCGGCAAGGCCTTCGGCATCTACGGCGCCCTGGCCGGCAGCGGCTCGGCGATCGGGTTCATCGTCGGCGGCCTGCTCACCGAGTACCTGAACTGGCGCTGGTGTCTGTACGTCAACGTGCCCATCGCCGCTCTCGCGGTCCTCGGCGCCTCCGCCCTGCTGCACGACCGCCCCGGCCACGGCGACGTCCGTCTCGACGTGCCCGGCGCACTGCTCGGCTGCGGTGGACTCGTCGCGATCGTCTACGGCTTCAGCGAGGCCGAGCCGCGCGGCTGGACCGACCCGCTGGTACTCGCCCTGTTCGCGACCGGTGTCGTCCTGCTCGCCGTCTTCGTGTGGTGGCAGAGCCGCGCCCCGAGCCCACTGCTGCCGCTGCACATCGTCCGGGACCGCAACCGCGCCGGCTGCTTCCTGACCATGATGCTCGCCGTGATCGGCATGTTCGGGCTGTTCCTGTTCATGACCTACTACCTGCAGGTCATCCTCGGCTACTCGCCGGTCAGGGCGGGCCTGGCGTTCCTGCCCCTGACCGTCGCGATCATCACCGGCTCCACCCAGATATCGGCGCGGCTGCTGCACCGGGTGGCCCCGCGCATGCTCATGGTGCCGGGCATGCTCCTCGCCGCTTCCGGGCTGCTGCTCCTGACCCGGATGACGGTCCACTCCTCCTACACCGGCGAGATCCTGCCCGCCCTGATCCTGATGGGCCTCGGCATGGGCCTGACCTTCATGCCGGTGTTCGCCACCGCCACCGCCGGCGTCGACCCGCGCGACGCGGGCGTCACCTCGGCGACCGTCAACACCTCGCAGCAGGTGGGCGGCTCGATCGGTACGGCGCTGCTCAACACCGTCGCCACCACCAGCAGCGCCGCCTACATCACCGCCCATCTGCACGGCCCGGCCGAGAAGGCCGTGGTGATCCCGGCGGGCGTGGTGCACGGCTACACGGTCGCGATCTGGTGGGCGGCGGGCGTCATGCTGCTGGCGGGGCTGGTGGCGGGCCTGATGGTGACCGCCAAGGCACCCGGGCGCGGGGCACCGGCCGAGGCGCCCGTGCCGGAGTCAGTCGGCTGAGCGGCCCAGTTCGGCCAGCGCCCCGTCGGTGAGCCGGTACACCGTCCACTCGTCCTGCGGACGGGCGCCGAGGGCCTCGTAGAAGCCGATCGCGGGCCGGTTCCAGTCGAGCACCGACCACTCCAGGCGCTCGTAGCCGCGCCGCACGCAGATGCGGGCCAGCTCGGCCAGCAGGGCCCGGCCGTGCCCGCCGCCCCGGGCGGACGGGCGGACGTACAGGTCCTCCAGGTAGATGCCGTGCACCCCGCGCCAGGTGGAGAAGTTCAGGAACCACAACGCGAACCCGACGGGATCCCCGGTCCCCTCGTCCACGGCCATGTGCGCGAACACCGCGGGCCGCTCCCCGAACAGCGCCTCGCGCAGCTGGTCCTCGCTCGCCCGCGCCTCCTGCGGGGCCTTCTCGTACTCGGCCAGCTCACGGATCAGGGCGTGGATGACGGGGACGTCGGCGGGGGTCGCGGAGCGAATCATGAGGGGAGGGTAGCCAGCGGCCGCCCTCCCCTTGTCACCCGGTCGGCTCAGTGCCGGCCGGACACCCGGTCCGCGACCTGCGCGAGCCGCGAGGACCGCGTGCTCGGGTGGAGGCGTTCGCGCTGGTCGGCGGTGCGGTAGGTGGCGTACATGCCCTGGACGCCCAGCCAGCGAAAGGGTTCCGGCTCCCACTTGCGGACCTTGTGGTTCACCCACGGCAGGTCCGTCAGCTCGGTGCGGCCGGCCTGGCCCGAGTCCTGCTGGACGAGGTCGCGCAGGGTGCGGGCGGCCAGGTTGGCGGTGGCGACGCCCGAGCCGACGTAACCGCCCGCCCAGCCGAGTCCGGTGGCCCGGTCGAGGGCGACCGTGGCGCACCAGTCGCGGGGGACGCCGAGGACACCGGACCAGGCGTGCTCGACGCGCACTCCGGCGAGGGCGGGGAAGAAGCGGGTCAGGATCTCCCGCAGGGCGTCGATCGTCTCCTCCTGGGTGCGGCCGTCGTTGTCGGTCCGCGAGCCGAAGCGGTACGGCACCCCGCGCCCGCCCAGCGCGATCCGCCCGTCGGCCGTGCGCTGCGCGTACATGTAGGCGTGGGCCATGTCGCCGAGCGTCTCGCGGCCGTCCCAGCCGATGGCCGCCCACTGCTCGTCGGTGAGCGGCTCGGTGGCGATCATCGAGGAGTTCATCGGCAGCCAGGTGCGCCGCTGGCCCTTCAGGGAGGCGGTGAAGCCCTCGGTGCAGCGCAGGACGTAGGGCGCGCGGACCGTGCCGTAGGGGGTCACGGCGTGCTTGGGGCGGACCTCGGTGACCGGCGTCGACTCGTGGATGACCACACCGAGCGCCTCCACGGCCGCGGCGAGCCCCTTGACCAGCTTCACCGGGTGCAGCCGGGCGCCGTGCGGGGTCCAGGTGGAGCCCACCGCGTCGGCGACCCGGATCCGCGCCTGGGTCTCCCGGGCGCCGTACAGCTCGCGGTCCTTCTCGCCGTACGACAGCTCGTGCTCGTGGAACGCCTTCAGCCGGGCCAACTGGGCGGGCGTGGTGGCCACTTCCAGCACCCCGCCGCGGTGCACGTCGGCGTCGACGCCCTCCGCCTCGGCGACCGCGACGACCTCGGCCACCGTGTCGTTCATCGCCTTCTGCAGGCGTACGGCGGCCTCGTGGCCGTGCAGCTTCGCGTACCGGTCGCGGCCCGCGATGCCGTTGTACAGCCAGCCGCCGTTGCGGCCGGAGGCGCCGTAGCCGCAGAACTTCTGCTCCAGGACGGTGATCCGCAGGAAGGGAGCGGCCTTCTTCAGGTAGTACGCGGTCCACAGGCCCGTGTAGCCGCCGCCGACGATGACGACGTCGGCGGACGCGTCACCGGGCAGCGGCTCCCGGACCGCCGGGAGACCGTCGTCCGCGTACCAGAAGGAGATGCCGCCGTTGACGACACTGCTTGCCGAGCTGCTCATGCGCGGACGTTAACCCACAGAGCAGCCAGTGTCTCCTTCGGATTCCATGCTTTTCCGCGGCCTCTGACCAGCGGATAACACCCCAGGCCGATCAGTACGGACAGGAAGTGCCCGAAGTCGGTGAAGGTGCGGCCGGCGGCCAGCGGGACCGCGTAGAACGCGAGCAGAGCCGCCAGGTACGCGTACCGCCAGGGCGCCGCGATCCGGTAGGTGAGCACCGCCATCACACCGGCCAGCGCGTAACTCACGCCGATGTCCAGGGTGTTGACCGCCGAGTGCGGGGCGATGCCGTCGTTGATCGCCTTCAGCAGGGCGAGCTCGCTGATCAGCGTGGCGAACACGTGCGCGGCCACGCACACCGTCAGCCAGCGCGGGGTGCCGAGCCAGCGTTCGGCCGGGGCGTGGAAGACGGTGTAAAGGACGGCGTACGGCAGCCAGTGACCGCCGTCGATCCACATCGCGCTGGTGATCAGCACCCGGACCGGGTTGCGCGACAGCTCGTGGATGTTGGTCGAGCGCTGCCGCAGGAAGTCCTGCTCGAAGGCGGGCGACATGTGGTGCAGGGCGACGGTGGTGAAGAACAGGATCAGCAGCCAGACGTACGCGCCCGGGGCGCTGCGGACATAGCCCACGACCGCCCGGAGCCCACGCCGAAATCGGATGACCCGTTTCACAGACGTCAGTATGGTCGGCAAGGTGATCGAGGTGCCTGGCGAGCTGGCCGCTTCTCAGGAGAAATTCAACGGAGAGGCGGGGCGGGCGTTCGTCGCGGACCTGCCTCGGCGGGCCGAGGAGTTCCTGGGCCGCTGGGAGCTGCGGATCGACGGGCCCGCCATGTACGGGGTGGCCGCCCTGGTCCTGCCGGTGCTCCGGGCCGACGGCAGCCGGGCCGCGCTCAAGATGCAGCTGCTCGACGAGGAGAGCGCGGGCGAGCCCTTGGCCCTTCGGGTGTGGGACGGGTACGGGGCCGTACGGCTGCTGGAGCACGACGAGCCGACCTGCACCCTGCTGCTGGAGCGGCTGGACGAGGGCCGCATGCTGACCGGGGTGCCGGACGCGCGCGAGGCCGTCCTCGTGATCGGCGCGCTGCTGGCCCGGCTGACGTCCGTGCCGGCCCCGGCCGGGCTGCGCCGTCTGGGGGACATCGCGCGGGCGATGCTGGACCGGGTCCCCCGGGCGCTGGAGCGGACGCCGGACCCGGCGGACCGCCGGCTGCTCGTGGACTGCGCGGCCGCCGTCCGCGAGGTCGTCGCCGAGCCCGGCGACCGGCTGCTGCACTGGGACCTGCACTACGACAACGTCCTGGCGGCCGACCGGGCGAAGTGGCTGGCCATCGATCCGAAGCCGCTGGCCGGCGACCCCGGCTTCGACCTGCTGCCCGCGATCGACAACCGCTACGACCCGGCCGGGACCCGCTGGCGCTTCGACGCCCTGACGGACGCGCTGGGCCTGGACCGCGAGCGCGCGCGGGCGTGGACACTGGGGCGGGTCCTGCAGAACTGCCTGTGGGAGCTGGAGGACGGCAGGCCCCTGGAGAACGTGCAGCTGGAGATCGGGCGGGCACTGCGCCACGGCTGACACGCCGCCGGATGGCCGATCCGACCGATAAGGAATTAATCGGTCATACCGTACGCGATATGAAGAGATGTCACCTCGCCTATCTCGCGTGCACCGCGGCCCTCGTCGGCTCCGGACTGGGCGCGGCCCCCGCGGCGGCCGCCCACGGGATCCTGGTCGTCCACCCGGGCCAGTCCATCCAGAAGGCGGTGGACTCCGCGCAGGCCGGAGACACCGTCCTCGTGCTCGCCGGCACTTATCACGAGAGCGTCAAGATCGGCACGCCCCGGCTGACGCTGCGGGGCGTGGGTCCCGGGACGGTGATCAAGCCCGACGGCACGAAGCCCGCCCCCAAGCCCTCCAAGGCGAAGGCCGGGAAAGCCGGGAAGGCCGGGAAAGCTGGGAAAGCCGGGAAAGCTGGGAAAGCCGGGAAGGCCTCGAAGGGCGCGAAGGCCGCCAACAGCTGTGCCGAGGGCGGCAACGGCATCTGTGTGGTGGGCACCAAGACCAAGAACGTCGAGGGCGTGACCGTCTCCGACCTGACCGTGACCGGGTTCAGCCGGACCGGCGTGTTCGGCATGGCGACGGACGGCATGACCGTGCGCCGGGTGTACGCCGTCAAGAACGGGGTCTGGGGCATCGCCCAGGAGCGGTCCGTGCGCGGGGTCTTCAAGCACAACTACGCGAGCGGCAACGGCGACGCGGGCCTGTTCCTCGCCAACACCATCAAGGAGGAGGCCGGCGCCTACGACGCGGCCCAGACGCTGGTGGCGTACAACCGCCTGGAGGGCAACCGGATCGGCGTCACCGTCCGGCGGCTGCGCAACGTCACCGTCGCGGGGAACTACGTCACCGGCAACTGCGCCGGGGTGTTCGTCGTCGGCGACGAGAACAAGCCGAAGGCCGGCCACGTGGACGTGGCCGACAACCGGATCGCGCTGAACAACAAGTCCTGCCCGAAGACCGAGCGGCTGCCCGCGCTCCAGGGCTCCGGCATCGTCCTGACCGGCACCGAGAAGAACCGGGTGACCGGGAACCTGGTCACCGGCCACTCCGGCAAGTCGCCGCTGTCCGGCGGCATCGTGCTGTTCAAGAGCTTCGTGGGCGTGACCAGCGACGAGAACGTGATCGAGGGGAACACGGTGGAGAACAACTCCCCGGCGGACCTCGTGAACACGGAGACGAAGGGCAAGGGCAACACCTTCCAGCTCAACTCCTGCCGGGCCTCCAGGCCCGCGGGTCTCTGCTGACCGCCCGACCACTGCCCCTGCGGGACCGACGAAGGCCGAAGAAAGAGAGAGGGCGGCAGATGACGTCCGCTGAAACAGCCCCACCGCCTCCCATGCGGCTGCGCGAACTCGTGTTCGGCGCGGCCTGTGCCGCCGCCGTCCGGGCGGCCGCCCGGCTGGGCGTCGCCGACGCCCTCCAGAACACCCCGATGGCCGCCGAGGACCTCGCGGCCGCGGTCAAGACCGAACCGAAGCCGCTGCGCCGGCTGCTGCGGGCCCTGTCCTGCTACGGCGTGTTCGCCGAGCGGCCGGACGGCACGTTCGCGCACACCGAGATGTCCCGGCTGCTGCGCGAGGACGACCCGAACAGCCTGCGGGCCATCGCCCTGTGGTGCACCGAACCCTGGACCTGGGACGCCTGGCCCAGGCTGGACGAGGCCGTGCGCACCGGCAGGAACGTCGTGGAGGACCTCTACGGCAAGGAGTTCTTCACCTACCTCAACGAGGACGCACCGGAGTCCGCGGACGTCTTCAACCGCGCGATGACCCGCTCCAGCGAGCAGTCGGCGCGGGAGGTCGCGGCCCTGCTGGACCTGTCCGGGGCCAAGTCGGTCGCGGACATCGGCGGCGGTCAGGGGCACGTGGTGGCGTGTCTGCTGGACAAGTACCCGCAGATGCGGGGCAGTCTGCTCGACCTGCCCCGGGTGGTCGAGAACGCCCTGCCGCGGCTGCGCGAGGGCGGCGACCTCGCCGGCCGTGCCCGGATCGTGCCCGGCGACGTCCGGGAGGCGATCCCGGTCCAGGCCGACGTCTACGTCATCAAGAACATCCTGGAGTGGGACGACGAGAGCACGGCGCGGGCGCTGCGCAACGTCGTGGAGGCGGGCGGCCCGGGCACCCGGGTCGTCGTCATCGAGAACCTGGTGGACGACACCCCCTCGATGCGCTTCAGCACCGCCATGGACCTGCTGCTGCTCCTCAACGTCGGCGGGGCCAAGCACACC
The DNA here is from genome assembly GCF_056434305.1 of Streptomyces sp. NPDC044061. Classification (NCBI taxonomy): domain Bacteria; kingdom Bacillati; phylum Actinomycetota; class Actinomycetes; order Kitasatosporales; family Streptomycetaceae; genus Streptomyces; species Streptomyces sp. NPDC044061. The sequence continues at coordinate 96,858 of NZ_JBWKFL010000028.1, read as the reverse complement.
ACCGACTCCATGGTGGGCAGGCTGACCTCGGCGGGCCTGCTCGTGGACGACATCAGCCCGGTCAACCCGTACCTGCACGCGTTCGACTGCCACGTGCCCGGGTGACGGGGCACCCGCACACAGGCCACCGGCCGCCGGGCCCGCGACGCTGCGGGCCCGGCGGCCGGTGGCCGTCCGGGGGTGCGGTACGGATCAGCCGCGCTCCCAGACGTAGAAGCGTTGTGCCATCGCGTCCTTGGGAGATCTCCAGGTCTCCGGGTCGTACGCGCTGACGTACGCCGACAGGCGCTCGCTGACGCCCCGGAACTCGGGGTGTTCCGTCACCTTGGCGATGGCGGGTCCCGGCTCGCGCTCGGACTCGATGAGGTGCATGTACACATCGCCGAACTGGAAGAGGCTGCGCCGTACGACACCGACGAGGTGCGGCAGCTCTCCGCGGTCGGACTCCTCGAACACCTTGGCGATGTCCGGGGCGGAGCCCGGAGCCATCCGGGCGACGATCAGGGCCTGGTGCATGGGTGTCGGTCCTCCGTCCGGTTCAGTCGGCCAGGGCCGGGGCCGGCCGCTGTCCGGCGGCGGCCTTCTGGATCTTGTCCCGGATGAGGGCCATCTGGACCTTGGAGTTCTTGTTGATGTTGTCGGTCATCCAGTCGTCGTCGACCGGGGCGTCCGGCTTCATCGCGAAGTCCTGCGTCCAGACCATGCGGGTGCCGGACGGGACCTCCTCGTACTGCCACACGATGTCCATGTGGGCGAAGGGGCCGGTCTCCACGCGGCGGGCCCGGACGGTGAGGTTGTCGCGGTCGGGCTCGCGCTCGGAGACCCAGCTCCAGACGGTGCCGTTCTCGTCCGGGTGCATGGTCAGCCGGAACGTGGTCTTCCGCCCCTCCCGGGAGAGGACCTCGACGGAGGCGTACTCGCTGAACAGCTGCGGCCAGCGCTCCAGGTCGTTGGTCATGTCCCAGACCAGGTCCAGCGGCGCGGCGATCGTGATCTCGTTCTGGGTGTGTCCTGCCATCTCAGGCTCCTGCCATCAGGGTGCTGTTGACGAGGTTGAGGAACTGCTCGGGCGTCTTGCAGCGCTCCGCGTCGACCGGCATCGGGGTGCCGTGCGTGTTCTCCAGCTCGCCGACGATGCCGAGCAGGCCCAGCGAGTCGACGCCGAGGACGTCGAAGCCGGTGTCCGGCTTGTCCTGGAGCTGCTGCGGACTGACGGTGACCCCGGCGGCCTTCTTCATCAGCGCGGCGAGTTCTTCCACGGTGATCTGGGACATGCGCTTTCCTCCTTTGCTGTGCTCACTGCGTGGCGCCGTGCCGCAGCACCAGCGCCGAGTTCGATCCCATGAGCCCCCGGCTGAGCACCAGCGCCGTACGCAGTTCGGCGGCGCGGGCGCGGCCGGTCACGAGGTCGAGGTCGTGGCAGACGTCGAAGACGTTCGGCGTCGGCGGGATCAGTCCGTGCTCCATCGCGAGGACTGCGGCCGCGGAGTCCAGCACGGGCGCCGCGCAGTAGCCCCGGCCGATGCCCGTCTTCGGCGCCGTGACCGGCACCCGGGCGCCGTGCGCGCCGAGGGCGTCGGCGAGCGCCAGCGCCTCGGCCCGGTCCGCCTCCGGCACCCCGAGGGCGTCGACGAAGACGACGTCGACCTCCTCGGGAGCGCAGCCGGCCTCGTCCAGGGCCTGCCGGATCGCGTGGGCCAGGCCGTCCCGGGACTCCGCCCAGCGGGAGGCGCCGGTGAAGGTCGCCGCGTGCCCCGCGACGAACGCCCGGACCTCCGCACCGCGCTCGCGGGCGGACCGCTCCGCCTCCACGACGAGCATCGCGCCGCCCTCGGCCGGCACGAACCCGCAGGCGGAGTCCGTGAACGGGCGGTAGGCGCGGGACGGGTCGGTCTCGACGCTCAGCTCCTCGTAACCGAGCTGGCAGACCATCGAGTACGGCGCCAGCGGCGCCTCGGTGGAGCCGGCCAGGATCACGTCGGTGCCGCGCCGCACCGCCCGTGCCGCGTGCGCGAGGGCGTCCAGGCCGCCGGCCTCGTCGGAGGCGACGACCGAGCAGGGGCCCTTGAACCCGCGACGGATGGAGATCTGACCGGTGCTCGCGGCGTAGAACCAGGCGATGGACTGGTACGGGCCGACGAACCGGCTGCCCTTGCCCCACAGTTGCTGCAGCTCGCGCTGGCCGAACGCGCCGCCGCCGGACCCGGCGGCGGTGACCACCCCGATGGAGTACGGCTCCTCGGAGGTGTCGGCCTGCCCGAGCCGGGCGTCGTCCAGCGCGAAGTCGGCCGCGGCCATGGCGAAGTGCGTGAACCGGTCGGTCTGGACGAGGAACCGCTCCTCGATCGTCACGCCCGGGTCGAAGGCGCGGACCTCGCCGGCCACCTTCAGCGGAAGGTGCTCACAGCCCTCGCGGGTGACCCGGTCGAGGACGCTGAGGCCTTCCTGGGTGGCCTTCCAGAAGGTGTCGGTGCTGGTGCCGTTGGGCGCGACCACCCCGATGCCGGTGACGGCCGCGCGTCGGTCGAGCGGTTCGCTCATCGTGTCCTCTCCCTCGTCCGGGTCAGGACCACGGCGGACTGGAAACCCCCGAACCCGCTGCCCACGGACAGGACGCCGTTCAGCTTCCGTTCGCGGGCGACGCGCGGGACGTAGTCCAGGTCGCACTCGGGGTCGGGGGTCTCGTAGTTCGCGGTCGGCGGTACGACCTGCTTGGCGAGGGCCAGCACACAGGCGACGACCTCGATGGCCCCGATCGCCCCGAGGGAGTGCCCCACCATCGACTTGATGGAGCTCATCGGGGTGTCGTAGGCGTGGTCGCCGAGCGCCCGTTTCACGGCCGCCGTCTCGTGGCGGTCGTTCTGCCGGGTGCCGGAGCCGTGCGCGTTGACGTAGTCGATGGCCGTCGGGTCGAGCCGCGCGTGGTCGAGTGCCAGGTCGATCGCCCGGGCCATCTCCAGGCCCTCGCTGGTCAGACCGGTCATGTGGTAGGCGTTGCCGAAGGTGGCGTAGCCACCCAGTTCGCAGTACACGTGCGCGCCGCGGGCCCGCGCGTGTTCCAGCTCCTCCAGGACGAGCACCGCGCCGCCCTCGCCCATGACGAACCCGTCACGGTTGTTGTCGAAGGGACGGGAGGCGTGTGCGGGGTCGTCGTTGTTCGGGGACGTCGCCTTGATCGCGTCGAAGCACGCCATGGTGATCGGGGAGATCGGCGAGTCCGAGGCGCCGGCTATGCAGACGTCGGCCCGGCCCTCCTCGACCGTGTGGAAGGCGTACCCGACCGCGTCCAGGCCCGAGGTGCAGCCCGTGGAGACGGTCTGCACCGGCCCCTGGGCGCCGAAACGTTCCGCCACCGCGGAGGCGACCGTGCTCGGCGAGAACGCCCGGTGCAGATGCGGCTCCGCCTCCCGGGGGTCGACGTCCCAGCGCTGCCCGCGATGGCTGACCAGGACGTAGTCGTGCTCCAGACGGGTGGTGCCGCCGACCGCGGTGCCCAGCGAGACCCCGATCCGCCAGGGGTCCTCCCGGGCGAGGTCGAGACCCGAGTCCCGGACCGCCTCGTCCCCGGCTACCAGGGCGAACTGGATGTACCGGTCCGCCCGCGCGACCTGTTCCGTGTCCAGGCCGTGCGCCGCCGGGTCGAAGTCGCACTCGGCGGCGATCCGCGACCTCAGCCCCGTGGGGTCGAAGAAGGTGATGCCCCGCGTCGCGGTCCGGCCGTCGGCAAGCAGATCCCAGAATGCCGGTACGCCGATGCCGCCCGGAGCAACGATGCCTATGCCAGTGACCGCCACGCGCCGGGTCATGACCGGACCCGACCCCGGTCGGCCGCGCATGCGGCACCTGCTTCGGCCGGCTCGGTGACCACCGCGGCGGCCCCGATGACCTCCGTCTCCTCGGTGTCGACGTGGCCCAGCTGCGGCCGCGGGGCCAGCGGGCCGAGGTGGAAGACGATCCGCGCCTCCACGTTGCCGACGTTGCGGAAACGGTGCCGCATGTGGGCGGGGATCATCAGACCCTGCTCGGGCCGCAGCGGATGCGGCTCACCGTCCAGGTCCACCTCCAGCTGCCCGCAGACGACGTAGACGAACTCCTCGGAGTAAGGGTGGTAGTGCTCACCGATGCGGTCACCGGGCTGCACGATGGCCACGCCCATGAAGCCGCTGGTGGAGCCGACGGTGGCCGGGGTGAGCATGGCGCGCAGGTCGCCACCTCGCCGGACGTTGGGCTCGACCTCGCTGAGGTCAACGATTTTGGGACGGGGTTTGATGGACAACGTTTCCTCCGTGGTGTGTGCCGCGTCGGCGCTCGGTGATGGGTGGACCGGAGCGCCGGATCAGGCGTCCGGCGACCGGCGGTCGGTGATCAGATCCATGCGGGTGGCCTCGGCGTCCAGCAGCTCCCGCACCTCGGCGGCCACCCGGGAGTCCGTCGGCAGCGCCTCGGCTTCGCCCTCGCCGCGCACGTCCACCAGCCGGACCACGACGTCGTCGCGCTGGAAGACCGTGCTGCGCAGCAGCGGGCTCGCCGGATCGTCGGCCGCCGCCGAGTCGGCCTTCGCGAGCAGCTCGGCCAGCCGCATGCCGCGGCCCGGCCGGGCCGGGTAGAACAGGGCCTGCCGGATGCCCTCCGGCTGGTCGTCCGCACTCACGTGGTGCACGGCCGGCAGCGCCGCCCGGGTGAAGAACATCCGGGCCGACTCCTGGTCGTCGAGGTCCCGGTCCTGCTCCAGATACGGGTTGATCGCCTCCTCCACGGCCCGCACCTCCGGCTGCCGGGCCACGTGCCGCAGCGCCGCGAGCAGGTCGCCGCGCACCTCGATGGCGCGCACCACCCGGTTGCCGAGCATGAACAGCGAGGTCCGGCACAGCCGCGTCGTGGCGTCCACGCGGGCGTCGGGCGAGGCGTAGTCCGCGAGGATCTTCGCGACCTTCGCCTCGCTGCCCGGCTTGACCGTGAAGGTCAGCGCGTGCCGGATCACGCCGTCGCCGATGCGCGGGTGGGCCTGCAGCCGGCGCTTCCCCGACTGCGTCTGTTCCGAGGCGTCGCCGGTCTCGCGCACCACGTGGAAGCGCAGCGACCGGGTGTCACGGACACAGCTGTGCAGCGGCTCCACCATCCGCACGTGCTCCTCGCTGTTCACCCAGGTGAGGAACGGCGGGGCACTCTCCCACTCGCTCGTGATGAGCCATTGGGATGGATTCTCGATGGACTGGCAGAGTTGGTCGCTGACATGGCCGGGAACCGACGCAACCTGGTTGCACAGCTGCTCGTACGCCTCGAGGAACTGCTGCTGCGCGCCGTCGTAGACGTCGACCAGGAGAACGACCCGGAGCCGGGAGCCGTCGAACACGGACTGGGAGACACGCTTCGACACCTCGCGTGCCGGTGTTTCTGAAAGACGTTCAGACGTCGTGGTCATCCTGCACACATCTCCTTCGCGGGGGCAGAGCCGTCGCCGGCCGCGAGTGACGCGACGCCAGCGTTCCTTGATCCTCTGCCGGTCCCCACGGGCCCGCGACTCGTATGAACCACGTGGGTGATTGGGCACGCGAAGCCGCCGCCACCGGGCATGAGAACTCACAGGCGCCCCACACGCTCACCCCTGCCTCTGGAGGCTTCGATGCATCAAAAAGCCGACCACCGCGTCCCCGTCCTCATCGTGGGCGGCTCTCTGGTGGGCCTGTCCATGTCCGTGTTCCTGGGCCGTCTCGGTGTGCGGCACATGCTCGTCGAGCGCCACTCCGGGACCTCGATCCACCCGCGCGGGCGCGGCAACAACGTGCGGACGATGGAACTCTTCCGGGTGGCCGGCATCGAGCCGGACATCAAGGCGGCGGCCTCGCTCCTCGCCGAGAACCACGGCATCCTGCAGACGCCGACCCTCGTCGGGGACGCGGGCGAATGGCTCTTCAAGCACATCGACCCGGGTGGCGGGCTCGCCAGATTCAGCCCCACCAACTGGTGCCTGTGCAGCCAGAACGACCTGGAACCCGTTCTCCTGGACAACGCCCGGGAACTCGGCGGCGACCTGCGCTACTTCCACCAGATGGAGTCCTTCGAACAGGACGCCGACGGGGTGACGGCGGTGGTCCTCGACCGCGAGACCCAGCGCCGCCACACCGTCCGGGCGGACTACCTGGTCGCCGCCGACGGCCCCCGCAGCCCCGTCCGGGACGCCCTCGGCATCGGCCAGAGCGGCCCCGGCGACCTGTTCGCCAACGTCAGCGTCACCTTCCGCTCCGCCGGCCTCGCCGAAGTCGTCGGCGACCGCCGCTTCATCTGCTGCTACCTCACCGACCCGGAGGCCGACGGCGCCCTGCTGCCCGTCGACAACAAGGAGCGCTGGGTCTTCCACGCGCCCTGGCACCCCGAGCACGGCGAAACGCTCGACGAGTTCACCGAGGAACGCCTCCAGCGCCACATCCGCCGGGCCGTCGGCGTACCCGGACTCGACGTCGAAATCACCGGAAAGGCGTCCTGGCGCGCCGCGGAACGGGTCGCCGACCGCTACGCCCACGGCCGGGTCTTCCTCGCCGGCGACTCCGCCCACGAGATGTCGCCGACCGGCGCCTTCGGCTCCAACACCGGCATCCAGGACGCCCACAACCTCGCCTGGAAACTGGCCGCCGTGCTGGACGGCTGGGCCGGCCCCGGCGTTCTCGAGACCTACGACACCGAACGCCGCCCGGTCGCCCTCGCCACCAGCGCCCGCGCCTCCGCCCGCTCCGTCGAACACAGCCACCCCGGCTTCGCCCCCGCCCCGGGCGTCGGCGGCGGCAAGCGCGGCGGCATCCTCAACGTCGTCCTCGGCTACCACTACCCCGACGGCGCCGCCCTCGGCACCGACCCCGAGCGGCCCGTCGTACCCGACAGCCTGGACCTGACCGGCCGGCCCGGCACCCGCGCCCCCCACCTCTGGCTGCGCAGCACCGGACGGCGCCTGTCCACCCTCGATCTGTACGAACGCTCCCTGGTCCTGCTCACGGACGCTCCGGACGACGCGGGCTGGTACGAGGCGGCCCGCCGCGTCGCCGCCCGGGACGGCGTACGCCTGGACGCCTACCGCGTCGGCCCCGGCGCCGACGCGGACCTGACCTACGACACCGACGTCACTGCCGGCACTGCCGGCACCGACTGGGCCGAGGCCCACGGCACCACGGCCGACGGAGCGGTCCTGATCCGCCCGGACGGGTTCGTGGCCTGGCGGGCCGCGGGGGCCGTACCGGACCCGGAGGGGACGCTGCGGGAGGTCCTCGGGAGGCTGCTCCGAACGTCCTGACCTGCATGGACGAGAAAGGCCACCCGCACGATGAGGTGCGGGTGGCCTTCTGCTTCGAAGCCCCCTGTCGGATTCGAACCGACGACCTTCGCTTTACAAGAGCGGCGCTCTGACCAGCTGAGCTAAGGAGGCCCGCACGCGCGCCCGGAGCGTACGTGCCTGTGCAGTGTACCCAGGTCCCGGTGCGGGCCCGTCGAAAATTTCCGCGAAGTTCACAGTGGTCCAGGTACTGACAGACCGAGTGAACGGCAGGTACCGTCCTGACCCAGTTCACTTGTGTGGACTACACCAACCACCTTCCTACAACGGATCGTCCGGCACGTTCCTGCCGGTAGAAGGGGGCCCATTCACCATGGCCACTGTCACGTTCGACAAGGCGACCCGGATCTACCCGGGTTCCACCAAGCCCGCCGTCGACGGTCTCGACATCGCGATCGAGGACGGCGAGTTCCTCGTCCTGGTCGGCCCGTCGGGCTGCGGAAAGTCCACCTCGCTGCGGATGCTCGCGGGCCTGGAGGACGTCAACGGAGGCGCCATCCGCATCGGTGACCGCGACGTCACCCACCTGCCGCCCAAGGACCGGGACATCGCCATGGTGTTCCAGAACTACGCGCTCTACCCGCACATGACGGTCGCCGACAACATGGGCTTCGCGCTCAAGATCGCCGGCGTCAACAAGGCGGAGATCCGGCAGAAGGTCGAGGAGGCCGCGAAGATCCTCGACCTCACCGAGTACCTGGACCGCAAGCCGAAGGCGCTCTCCGGTGGTCAGCGCCAGCGTGTCGCCATGGGCCGCGCCATCGTGCGTGAGCCGCAGGTCTTCCTCATGGACGAGCCGCTGTCCAACCTGGACGCCAAGCTCCGCGTGTCGACCCGTACGCAGATCGCGTCCCTGCAGCGCCGTCTCGGCATCACCACCGTCTACGTCACCCACGACCAGGTCGAGGCCATGACGATGGGCGACCGGGTGGCCGTGCTCAAGGACGGCCTCCTGCAGCAGGTCGACTCGCCGCGGAACATGTACGACAAGCCCGCGAACCTCTTCGTCGCCGGCTTCATCGGCTCCCCGGCCATGAACCTGGTCGAGGTCCCGATCACCGACGGCGGCGTGAAGTTCGGCAACAGCGTCGTCCCGGTCAACCGCGACGCCCTGAAGGCCGCCTCCGACAAGGGCGACCGCACGGTGACCGTGGGTGTCCGTCCGGAGCACTTCGACGTGGTCGAGCTGGGCGGCGGTGCCGCGACCTCCCTGTCCAAGGACACCGAGGACGCCCCGGCCGGTCTCGCGGTCTCCGTGAACGTCGTCGAGGAGCTGGGCGCCGACGGCTACGTCTACGGCACCGCCGAGGTCGGCGCCGAGCGCAAGGACCTGGTCGTCCGCGTCAACGGCCGCCAGGTCCCGGAGAAGGGCTCCACGCTGCACGTCGTGCCGCGGCCGGGCGAGACCCACGTGTTCTCGACCTCCACGGGCGAGCGCCTCTCCGACTGAACCGTCTGAGCAGCACGTCCTCACCCGGATTCACCCAGACTGACGAGAGGGGCCCCGCGGACCGCCGCGGGGCCCCTCTCGCTGCCGGGAAATACCCCGGCACAGCGATCATTTCGGGCGGGTCACGTCAACCCCTTACCCAGAAAGAGATGCCACTTCATCGCCCGTTAGGGTGACTAAATGTCGCCAAATCATTACCGGGCGCTACCCTCACACGCGTGAAGCACTCCACCAACCCTCAGACGCGACGCGGCCATCGGGGCGGCCCTGCCCGCCGGATCGGCCGCACTCTCGCCCTCGTCCTGCCCGTCGTCCTGGTGCTCTCCGGAACCCTCGCGGTCACCCGGGTCAACTGGACGGGGAGCCCCTCCTCGGTGCTCACCGCCTCGGACGTCTCCTCCGCGGACATGTCCGGCAAGGCGGTCTCCCGCGCCCCGCAGGACGTGCTGCGCGACCAGCTGATGACCGAGCTGCAGGACAAGAGCCCAGGGGTGGTCCTGACCCACCTCCAGCAGGCCGTCAACGTGCACCCCTCGATGGCGAAGCACTGCTCCTCCATCGCCCGGGCCCTCGGTCAGGCGGCGGTGCGCATCTACGGCGCCTCCCGCGCACAGTCCTACGCCCGCCCGGTCTGCGACACCGCCTTCGCCTCCGGGGTGCTGGCGGCACACAGCTAGGACCTGCCTTCCGGATCTTGCCGACCTCGGCGGTTGGGAAGTAGGTAACGGCTCCTTAAGGACCCTGTTGCGGGCGTAGTCCCCGCCGGGGCGCCACGTACAGTTCGGGGCATGACCCATCCGAACGCCGCGTCGCGCCCCACTCAAGCCGTGGTCCTGGCCGGTGGCCAGGGCTCACGGCTGCGTCCCTATACCGACGACCGGCCCAAGCCGATGGTCGAGATCCCGGGCACGGGCACTCCGATCATCGGCCACCAGTTGGCCTGGCTCGCCGAAGAGGGCGTGACGGACGTGGTGATCTCCTGCGGCCACCTCGCCGAGGTCCTGCAGAAGTGGCTGGACTCGGCCGACCTGCCCCTGTCCGTCACCACCGTCGTGGAGACGGAGCCCCTCGGCCGCGGCGGCGGCCTCAGGTACGCCGCCGCGCGTCTCCCCCACCCCGACCGGCCCTGGTACGCCACCAACGGCGACATCTGGACCCGCTTCTCCCTGCGGGACATGGCCGACTTCCACACCGAGCGGGACGCCGTCGCCACGCTGGCGCTGGCCCGGCCGCGGATTCCCTGGGGTGCGGTGAAGACCGACGGATTCGGGCACATCACCGACTTCATCGAGGCTCCGCCGTCGACGTTCGAGATCAACGCGGGTGTGTACGTGTTCTCGCCCGAGTTCGCCGATCTGCTTCCCGAGCGGGGGGATCACGAGCGGACCACGTTTCCCCGGCTGGCCCGGGAGCGGAAGCTGGCGGGGTTCCCCATTCCGCAGGGGGCCTACTGGCGGGCCATCGACACGGCCAAGGATCTGACCGAGGCGGCGAAGGAACTGGCGGCGTTGGGTCGCTGACCGTTCCGCGAGCGCCGAAAAGCGCCCCGCACCTTCTGGTGCGGGGCCCTTTTTCTTCGTGTCTTCTTCGTGTCTTCTTCGTGGAGGCGGCCGGCCGTGGGGTCGGCTAGCCGAGCAGGCCGCCCACCAAGCCCGGTTCGCCCGAGGACGACGTGCCGCCGGAGCTGCCGGTGCCGCCCGTCGAGCCGGTGCTGCCGCCCGTTGCGGTGCCGCCCGTGCTGGTCGGGCCCGCCGTGGTGCTGGGGGCGCCGCCCGTGGGGGACGACCGGCGGGGCGGGACCTGGCCCGAGGTGCCCTGGGTCTGGCTGGGGGTCGTGGTGGTGGCCCCGGTGCTGTGGCTCGCGCCCGGGGTCGTCGCCGCGCCGGACGGGCCCGTCGTGGCGCCCCCGGTGGGCGAGCTGGAGGCCGACGGTGTCTTGCTGTGGCGCCGGCCGGGCTCCTGCGGGAGCGGGGAACCGGGCACGTTGTTGCGCGGGGCCTCACCGGGGCGGGGGACGACCACGCGGCTGGAGTCGCGCACGGCGCCGCCCAGCACGGAGCCGACGAGCAGAGTGAGACCGACGGTGACGGCCGTGATGAGGCCCCCGCGGCGCAGTACGTGACGGCGCAGCTCCCAGATGTCGGAGCGGGGGCCGAGCCTGCGCCACGCACCGCCGGCGAGACGGCCGTCGACCGAGTAGACGGGGGCGCCGGCGATGATCAGCGGGGACCAGGCGGCGAGGTAGATGATGTCGGGGGTGTCGTACGCCGGGACCGACTTCCAGCTGACGGTGACGATCAGCGCGGCGGAGAGCAGGGCGCCGACCGCGGCGGCGACGCGCTGCCAGCAGCCGAGGACGGTCAGGACGCCCACGACCACCTGGAGGAAGGCGATGACCAGCCCGGAGCCGACCGGGTGGTGCAGGGCGAACTGGCGCAGGGGCTCGGCGACGTCCCAGGGGTGCAGGGTGTTGAGCCACTTCACCATGGAACCGCGCTTGCCGCCGTCGAAGTAGACGGGGTCGCACAGCTTGCCCATGCCGGCGTAGATGGAGATGAAGCCGAGGAAGATGCGGAGCGGGAGCAGGACGACGCCGAGGTTCATGCGGCGGCCCGGATAGTAGGCGTGCCGCGCGGGGTCGTCGCCGTGGCGCCTGGCGTGGCGCTCGCCCGCCGCGGCCCTCTCCTCGTACTCCTCGTACTCGTCGTACTCGTCGCCGTACTCGTCGTCGCCGTACGCCCCGTCGCCGTACTCGCCGTCGCCGTACGCCGGTTCGTCGTAGGCGCTGCCCGTCCTGCGCATGTGGGGCAGCAGTCGGGTGCCGTCCTCGGGAGCGGTGCGCTGGTGGCCCACGAGGGGGGTCTCGACGGTCTGGTCGTCGTAGGCGTACCCGGTCCCGACGCGCGGGATCACCCGGGTGCCGCCCGCGGCGGACTCGTCGGTGTGGCGGACGCTGCTGCCCCGGACCGCCTGGAGCAGCCGGTGGGCGCCGGTGTCGTCGGGGGCGGACCTGCCGCTCCACACGACGGGGCGACGGCGGCCGGCTTCGGCGGCGCCGACCCGGCCCGCCGTGCCCACGACCGGCATGCGGGCGGGGTTCTGGGCGGCGCTCAAGTGCCGGGCGATCCGCGGGGATTGGCTGCGTTTCGCCGACGCGCCCAGCTGCACGCGGAAGCTGGCGTGACTGACGATGACCTGCGCCGGATCGCTCGGCACCTTCACCATGCTCAGCGCGGGAGCGTCGTCGTATCCCGACGAGCGGTCCCCCGTGGGTGTGCGGGGTGTTCTGGTGTCCACACTCATCTAACCGAGTGACGTGGAGTTAGGACACTGCTTGGACCGGGCGGATGTGTCCGGACCGCGTCAAAGCCGCCCCGAACGCCACATGGACGCCGGAATTACCCCGCACAGGTGAATTCCCAAACGGGTGTTCAGCTACGCCTGCGTGCCGCCTCGTACAGCACGATCCCCGCCGCCACACCGGCGTTCAGGGACTCCGCGCCGCCCGGCATCGGGATCCGCACCCGGAAGTCGCAAGTCTCGCCGACCAGGCGGGACAGGCCCTTGCCCTCACTGCCGACCACGATGACGACCGGGCCGTCGAGGGCCTCGAGGGCACCGAGTTCCGCCTCGCCGTCCGCCGCCAGGCCCACGACCGTGATGCCGGCCTTCTTGTAGGCCTCCAGCGTCCGGGTGAGGTTGGTGGCGCGGGCGACCGGCGTGCGGGCGGCCGTACCGGCGGAGGTCTTCCAGGCACCGGCGGTCATACCGGCCGAGCGGCGCTCGGGCACGACCACGCCGTGGCCGCCGAAGGCGGAGACGGAGCGGACGACGGCGCCGAGGTTGCGCGGGTCCGTGACGCCGTCGAGCGCGACGATCAGGGGGTCCTCGCCCTCGTCGTAGGCGGCCGCGGTGAGGTCCTCGGGGTGCGCGTACTCGTACGGCGGGACCTGCAGGACCAGGCCCTGGTGGTTCAGGCCGTTGGTCATGCGGTCCAGCTCGGGGCGCGGGGCCTCCATGAGGTTGATGCCGCCGCGCTCGGCGGCGAGCTGGAGGGCCTCGCGTACGCGCTCGTCGTTGTCGATGAACTGCTGGACGTAGAGCGTCGAAGCGGGCACGCCCTCGCGTAGCGCCTCGACCACCGGGTTGCGGCCGACGACCAGCTCGGAGGAGGACTTGCCGCCCCGGCCGCGCGCCACGGGGCGGCGCGTCGCCTGCTTCACCTTGGCGGTGGCGATGCGGTTCTTCTTGTGTCCCTTGCGCATCTCGGCGGGCGGGGTCGGGCCCTTGCCCTCCAGACCCTTGCGCCGCTGGCCGCCACTGCCGACCTGCGCGCCCTTCTTGCCGGACATGCGGCGGTTGTTCGCGGCCATGACCTACCTGTTCTCTGCGAAAAAGTGTGCGTACGTCTATGCAGTGTGCCGCCCGGGGGGCCGGGCGGCACAATCGATCAAGGACCGGGTCAGCGCGGGCCGAGGCTCCAGCGCGGGCCCTGCGGGCTGTCCTCGATCACCAGACCCGACTGGTTGAGCTGGTCGCGGATGGCGTCGGCGGTGGCCCAGTCCTTGCGGGCGCGGGCGGACTCGCGCTGGTCGAGGACGAGCCGCACCAGGCTGTCGACCACGCCGTGCAGGTCCTCGCCCCGGTCGGCGCTCTCGCCGGCCCAGTGCGCGTCCAGCGGGTCGAGGCCCAGGACGCCGAGCATGGCCCGCACCTCGGCGAGCCGCGCGACGGCGGCCTCCTTGTCGTCGGCGGCCAGCGCGCTGTTGCCCTGCCGGACGGTGGTGTGCACGACGGCGAGGGCCTGCGGGACACCCAGGTCGTCGTCCATCGCCTCGGCGAAGGCGGGCGGGACCTCGGCGGCGGGCTCGACGACTCCCCCGGCCTTCTCCATCACGCGCTGCACGAAGCCCTCGATGCGCGCGAACGCGGACTCGGCCTCGCGCAGCGACTCCTCGCTGTACTCGATCATCGAGCGGTAGTGCGGGGTGCCGAGGTAGTAGCGCAGGACGATGGGGCGCCACTGCTTGACCATCTCGGAGACCAGGACGCTGTTGCCGAGCGACTTGGACATCTTGTCGCCGGCCATGGTGACCCAGGCGTTGTGCACCCAGTACTGGGCGAAGTCGTCGCCGTAGGCCTTGGCCTGGGCGATCTCGTTCTCGTGGTGCGGGAAGATCAGGTCGAGGCCGCCGCCGTGGATGTCGAAGGCGGCGCCGAGGTACTTGTGCGCCATCGCCGAGCACTCCAGGTGCCAGCCGGGGCGGCCGGGACCCCACGGCGTCGGCCAGGTCGGCTCGCCGGGCTTGGCGGACTTCCACATGGCGAAGTCACGGGGGTCGCGCTTGCCGGTCTCGCCCTCGCCCGAGGGCTGGAGCAGGTTGTCCAGCTCCTGCCGCGACAGCTCGAGGTAGCCGGGGAAGGAGCGCACGTCGAAGTAGACGTTGCCGTCGGACTCGTAGGCGTGCCCGCGCTCGATCAGGCCCTGCATCATCTCGACCATCTCGGTCACGTGGCCGGTGGCGCGCGGTTCGTAGGTCGGCGACAGGCAGCCGAGGGCGGTGTAGCCGTCGTTGAAGGCGCGCTCGTTCTCGTACCCGATCGACCACCAGGGCCGGTTCTGCTCCCGGGCCTTGGTGATGATCTTGTCGTCGATGTCGGTGACGTTGCGGACGAACGTGACCTCGTAGCCGCGGTACTCGAACCAGCGGCGCATGATGTCGAAGTTCAGACCCGAGCGGATGTGCCCGATGTGCGGTGCGGCCTGCACGGTGGCGCCACACAGGTAGATCGAGACACAGCCCGGCTTGAGCGGGGTGAAGTCACGGATCTGCCGGGCGTTGGTGTCGTACAGGCGAATAGTCACCACTCCAGGGTAGTGGGCGCGGAGTGGTGCCTCGTGCCGCTTGGCTCAGAACATTCCCACGACCTTTTCGGGCGTGATCCTGACGACCACACGGTCGGCGTCGTTGACGGAGTCCGGGTTGAACTCGGCGTACTTCTTGCCGGTGTACTTCAGGGACAGTTCGTCGATCAGTTCCTTCGCGCCGTGTGTGCTCAGCTCCGCGGTGCCCCGGATCTCGCCGTACACATAGGGCATCTCGGGGTCCTGGACGACGACGCTCACCCGGTGGTCGCGGTCGAGGTTCTTCTTCTTGCGGCGGTCGACGGTCGTGGAGAACAGGATCTGGTCGCCGTCCCGCTTGACCCACACCGGGGAGAGCTGTGGGGCGCCGTCGGGCTGGATCGTGCCGACCACGATGAAGACGGGTCCGTCGAGCAGGGACTTGAGCCGGTCGGACAGGGCGGCGGGCATGGGTACCTCCGGTGCCTCGGTCAGCGGTGACTCTGCGGGTACCCTCGCACGCCGTCAGCCCACCCGCACCACGAGCGCCGTGGCCACCGCCATCAGCCCCTCGCCACGGCCCGGGAACCCGAGCCCGTCCGTGGTCGCGCCGGACACCGACACCGGGGCGCCGGCCGCCTCGGAGAGGATCTTCTGCGCCTCGTCCCGGCGCTTGCCGATCTTCGGGCGCGGTCCGACGACCTGGACGGCGACGTTGCCGATGGCGAACCCAGCCTCGCGGACGATCCGGGCGGCCTCGGTGAGCAGGGTGGTGCCGGAGGCGCCGGACCACTCGGGGCGCCCGGTGCCGAAGTGCTGCCCGAGGTCGCCGAGCCCGGCGGCGGAGAAGAGCGCGTTGCAGGCGGCGTGGGCGACGACGTCGGCGTCGGAGTGCCCGGCAAGACCCGGGCCCTCGCCCTCCCACTTCAGGCCGGCGCACCACAGTTCGCGGCCGTCCTCGAAGGCGTGGATGTCGGTGCCGATGCCGACCCGGGGCAGCAGGAACGGGGGCTCAGAAGCCATCGTTGAGCCTCCTGCGGGCCAGGACCGCCTCCGCGAGGACCAGGTCGAGGGGACGGGTGACCTTGAAGGCCTCCTCGTGGCCGGGGACGGTGACGACCCGCAGGCCGAGCCGCTCGACCATGCTCGCGTCGTCCGTGACGTCCTCGGTGACGGTCTCGTGGGCGCGGACCAGGGTCTCCCGGTCGAAGCCCTGGGGCGTCTGCACGGCGCGCAGCCGGGCCCGCTCGGGCGTGGCCACGACCGGCTCGGGGTCGCCGGGGACGGCGGCCGGCTCGACCTCCTTGACGGTGTCGGCGAGCGGCAGCGCGGGGACCACGGCGGGGGCGCCGTCGCGTACGGCCTCGATGACCCCGTCGACGGTGTCGACGGGGACGAGCGGGCGGGCCGCGTCGTGCACGAGGACGACGCCGTACTCGGGCGGCAGGGCGCCCAGGCCGAGCCGGACCGATTCCTGGCGGCTGTCCCCGCCGGGGACGACCAGGAAGTCGGTGCGCTCGGGCAGCGCGTGCGCGTCGAGCAGGGACTTGACCTCGGCGGCGCCGTCGGGCGGGGCGACGACGATCACCAGGGTGACGTGGCGGGACGCGGCGAGGGCGCGGACCGCGTGGATCAGCATCGGCGTGCCGTTCAGCGCGCGCAGCGCCTTGGGGGCGCCCGGGCCGAGACGTACGCCGCGGCCGGCGGCGGGAATCACGGCGGCGACGGGAATCTGCGCGGGTGAGGGGCGCGAATCGTCAGACATCGGTTCCTGTCAGGTTTGTGTGCTCGACCTAGGTGGGTATGGCCTGGAGGAGTGCCGGGCGCGACGCCTCGACCGGACCCTTCCGTGACCCTGGTCGAGCCATCTGCCCGGGCCCGGCACACCAAGTATCGGGGGGTTTCCCCCGAGATGAACGGCAGGCGTGGCAACGGCCTCCGTGACGGCGGCCTCAGAGCGGCCGGAGCCCCGGGGACGAACATGCCGCAGCGCCCGGCGACAGGGTCAGTGTCATCGGGCACCGCGGCAGTTTCACTGTGCTGAGCGTGCTGAAGGCGGCGGATGCCGCCTGCTGCGTGTCAGGAGGCGAGCACCTCGTCGAGCAGGGCCTCGGCCTTGTCCTCGTTCGTGTTCTCCGCGAGCGCGAGCTCGCTCACCAGAATCTGGCGGGCCTTGGCGAGCATGCGCTTCTCACCGGCGGAGAGTCCGCGCTCGCGCTCGCGACGCCACAGGTCACGCACGACTTCCGCGACCTTGATGACATCGCCGGAGGCGAGCTTCTCCAGGTTTGCCTTGTAGCGACGGGACCAGTTCGTGGGCTCCTCGGCGTACGGCGCGCGCAGCACCTCGAAGACCCGGTCGAGTCCGTCCTGACCGACCACATCACGCACGCCGACGAACTCCGCATTGTCCGCTGGCACACGCACCGTGAGGTCACCCTGGGCGACCTTCAGCACCAAGTAGGTCTTGTCCACGCCTTTGATCTGGCGAGTTTCGATGGCCTCGATCAGCGCGGCCCCGTGATGGGGATAGACCACGGTGTCGCCAACCTTGAACGTCATGTGACAGGTACCCCTTCCGTGGCTATCCAGGGTAACACGGATACGGCGTGTTCTGAATGGCGTTTTCGCAGGTCAGGGCATATCTCGGGGCTTGACAACAGCGACAGGAACGTGCTTCGAGGGGCCTGCGGAAGCAGGTATTCGCAGGTCGGAGGGGCTCTTCGGGCGGGGAGAAACGCGCACGTTACACGCCCCGAGAGACGCTTCCAAGCGGATGAACGTCCCGATTTGTCCGGTTCCAAGCGTACGACTTCCGCTACTCCGTTCGGTGGCCGGAGCCAGGTGGGAGACGAATCCGGAATTGATCAACGGGGGCCGCCGAGGTGATCGGTGATCAATATCCGGGGCGGTCGCGCATTCCTTCACGGAAATTTCGCGGGCGGTCTTGTGAGGGCTCGCCGTCGCGTTATGTGAATGGCGGACGAGCGTCCCGGGCAAAGTGACTCGCGAGTCACCTGAGGGCCCCGGGGGTACCCCCACCCGGAGGGAAGCGGAGTGCTTGGGGGAGGGTCGGGTGCGGCCGCCCGGGAACGGCTCGGTAACCTAAGGCCGCTGACAGACACTTAGGGTGGCTTTATACGGGAGCCGCCCCTGCGTTCAAGGAGTTGCCGCCGCCGTGAGCAGCAGCATTCGACGCGGCGCCCTCGCCGCCTCCGCCATCGTCTTCTCGATCGCCTCGCTCGCCGCCTGCGGCGCCGGAAACAACTCGCAGACCCTGGAGATCAAGCCGGACAACGCGGCGACCAGCGTCGGCGTCATCAAGATCCAGAACGCCACGATCATCACCCAGCCCGACCCGCAGGCCTCCGGCCCTGCCGTCGTCTCCGCGACCGTCTTCAACCAGGGCAACACCAACCAGACCCTGCAGTCGATCGCCGTCGCGGGCAGCAGCGAGCCCGTCAAGCTCTCCCCCGCCAAGGGCCAGAGCCTGACCGTCCCGGCCCACGGCTCGCTGGTCATCGGCGGCAAGGACAACGCCTCCGCGGTGATCGCCAGCGGCCGTGAGGCGGTCCAGGACGGCAACGTCCAGAAGGTCACCTTCACCCTCAGCAAGACCGGTCCGGTGAGCCTGAGCGCCTTCGTGGTCCCGGCCACCAGCTACTTCACCGGCTGGGGCCCGAGCGAGATCCCGTCCGCCCCGGCCACCGCCACCGCGGCACCTGGCGCGACCGGGTCGAGCAACGGCAAGCCGCACAAGGGCGGCAAGGCCACCGCCTCGGCGACGGCGACGGACACCGCGAACGCCGACGGCACCGCGACCACCGGCGCCACCCCGAGCGACTCGGCGTCCCAGTCGGCCGCCGGCAACTGAGCGGCCGCGCCCCAGCAGCCGTACGCACGAGGGCGGCACCCGCACGGGGTGCCGCCCTTCGTCGTCCGGACGAGGCCGCCGTACGGCCTACGGCCTACGGCTCGAACTTGTAGCCGAGCCCGCGCACCGTCACCAAATACCGCGGTGCGCCCGGGTCCGGCTCGATCTTGGCGCGCAGGCGCTTGACGTGGACGTCCAGGGTCTTGGTGTCGCCCACGTAGTCGGCGCCCCAGACGCGGTCGATGAGCTGCATGCGGGTCAGGACGCGGCCGGCGTTGCGCAGCAGCATCTCCAGGAGGTCGAACTCCTTGAGCGGGAGGTCGACCTTGGAGCCGGAGACCGTCACCACGTGGCGGTCCACGTCCATGCGGACCGGGCCGGCCTCCAGGGCGGCCGGGGTGACCTCCTCCGGCTCGCCGCGGCGGCGCAGGACGGCCCGGATGCGGGCGACCAGCTCGCGGGAGGAGAAGGGCTTGGTGACGTAGTCGTCGGCTCCTATTTCCAGGCCCACGACCTTGTCGATCTCGCTGTCCTTCGCGGTCACCATGATCACGGGGACGTTGGAGCGGCCGCGCAGCTGACGGCACACCTCCGTGCCGGGCAGGCCCGGCAGCATCAGGTCGAGGAGGACGAGGTCGGCGCCGTTGCGCTCGAACTCGTCGAGTCCGTCGGGGCCGGTGGCCGCCACGGCGACCTCGAAGCCCTCCTTGCGGAGCATGTAGGACAGGGCGTCGGAGAAGGACTCCTCGTCCTCGACGACGAGCACTCGGGTCACGGAAGGACCTCCGGGGCGGGAAGCGGTTCGTACGGAGATGAGTCGGTGGGGCCGCCGGCCTCGTCGTCGAGGTCGGGGTGCTGTTGTGCGCGGTCGCGGGCCGCGCCCGCCTCCGGCAGCCTGAGGGTGAACGTCGAGCCCTGGCCCTCGGCGCTCCAGACCGTGACCTCCCCGCCGTGCGAGGCGACCACGTGCTTGACGATCGCGAGACCCAGACCGGTGCCCCCGGTGGCCCGGGAGCGGGCCGGGTCGACGCGGTAGAAGCGCTCGAAGACGCGCTCCTTGTCCTTCTCGGAGATGCCGATCCCCTGGTCGGTGACGGCGAGTTCGATCATGTCGCCGCCCGGGGCGCCGACCCGGCGGGCGGCGATGCCGACGCGGGTGCGGGCCGGGGAGTAGTTGACGGCGTTCTCGACCAGGTTGCCCAGGGCGGCGGCCAGCTGGCCGCGGTTGCCCCAGACGTGCAGGTCGGCGGTGCCGCCCGCGGCCATGGTGATCTGCTTGGTGCCGGCCTGGTGGCGGCAGCGGTCGACGGCCTCGGCGACCAGTTCGTCCACTCGGACGGGCTCGGCGTCCTCGAGTGGGTCGTCGTTCTGGACCCTCGACAGGTCGATGAGCTCCTGGACCAGGTTGGTCAGGCGGGTCGCCTCGATCTGCATGCGACCCGCGAAGCGCTGCACGGCCTCGGGGTCGTCGGAGGCGTCCATGACGGCCTCGGAGAGCAGGGAGAGCGCGCCGACCGGGGTCTTCAGCTCATGGCTGACGTTCGCGACGAAGTCGCGCCGTACGGCCTCGATCCTGCGGGCCTCGGTGAGGTCCTCGACCAGCAGCAGGACCAGGCGGGAGCCGAGCGGGGCGACGCGCGCGGAGACGGCGAGGGCCTCGCCCCTGCCGGTGCCGCGTCTGGGCAGGTCCAGCTCGACCTGGCGTATCTCGCCGTCACGTCTGGTGTCCCGGGCCATCTGCAGCATGGGCTCGACGGCGAGCTTGCCGCCGCGGACCAGCCCGAGGGCGTAGGCGGCGGAGCTGGCCTTGACGACGGCGTCGGCCTCGTCGAGGACGACGGCCGAGGAGCGGAGCACGGACAACACGGTGTCCACGCCGGGCGGGAGTACGGGATCGGTGTGCAAAGAAGTCCTGGTGGGTCGCTTCTGGTCGCGTTCGCTCCAGCGGAACGCCAGCATGGCGATGACACCGGTGAGCACCCCGGCGATCGCTGCCGCTGCGGCGACCGCCGCGTTCACGTCCATGCCTCAAGGTTAGGCATGGCGTACGAGATGACCACAGCCGTCTAGGTGCGACCTCGAACACTCGTCGCCCAGAGTTCACCTGGGAGCCAGTATTGATTCATTTGGGGTGGCAGAAACGGTCGCGTGCGGGGCAGAACGTGGTTACGTGGGGTTCGGACCGCTGGTTCGACCACGGGGCGCGTGGTGTCACGGCCCCCGGAGCCCCCGAAGCACACGTACGAGAGGGAACCCTGATGCGGGACGCGTACCACGAGGAACTGGATTCGATCGGCGACGGTCTGGTGGAGATGGCCCGGCTGGTCGGCTCGGCGATCGGGCGCGCCACGACGGCGATCCTCGACTCGGACCTGAAGCTGGCCGAGAGCGTGATCGAGGCCGACCAGAAGGTCGACGAGCTGCAGCACGACCTGGAGGCGCGGGCGATAGCCCTGCTCGCCCGTCAGCAGCCGGTGGCGACGGACCTCCGTATCGTCGTCACGTCACTGCGCATGTCCGCCGACCTGGAGCGCTCCGGCGACCTCGCCCAGCACGTGGCGAAGCTGGCCCGGCTCCGCTTCCCCCAGCGCGCGGTCCCGCACGACCTGCACGCCACCATCCTGGAGATGGGCCAGCTCGCGCAGCGCCTGATGGCCAAGGCGGCCGAGGTGATCATCACGAAGGACGTCGACCTCGCCCTCCAGCTGGAGCAGGACGACGACGAGATGGACCTCCTGCACCGCACGCTCTTCCAGCACCTGATCGACGAGCGCTGGAAGCACGGCATCGAGACGGCGGTCGACGTGACGCTGCTCGGCCGCTACTACGAGCGGTACGCCGACCACGCGGTGGCCGTCGCCAAGCGCGTGGTCTACCTGGTCACGGGTGAGCACGCGGACGAGCTGCAGGCCGACATCCAGCCCGTCACCGGCGTCGAGGGAGCCTGACACCACCGTGGCCCGGGGGCTCGAAGGCCGCCGGGCCGGGCGCGCGGACGCCTCAGTGCGCCGTTGATGCGCCCGGTGAAGCGGGCATGCAATGGGCGAGGGCACCAGGCCCCAGTGTCGAGGAGGGACCCATGGCCGAATCCCCCAGCACCACGCCCGACCCCACCCAGGACCGCGAGAGCGACCAGCCCGCCGAGATCAGGAGCCTGCCGCTCGTCGCCGCGTGCGGCTGCGGCTCGGGCTGCGGCTGCGGCTGCCAGTCGGGCGCTCCCTGCCAGTGCGGCTGACGGCGTACGACCTGTGAGGGGCCCCGGGAGACCCGGGGCCCCTCACTGTGTGCCAGGGCCCCGGGAAGGGGCCCTGAGCTGCGCGGCTGCCCGGTCTCACGCCGTCTGTGCGGCCCGGTGCAGGTCTTCCAGGGCGGCCGGCACCGTGGTCGCCCGGTACCAGTCCAGCCAGGCGCCGGCCTCCCGGGCGGCCGTGTCCAGGGCGCCGAGTTCGGCCCCGGTGTAGGCGTGGCCGGGTCGGGCGTGGTGGGTGGAGAACATGCCCTGCGGGTGGTCGGCGGGGCCGGGGATGGGCGTGCACTGCACGGAGCGGCTGTGTGCGGCGAGCATCGCGGCCCGTGAGGGTTCGTCGAACTCCGGTGCGGTGGCGACGTCGTCGACGACCACCCGCTCGCCCTTGCGGGCGGCCTGGCCGCATGCGGTGCTGTTGCCGTCGATCACAGCGAAGAAGCGCACGAACTCGGCGGTGAAACCGCGGTGGGACTCCAGCCGCAGGGTGTGGTCGCCCGCGTCGATGAGCTGGACGTTGGCCATGTCCGCCTGGGCGATCGCGCAGACGGCGTCCCGGAGCGCGTCGAGGAACGCGGCCATTGACAACGGGCGGTCGTCGGGCGGGGCCACGAATCCGACGGCGGGCTCCGCGGAACGCCCGCGGCCGGGGAACCAGACCTCACCGGGTCCCGGCGGCGCGTTCTCGACGAGGGCGGAGGCGAGATGGACGAGCCGCATCCCGTGCCGCCCGGCGACGGCACGCAGGAGGGCATCCGCGGTGCCCGCGCCGCGCAGGCCGTAGCGCTCCATGAGCATGCCCTGGGCCCGCGCGACCAGGGCGTGCGCGAGCTGGGCGTGGCGCAGTTCCACCGCGTCGGTGGCCAGATACGGCACGGCCGCGGCCGGCCCCCGGGCGGCGGCGGCCGCCGCCATCACCGCGGCGAGCGCGTCGCACACCGACGGGTACAGCTCGGGCCCGGTACGTCCCGCCCCTGTCCGGGTGAGCACGGCGGCGGCCTCGGCGGGGCAGGCGGCGAGGCGCAGCGGGCGGCCGTGGGCGGCGGCGGCCTCGGCGAACCGGTGCAGCAGCTCGGCGCCGTCCCGGTCCAGCCGGTGCAGACCGCTCAGGTCGACGACGAGCTGGGCGGGACCCGGCGCGTTGAGGGCCGCGACGAGATCGGCGCCGGTCACGGCGTCCGCGTCGCCGTACAGGGCGAGTACCGTCAGCCTGCCGGTGGCCGGTCCGGGGACCGCCAAGTCGGCCAGGGTCTCGCAGGAGAACTGCTGCATGGCCGCGCTCCCTGTGCTGGGAGGCCGCGGGATCCTGCGGTCTCGGTGCCGGGCACCTCCCGGCACCTTTCAGCGTAGTCGCGCGGGGGTGGGGCGTCAGCTCCGCGCCGCGAGCACCGCGTCGGGGGACAGCTCGCGCCGGACGAGGGCGTTGGCGGTGTCGAGCAGGCGGCGGCGGTGGCCGCCGGCGTAGGCGCGCAGGGCCGCGCGGGCCTCGGCCAGGGACAGGTCACAGGATTCGGCGATCATCCCGGTGGCCATGTCGACGGCCGCCTTGGCGGCCAGGGCCGCCTGCACGCGGGTGCGGACGTCGGACGGCCTCACCCGGTCGGGGGACCAGTTGACCAGGGCGACCGCCGTGACGTCGGCGAGCGCCTGGGCCAGCTCCAGGTTCAGGGGCGACAGGCCGCCGGGTGTGCGCAGCAGGAGGTTGACCGCGCCGACGGTCTGCTGGTTGACCCGCAACGGGAGCGCGTGCACCGAGCGGTAGCCGCTCCGCAGGGCGACGGGCACCACCCGCGGCCAGCGGTCCTCGTCGGCAGCCAGGTCGCGGACGTCGATGCGCCGCCCCTCGCGGTAGCAGTCCAGACAGGGGCCCTCGTCGGTCTGCAGCTGCAACAGTTCCAGGAAGGCCGCCTGGTCGTCGGTGACCGCCAGGGTGCGCAGCTCTTCGCGGGCCGAGGCGACCATGATCCCGACGGCGTCGGCGCCGGTGATCTCGACGCAGTTCCGCGCCAGCCGGTCCACCAGTGCGACGGGGTCGATGTCGTCGGCCAAGAAGTCGGCCAGCCCGACGAGCGCCTCGGCGAGCTGCTGTTCCCGGCTCATGACCGGTCACCGTCCCTTCCCTCTCCGTCGTGGCGGCGGTCCGGCTCCGGCTCGAAGCGGAGCCTGCGGGCCAGGACCTCCCGGGCCACCTGGCTGACGGTACGGCCGTCGGCGAAGGCCCGGGCGCGCAACCGGTCCAGGGCCTGCTCGGGGTCCACGTCGAGCTGCACCATCACCATGCCGACCGCCTGATAGACCTCGGTGTGGTCGGCCTCCGACGCCTCCACCCAGGACGCTACCCCGTCCTCCACCGCCTCCTCGGCGCCGGCGTACGACGGCTGGAGGCTCATCAGGGCGTACGTGACCGCGTCCCGCACCCACAGGGCGGTCCGCAGATCCGGCTCGGACAGTCCGCCGACCTCGTCGCAGTACAGGTCGAGGGTGCCGACGGCGGCACCGCTGACGCCGAGCGGCAGCGAGAACACCGCGGACACGCCGAGTCCGACCGCCTCGTGCGCGAAGATCGGCCAGCGCCGGACGTCGCGCCCCGCGGTGAGGTCGGCCGCGAGGACCGGGGCGCCCTGGGACAGGGCGGTGTGACAGGGCCCGTCCCCCACGGTGTACTGCAACTCGGCGAGGCGTGCGGCGACACGGTCGCTGGCGCACCAGGTCATCTGCACCCCGGGACCGCCGGAGATCGACACGGACGCACCGGAGACCGGCAGCAGCCGTACGCACGCGGCGCACAGCGCGTCCGGGATCCGCTGCGGATCCCCGGCCCCCCGGGTGGCGGCGGCCAGCGCCTCACTGACCCGCAAGCGCCCCCGTGCCTCCGGCGGCACACGACCGCCGGCCCACTGCTGGGGCTCCACGGGCTCCTCGGGCAGCATGGTCATCACCCCCGTCGTGGCATACGGTCAGCGCACATGATCTCTCAGTATCCATCTGTGCAACCCCCGTACGGGCTCGTCCGGAAGCCGGGTTCCCAGGTTGCGGAGGGTCATGACCGAACCTCGGCATCCGGCTGGTGCGCCGCCCCGCCCCTTGCGTGCCACTCGTGGTCCAGCACTCCGAGGACGACCTCGTCGGAGAAGGCGCCGTACCCCCAGGCGGACTTCCGCAGTGTGCCTTCCATGGTGAATCCGGCCCTTTCGGCCACGCGTATCATCGCCGAGTTGTCCGCGGCGGTTTCGATCTGCAGCCGGTGCAGCCCGCGCACCGCGAATCCGTAGGTGCACGGGGCCCGCACGATATCCGTGCCGAGGCCCATTCCACGGAACGAGGGCAGCAGGGAAAGGACCAGGTGGCAGCGCCGGTTGCAGGAGTCGATTCCCCACAGCAGCGCTTCTCCGGCCAGTCTCTGGGAGGCGGGTTCCACCATCGGGAAATAGACGATGTCGTCGTTCTGCTCGCCCACCGCGTACGGAAGCGGGGCTTCGGGGTGGAGCCCGCCGAGATCGAGGACGCGCTGCGCCAGGATCCGCACGTGAAGGACGCGGCGGTGATCCTGCGCGGAGAAACGTGCGGACGAGGCCGTGCTCGTGGCCTGCGTGGTGCTGGGCGCGGGGGCGGTGCTGGAGCCGGGGACGGCGGCGGCCGGCGAGGACGACGCCGGGCCGCTCAGTGCCGTCCGCGACCGTCTGCGCCGCCGCCTTCCGGACTACCTGATCCCCGACCGGCCGGTGGCCGTCGACTCGCTCCGCCCTGACCCCGAACGGCAGGGTGGACCGGCGCGCCCTGGCCGCCCTCGCCGAGCTGTCCGAGCCCGCCGCCCCGCCGGCCGGTGCACCGGACCCGCGGCAGGGCACGCACTCCCCGCGCACCGGGACCGAGCAGGCCCTGGAGGCCATCCGGACCGAGATCCCGGGTCTCCCCCAAGTCGCCCGCGACGACGACCTCTTCGCTCTCGACGGCCAGTCCCTCCAGGCCAGCCGCATGGCGCCCCGGATCCGCACCCGCCCCTCACCGTCATCTTCGACCACCCGACGATCGCGGAACTGGCGGAGCGGGTGGAGGCGGGGGGCTGATCGCCGGCGTTCAGAGAGAGGCGGCCGCCGCGGTGGGTGGCTCCTCCCGCACGGGAGCACCGCGGCCGATCGTCATCGACCAGCGCACGGAGGAGGGAGCCTCGACGGAGACGACACCACCGCGCTCCGCGCCACCGACGTCCACCTGGTCGTAGGCGGTGCCGACCCGGTCGGACCGACACTCGAGCGGGAAGGAGACGTGCACGGGCCGCACCGCGACCCGGATCTCACCCGCGCCCTGACAGCTCACGGCGACGATCAGCGCGTCCCCCTTCCTGCCCCCGCGAAAGGCGAAGCTCGCGCTCCCCCGGGTCACTGCCCGCCGCCCGGCCAACACCTCACCGTCGTCCAGCTCCGGAGCACTCCGAAGGCCGACCGGCCGACCGCGCTCCGGGCGGTCGCCCTCCACCACGCCCGCCTTGGCGGACCGCGATGGCTCCCCTGCGCCGCCCTGCCCCGGCACACACCCGACGAGCGGAACGAGCGACGCCACGCACGCGACATTCACCCCGGCGAAACCCCAACGGGCCACGACTCCCCCTCCCGACGACGGACACGCCGGATCATGCCAACACCGGGAGCCGGACGAACGGTTTCCGCGCCTTCCCTGAGCAAGACGAGAGCTTCCCGCCCTCCAGGCAGTCGGTTCGTCCTGGCCCTCGGGGGCGCGGGGGGAACATGTCGCCGATGCCGTTCCACACGAAGCCGTCCCGCCGGCCGCCTTTGCGGCCACCCAGCCGACTCCGGAGGGTCGGCGTTGGCCTGACTCGGGGAAAGTGCCGGGCCTGCGGGTGACAGGTGCGCGGGGCCGGGGCGTTGGCGGCAGGCGAACGTGATCGGCTGATTCCGGCATCCCCTGTCGACCACCTGTGCCAGGACGGGCCGGGCCGCCGGTCGAAGCGCGCCCGGTGGGGTGCCTCCTGGCGCAGAAGGAGGAAACTCTGATGTCGTGGCAGTGCTTCCGAGCGCAGAGGCCGGACCGCGGTGTCCGGCGATCGCGTCCGGGCCGGCTCCTGGCCGCGGCCGGCCTGACGGCCTGCGCCGTGACGGGACTCCCGGCCCCGTTCGCCCACGCCGCCACCGTGGACGTGGGGTGCTCGGTCCGGAAACTGGTCGGGGCGATCAACACGGCCAACAGCACACCGGGCGCCGACACCCTCCGGCTCGCCCGCACATGCACCTACAGACTGACCTCCCCGGACGCGGCCAGTCCTGCCAACGGCCTGCCCGCCATCACCAGCAACATCACCATCGACGGCAACGACGCGACGATCACACGCGCCAAGACCGCCCCGGACTTCCGCATCCTCCTGGTGGCCGAGGAAGGCACCCTCACGCTCAACAGGACCACCGTCAGCGGCGGCCGGGCGACGGACTGTCCCTTCTTCCCCGGAGGGGCGGTCTGCGGGGGCGGCATCAACAACCAGGGAACCCTGACGGTGAACCACAGCAAGGTGGTCCACAACGCTGCCGACACCGCCACGGACGGCATCGCGGTGGAAGGCGGCGGCATCGACAGCGATGGCACCGCGACCGTGAACGACACCGACGTAAGCCACAACACGGCCATCTACACCGGAACCACCGCGAGCACCGCCGACGGCGGCGGGCTCGCCAACGACGGCCCTCTCACACTCCACCGCAGCCGGGTGACCGGCAACATCGTGCGCGTCGCCGAGAACGCCGGCAGCTTCGCGTTCGGCGCCGGCTACGCCGTTTTCGCGAAGGCGACGATCGACCACAGCACCATCAGCGGCAACCGTGCCGACGCCCCGGGCGGCACCGCGCGTGGCGCCTTGTCCAACGGCTCCCCGGACGGCATGACGGTGACCGACACCGTCATCCGTCGCAACACCACCAACGCGCCGGGCGGCACCGCCACGGGCGGCGCCGTCGCGAACAACGCCCCCATGGAGATGATCAACAGCCACATCACCGGCAACACCGTCACCGCTGCCGGCGGCACCGCGCGGGGCGGCGGGATCAGGAACGGCGCCTTCGGCGACATCACCCTGAAAAGCAGCACCGTGCGCGGCAACACCGTCAAGGCGGCGAACGGCGGGACCGCCCAGGGCGGGGGCATCGACAACCCCTTGGGGGGCACGGTGACGACTCATCATTCGGACGTCAGCGACAACACCGTCAAGACCACGGACGGCGGCACCTCCCAGGGCGGAGGCATCTTCCATGCCGCCGGAGCTACGGGCACCGGGTCCACGGTCCTGAACGACAGCACCGTCACCGGCAACAAAGCCGGCGACGGAGGCGGCATCTTCAAAGCCTCCGGCACGGTCACGCTGAACAACACCGTGGTCAAGCGCAACAAGCCGAACAACTGCGCCCCGCCGAACAGCGTTCCCGGCTGCACTGGCTGAGTCCGACCGGTGGGGGGCGTGGCGAGACCGAGGAAGGGGCCCACTCCCTGGGAGATTTGGGGAGGGGGGGGGGAGGTCTGGGGGGTTCGGGGGATGTTGGGACAGGGGTCCCGC
>NZ_JBWKFL010000028.1:0-68558 GCF_056434305.1 Streptomyces sp. NPDC044061 | reverse complement strand
GCAAAGACAAAAACACAAAACCCCTACCCCCACCCAACCATCTTCCCTTTCCACGTTGCCGACTCCCCCCTGGTGGTCCCCGCCCCCCGCCCGGCGCGCCCCCCACCTCGCGGACGCCTTGGGAAACGGATCGGCAACTTCTGCGTGTTCCGGCGCACTTGGGGCCGGGGCTCCAGCGGGCTGCCGACGTACTCGCCCAGCCGCGGGCGGAGTTCACCGAGCCGTTGGAACGCGTTTGTAGCGACTGCCGGATCGACTGCTTAACGTGCGCGCTGATCGCTTCTGCACTTGTTGGAAGGACACGCACATGAGACGCGCCACCAAGGTCTCCTCCGCAGCTGTCGGCCTGGCCGTCCTCGCGGTCACCGGCACCGCCGTCGCCGCCGTCAACCAGAGCGAAAACGACTGGCCCTACGCCCACCACAGCGCGGCGTCGTACACCCTTGCGGCTGTCGGCGACATCGCCTGCGAGCCCGACGACGACGAGAACGCCGCCACCCCGACGTCGCTCAAGTGCGGCAGCCCGACTCTGGGCGGCATGAGCGCCGAGTTCGCCACCGCGAAGCAGGCCACGGACATGCACCCCGATGCTGTGGCACTGCTGGGCGACGAGCAGTACCAGGTCGGCAAGCTGACCGACTTCGAGCGGTCCTTCGAGCAGGCTTGGGGCGGCCTGAAGATGCTCGAGCGTCCGGCGCCGGGCAACCACGAGTACTACCCGTACACCAAGAAGGGCGACAACGAGGCCGGGCAGAACGGTGCCGGCTACTTCGGCTACTTCAACGGCCACGACCAGGCCGGCACGCCGAACACCCAGGGCCAGGCCGGCGACGACACCGCCGACAGGCAGGGGTGGTACTCCTACAACCTCGGCAACTGGCACATCATCTCGCTCAACGCCGAGTGCGACTCCGACGCGTTCCACCACGACTGCTCCACGAAGGACGACGGCCTCCTCGGCCAGGAGACCCAGTGGCTCTCGCGGGACCTGGCCGCCAACACGCGTCAGTGCACGATCGCGTACTGGCACCAGCCGACCTTCAGCGCCACGACGGCCTCGACCGCCACAGTGCCCGCGTCCGCGCCGGGCGCCGGCGGCACCGAGGGTGCAGCGGCCGACGCGTGGTGGAAGCTCCTCTACCAGCACCGCGCCACGCTCGTCCTCAACGGCCACGAGCACGCGTACGCCCGGCTGCGCCCGATGAACCCGGCCGGCCAGTACGACCCGGCCCACGGCATCCCGGAGTTCGTCGTCGGCTCCGGCGGCGAGGCCATCGACACCCTCGCCGGCACGCCGGGCAACTACGCCAACCCCAACGTGGTCACCGCCCAGGCCAGCGCCTTCGGCGGCCTGAAGCTCACCCTCAAGTCCCACAGCTACAGCTGGAACTACAAGCCCGTCCTGCCGGGCCCCGGCTTCGACTCCACGGCGCTGCAGTACGACGACTCGGGCAGCGGCACCTGCAAGTGAGGCCCCGCGGACCAGCGGGGCTGTACCGCACTCCTGCCGGCAGGCCGTTGTCAGTGGCCCTTGCCGGCTTTCCCGGTGGAGTGAGACCGGTCAGAGAACCTTCGAGGTCCGCGGTCAAGGGGGGTGGGCACAAAGGTCCCCGGGAGCCACCTCGGGACCATGTCGCAGGCCACAGACCCCACCCCCCTCACCACTCAACCAACACGGTCCTTCGCGTCCCTCCCCTGGAGCACAGGCACTTACGCTCCTGATCAGAAACGGGAGGGGAACAGGCATGGCCGTCGAGTACTTCACGTTGGTCTGCGACGACGTACCCAACGACGTGGTGCTCGTGCACCCCGGTGCCTGTCCACTCGACGTGGCCAAGGTCGTACGTCGGCTGACCGGACTGAGCCTCTGGCGCAGCAAGGCCCTGGTGGATCAAACCCCTGTCGTGATTCTCGACGGCATACCGGAAGAGACCGCCGAGATCGCGGTCGCGGCCCTCCGTGATGCGGGAGGACGGGCAGAGCTGAGGCAACGGCCGGAACCGAGATGATCGATTCCCAGGGGTTCGGTGGTCGTAGGCGGTCAGTGC
Source organism: Streptomyces sp. NPDC044061 (assembly GCF_056434305.1). Classification (NCBI taxonomy): domain Bacteria; kingdom Bacillati; phylum Actinomycetota; class Actinomycetes; order Kitasatosporales; family Streptomycetaceae; genus Streptomyces; species Streptomyces sp. NPDC044061. The sequence continues at coordinate 66,510 of NZ_JBWKFL010000028.1, read as the reverse complement.
GCGCATGACCGGCCGGCCGCGCATGAACCTGGCTCAACTCATCAGGCCCCCCTTGGAATCGGTCATCTAGGCTGGCGCGGTGACTGATGAGCAGGAGCGGGTGCAGCCGTCGGGAGTATGGGCCACGGCGGTGGGAGTGGCCAGGGTGCGGGCGCTGGAGACCGAGCGGGCGGACGCGCTGTTCCGCGACCCACTGGCACAGGCCTTCGCCACCGCCGGCGGCCTATGGCCCTCCTCGCCGCCGCTGCCCGATGACGAGGCCGCGCGCCGCCGCCGACTGGCCGTGTCGTTCTCCATCGTCATCAGGACGAAGTTCCTCGACGACCTGTTGCGGCAGGCCTCCGCGTCCGGGGTCCGGCAGGTCGTGCTGCTCGGTGCCGGCATGGACAGCCGGGCCTTCCGGATGGACTGGCCCGAGGGCACCCGGCTGTTCGAGGTCGACACCGCCGCGCCACTGGACTTCAAGGCTTCGGTGCTGCGCCAGGAGCGGGCCGTCGCGCGCTGCGAGCGGATCACCGTCCCGGTGGATCTGCGTGCGGACTGGCCAGGCGCGCTGGTCGCCGCAGGGCACGACCCGGCGGTGCCGACCGTGTGGATCGCCGAAGGACTGCTGATCTATCTGCCCGAGGACGCGGTGGAGCAGCTGCTGGCCCGAATCAGCGCGCAGTCGGCGGCAGGCAGTCGGATGGGGCTGACGTTGGGCTCGCGCGGCGTGATCGAGCGCTTCGGCGCGGACGCCGTGCCGGGATCGGCGGCGTCCATGTGGGTCTCGGAGATGCCCGACGACCCGGTGCGCTGGCTGGCCGGGCACGGCTGGGAGGCCGGCAGCCACACCCTGCGCGAGCGCGCTGCCGCCTACGGCCGCCCGATCAGCACCCCGCCGCAGCGCGAGGAGCGGCCCGGCGGACTGATCTCGGCGGTCCGCCGGTAGAGGCTCTCGGCGCTCAGGCCCCAAGATCACACGGGCTGAGGTGCCAGAGAAGTTCCGGATCATGAAAATGCCCCCGATCCGCGCCGTATGCGCAGGTCGGGGGCATGATCGCAATACCTACTTCTTCTTGCCCTGGGTCTTGCCCAAGAATTTGGCGACCTGCGTTTTCGCTGGTCCGAGCGGTGCCTCGCTGCGCCTGCGTAGGTGTCATTGGTCGTCGTTGGCCACTGTTGAGCAACCTCGCACGGCCCAGAGACGGCCCAGGACGCCAGGCCATCCGCCGCGCGGCACCTTCTGATCCGACCGCGCCCTGGCGGACGCACGCAACCAGCGGTTTACCCGCTGAGTTGACGACTTGACGCTCATCCAGAGGGGCGGTGCGAGGCGGGCGAGTGTGGGGGTGGCTCGCTCGGCGCGACGTGCTGCTCTACGCGAGGACGACGAGACCGCCCGCTGGTCCGTGGAGGCCCGCGACGGAGCCGTCGAGGGCAAGAGCCGCCGGTGGGATCTGGCATGCGAGCCCGACGCCACGCGCCTCGTTGAATGATCTGATGGCGGACCCCTTACCCGGGCGAGGTGTGGCGCGAGCTGCCGACCCGTGAGTCATCCCAGGGCGTGGCCGAGCCTGACGCTTACCTTGCGGCAGATCCGGTCGGTTGATCTTGCGGAGTAGAGTCGAACCACCTGCGCGAGAACCGGCGTCAGTACCACGCCAAGAGATTTGGATCACGCGCGTCGACCCGGGCCCGGGCGCCGACTGGCCGCCTCAAGTGTCAGAGACGCTTGAGCAGCTCAGCCTTCTTCTCCGCGAACTCCTCGTCCGTGAGGATGCCAGCATCGTGGAGCGACGCGAGCTTCGCGATCTGCTCGACAACATCCGGCTGAGCTGCGGCCTCGGCCGGTGCCCCATGCTTGCCGCGCTGGATCACCGAAGAAGCGAGGTCCAAGATCTTCTCGCTCACGCCAGGCTGCGCTGGGAGGGGATCCGAAGACTCGGCCTGCGCGGAGGTATCAGTTACGACCTGCTGGCCCTCGAGCAATACGGAGAAGATCATGAACAGCTTCTCCGGCAACTCAATGATGGACTGATTGCCGTCAGCCCAGTTCACGCGGACGGTGTGCCCGGATTTCATGGCAGCCCCGAGGCCGGCACCGACAGCCTTACCGATCCTCCCAGGCAGAGCAGCCTTCGCGGCAGCCTGGCCCATGACGCCGGCGACACCTTCCCTGGTCGAGAGTTCCTCCCACTCGAGCACGGTCTCGGCGTTGAGCTTGGGCCGCTTGAATGGTTTGCGTGGGTGCTGGATGGTGAGCCCGCCGTGGCCTGAGAGAACGCTGCCGCTCGCCAAGTGGCCGCCCACTACGCGTCCCTGGTTCGTCAGCGCCTGCAGAATCGCCATTCGCGAAACGTAGAGCAAGACTTCGGCCCGAATCAAGCCCAGAAGATCAGCCGGACGTCGTCGACGGGTCGAGAGGCTCAGGATTCAGCGGCATTCAGCGGCACGTCGAGTTGCGGGATGAGGTCCGACTCCAGGAGCCACGGCACGCCACTCTCGATGCGGCGGCCAAGCCGCGGTAGGGCGAGTCCGCGAAGTGCCACCCGTAGACACCGGCTGCGACCGGCACCGGGCTCGGGCGCTCCAAGACTTCTCGTGCCCATCACAGCCGGTCAGGGTACGTGAGGACAACAGCGTCCACGGGACCTCCCGAGTCGAAGCAAGTCGACCGGCAGCGGTGCGAATACTTGCTCTGTCACAGCGGTGGCTGAGCACCCTGGAAGGTCCGTAGGCTTGTCACCGACTGCTCAGAGCCAGCAGCAGCGTTGCCCACCTTGAGAGGACGCAAGTGCCACCTCGTACTCGCGCCAAACTCGTAGCCGTCGTGGCCAGTGCTGCTGCTGCCATCGTTGCGCTATTGCCAGTCAGCTTCGACAGCCGAGGTGTGACGCATCCGTGTGGATCAGCGGTCTCAGCGGCATTCCACAGGTGGCCTGGGTGTCGGGACGCTGCACCTCCCTATCTGATCGCTGCAGTCGTGATCGCTGCTGTGGGCGCAGCAGTTGCCCTGAGCATGGCGAATAAGGGCCAGTAAGCCACCGCCTACTCGGCCTAGTCTGTCGCGGCATGAAGCTCTGCACTTGGGCGTCGACCACGGTCCCCGGGCAAGCTGAGCCGGGCGTTGTGACTCCATGCTTGCCAGCTGCTTTGACTGCTCCCTGCGATCCAGCTAGGGCTTCAGGAGGCCCTCGGCCTCCGGGGCGGGAAGTTCAATACCCTTAGCCCGAGAAATCCAGTGCACGCGTCGGCGGGGAGCTAGCAGCTCGTAATCCAGTGACCGTAGGCCGTCACCAGCCGTCAGGTGATACGGCGTCACCTGCCAAAGGCCGTCGTGATCGGGAACCGGCTCAACGGGACAGCCAGTAAGATTCAATTCCCAAACATCGGTGCTGCCATTGTCGCGGTCGTCATCGACGGTAATTTTCCCGGATACACGATGCGGAAGCTCTCGGCCAAATGCCCGGGCTGTGTGGTTCTCTGATAGCTGCTTGATCGAAAAATCCTTTTGCAGGTAGACCTCGCTAGCAGCTGATTCCGGCTCGAGGATTATTATGCCGGCCGGATGCGTCCTATTCTCCGAGTCAGGAGTGATCAGGTCTCCGTCGAAACGCACCTGGACGCGACGATCACTTGCATTCTCGACTATAAGGCGTTGCTGAAGGACGAGTCGATTAGCCCCATCCTGTTGCGCCGGAAAGTGCCAGGTGTGTCCCTGGGGCCAAGCGTTACACGGCATGCCGCCAGTAGTGGGCACGGCGAGCGGAGGCCAAGGCGGCGGGGAAAGTTTGACTTTCACGGCTGGGGCCTGCGAGTCCAGTCGGGCTCGTACCGTGTCGGCGGCTATGAGTCGGTTGACCCTGCCGTCTGCTCGGATGAGGAACGCCTGCCACGCGATCGCAAAGAAGCCCAAGGTGCCACCAGTCGAGCCCAGTGCCACCCAAAAGGTATCTGACATGGCGGAATTGTGGACCCTTGAACACAGTACTAGCGAATCCGCAGGTAGACGGCCCGCAGTGCCAACTGACAGTGCCAGCGGGTCGGCATGGGGCTGCGCTGACTGGTCTAGGCGCCGCGCCGTGGGCACCGAGCCCGCGACCTGCGTGCACGAGCTCAGGCCAAGTACCTGGCCCACCGCAAGCCCCATGCCCTTGCGACCAGTGGGCGTCGAGCCTGCAACGGACCGTATGCGTCTAGGCGGACCGGCTATCCGGGTACGCCTCAGCTCTGTGGCCATGGAATCGACCGGATCACTCCAACGGTGAGATGTCTGCACCGTATACGGCTATCTAGCCATACAGACGTGTCCGCTGAGTTCAATACGTCGATTAGTTGAGAGCACTCTTGAACACTTCCACTGCGCGGCTCGACAGTAATGACGTGATTGTCTACAGCTATCTCTCGATTGCCGGTTACCAAGGTCCCCGCTGCCCGTGGGCTGCCCCCTGATCTAAGACCAGGGCGGGAAGTTCTGCGTACTGCAACAAATGGTGGCATAAACAAACGTCCTGAGAACCTGCGCAATCGATCCGGCTCTCCAATTTCCACAGCATCTCCAAGATCACGGGCAACCAGAAATGGCACGCTCGGGCCCGAATGAGGATCGCGGTTATCCACCACAGTCCCGACGCCGACGTTGAAATTGTCGCCGACCGTCGTGACGGAGCAGTCTCGGTACGGCCACCAGAGATTGCTAGTTGAGCTAACTGCAGCGGAGCGTCGGCGTCGGCGTCCAGACAGAAGAAAAACGTCAATGTCAGTGTGGTCGTCGAATTGGCCATATAGATCAACATGATCCAAGTTAAGTATGGCTTCTAGAGACGATCGCCAGCGTGCGTACCGAGACCCGCTGCGTAGCACATCGGGGAGGATGGCAACAAATTGCTGGCCAATGGCCAGCTTTGACGCTGCCGTCAACGTCATTAGCGCAGCTTGAGAAACGGAGCCACTACTCCAACTGCAGTCAGGTGGCGCTTGTACCGAACCAAACGGAGGATTAAGTAGAATTGCTCCGCCATAACTTTTGCGCCTCTCAAGCTGCACGTAAGCGTTCGCTACCTTTATACCCTTCAGTAGATTAGTGCCTGCCTGTACGTCGATGTCAATGCTGTCGCCGCGCTCCTTGTGTCGGGCTGCGGCGAGTAGAAAAAGGCGCACCTTGGTTGTGTGCACGAATGATGGCTGGAGGTCTCCTCCATGGAGAGCTCTCCCCCAATGGCGAAGGGTGTCTGTCATGCCGCTCGCTAGCGGCAGCCTGCCGGCTGCAGCTAGCAACAGGTCCCCAGCCCCGCAGGCCGGATCCCAGAAGGATGGGGAGTCCTCCAGCAACCGCTCAAATCTCGCTCGCACCTGGCTGCCCGTGAAGAAGGCCCCCTCAGCGCGTCTCACGGCGCGTGGCACCAACGCTCGCAGTTGCTCCGCAGCCTGCCCGTTGAGGGCTGACTGGACGTCACCGCGGCTCTCCTGCCAGGGGCGGGCCTCCAGGGCCTCAGCGAGGCTGAGCAGGCGATCGCTGTACCCCATGTAGCTCTCGGTAGTCACTGCGTCCTCCCTGCCGACCTGGGCTATGGCGGATCTGATCTGAGTCTGGCTACGCTGCAGCTAGCCTTCTCTTGAAGCGCTCGCCTGTGAACTGCGGACTGGGGGCCACATCTGATGAGCGTTCACTTGCGTTTCGCTCCTGAGATCTTGGCACGTCTGGGGGAGGAACTCATCCCTCACCCCGATCTTGGTGTGATGGAGCTGGTCCGCAACTCCTATGACGCCGACGCCACTTGGTGTCAAGTCACGCTGAACAACGCGAAGCGGGGCGGTGGGACACTGGTCGTCAGCGACGATGGCCACGGGATGACACCGGAAGAGATTGCGGGAGGTTTCCTCCACATCGGCCGCTCGTCTAAGGCGGAGAGTCATACGACCCAGCACTACAGCAGGCGGAAGGTTGGCGAGAAGGGGCTTGGCCGACTCGCATCGCTGCGCTTGGGGCGTGAGATCGAAGTCATAACAAGGCCTAGCGCAACCCCGGGCCTTGCTCACCGCCTCACCATAGATTGGTCGGCCTATGACAACGTCGATTCCGTTGATGAGGTAAAACTAGAGGTCAAGACCTTCGAGACCTCTGAGATTCCCGGAACAACAGTCATCATCAAACGCCTGCGTGAAAGCTTCGAAAGTGATGGCGTTCGCAGGCTGGCGCGCTCGTTGCTCCTCTTGTCGGGGGTCTTTTCGACACACGGCTCCGCGCAGTCAAACAAGCGTTCGGCCGCGACTCGCTGGGAGCTGGAGAAGGAGCCTGATCCGGGATTCTCCGTAACGATGGACGCCCCAGAATATGAGGCTTTAGCACGAGCCGTAAGCCAAGGCTATTTCGATGAGCATGAGTTCAAGTTGACTGCTGTGCTCGACGAAGAAGGTAAGGCCAGCGCTACTCTTGTTGATTGGCGGGGAGAAGAGATTGCGTCAGGCAGTCACTTCGATGTTGCCGCTCCCCGCGGCGGTAAGGCGACGCCGCCTGTGGCCTTCTCGGCGCCGGCAGCAAAGTTCGAGCTGTGGATGTTCCTCCGTGACGTCGAGTCCTTCAAGCGTAGGAACTCAAACCGAAAGCTGCCTGAGGTAGCTCAGTGGCTAGATGTCGTTGGCGGAGTTCACCTATTTCACCGGGGGCTTCGCACGCATCCGTACGGAGATCCGGGTCATGACTGGCTTGACCTAAACCTTGGCAGGAGCCGTGATCCTCAACAACGTCCGTCTACAAACAATAGCGTTGGGCGCGTAACGGTTGAGGACCCGGGCAATAAACTGGTACCTAAGACTGACCGCATGGGGTTCCAGGAGAATCTCGCATTCTCCGATCTGCGTGACTTCGCACAGCGAGCCGTAGATTGGTCTGCGCGAGTCCGAAAGACCAAATGGGATAACGACCGCACTGGTGACGCGGCTGTCGTCCGCAAAGAGCGGAAGCATGACCGCAGCGAAGCTGAAAAGGTAATCAGAAGTCTTCCAGCCTCGGTGGCAGCACCCTTGCGCAAAGCCTTCGAGACAAATGATCGCCTCATTGCCGCCCTAGAGCGCGATCGTTTGCTCTATCGCGCGCTAGCGACTGTCGGGATCAGTACCGCCGTCTTCGCGCACGAATCGCTTAATACCGCTGGGGGGCTAGGGGCGGATCTTGAGCTTCTAGAGCATTATGCGCAGCTTCTTCTGGACGAAACGGCATTCTCGGAGAACATGGAGGAACCCCTAGATCGAGCCCAGCGGAGCGCGGCTTCGATCCATTCCTTCGCCAAGTTGCCTCTCCGTATGCTGCGCAGGGGGAAACGGAAGCTTGTCACTGTAGATGTCAACGAAGTCTGCTTGGATTTCACTGACATGTTCGGCGGCTACCTTAAAGATTGGCAGATCGATCTACACGTCAATCTCTGCTCGGAGCCGGCTACTGTGCGGAGCACGGTAGCAGATATTGAATCCCTCTACGCCAATCTAGTAATCAACGCCGCACGGGCCTTCGGGGGAACTGGCGACCTTCCAAGGGGCCGTGTCGTACGCATCCAAACGGCAGTGGCCGGTGAAGTCGTCACTATAGATGTAGCGGATTCTGGACCCGGAATTTCCGGAATTGAGATCGATAAGATCTGGGAACCTGGTGAGGGCAGCGACGAGGACGGAACCGGTCTAGGACTCACCATTGTCAAGGATATTGTGGCTGACCTTCACGGTAAGAAGCGTGTCCTTGCTGATGGGCACGTGGCTGCGATCTCGCACGGTGAGCTTGGCGGAGCGCAGTTCACTCTTAGCCTTCCTCGTTACATGCAGCGCGTTGAAAGGGCTGACGCATGAGAGTCGCCGTGCTCGATGATGACGAGGCAGCTTTGTCCCGCGGCTGCAATCAAGTAAAGGCTCTGCGCCGGGAACCTTACAGGCTGCTGGTCAGGGAGAATCGGCCAGTTAGTGATATTCTCGAAGAGGTGCAATCTGAAAATTGCGGTGCAATTATTTCTGATCACCGCTTCAGGACGCGGGCGCAGGTTCCCTTCACTGGAGCCGAGCTGGTTTACCGAGCCAATGAGCGCGGCCTCCCTGCCGTATTGTACAGTGCGCACGTTGATGAGGATGAGGCCGACTCAATTAGGGCTTGGCGGTACGGTATTCCCCGAGTTGTGAAAAAGGCGCCAGGTGCACTAAAAGCTCTCCGTGAGGCACTTGATGTCGCTGAGTCTGAGGCCCATGGAGAACGGGAGTTGAGTAGGCAAGGATTTCTCACTCCTGTCCGGGTAGTTGGAGTTCCGCAGCAGGAATCAGCGTGGAGGCTCGACGGGAGACTGGTCGAGGTGACCGTCACCGCTTGGCGCCCTAAGGTAAGGGTTCCGATGCCTGTTTCTCTACTCCCCGAAAGTCACCGAGAGATTGGCGACGGGCTAATCGGGCGTATCTTTCTCGGCGAGGTCAACTATTACGCCGAGCACAGTAACGAACTGTTCTTCCACAATTTGAGGGTCGCGCCGGCGCCCGACCCTGATCGACGTAAGAAGCAGGAAGCAGCATGACTGAGGTTCAAACCCGGTTAGCCACCGCTGGCGCAGTGTCTAATGACATAGCGGAAGTCGTCATACTGGACGTCGGTCACGGCAACTGTGCGATCCTTCGCGACGGCAACAAGTGCGCGGTAGTCGATGCTCGTTCGGGAACATTGCTGTTGTCGGAACTTCAGCGCATGGATATTAAGCACATTGAGCATGTGGTGTTGTCGCATTCTGATGAGGATCACATTCAGGGAGCGTTGCAGCTTCTCCCTCACCAGGATTTCACTATCGGGCAAGTGTGGGCTAATTCGGACAGTGCGAAAGACTCAGATCTCTGGGACGAGTTGCTGGCACTCATTGATTACCTAGATGCGTGCGGTCGGCTGCGGGCCAACATTGCCATCTGCACCGCGCAACGCGACAGCTTGAGCTTTGGGCGGGTCGGTATTTCAGTTCTCCATCCAACGCCCTATGAGATTGGGCATGGGCCAGGCAGTGCCAGGAAGGCGAGGCCACGTCTTACGACCAACGGACTGTCAGTGGTCCTAAAGGTGAGTATCGAGGGCGAGTCGATGGTCCTCCTTCCTGGAGATATAGATGCTGCGGGGTTTCGTCGCATGTTGTCTAGGCAAGCAGACACCACCGCTCATACATTGGTCTATCCGCACCATGGTGGGGGGAACGGCGGGGCCTCCCATGCTCGCTTCGTGCAGGATCTCGCGCAGGCAACACGGCCTGAGATGGTAGTGTTTTCGATGGGGCGCGATCGTTTCCGTAACCCTATACCGGAGGTTGTGGCGGAATTCGGTTCCTCTTTCCCTGACGTGAGAATTGCGTGCACGCAGCTTTCACCCCACTGTCACAGTGGAACGCTGCCTTCTGTTGATCGCGATCACCTGGGCGACCGATCCGCTGCAGGACTGGCCGAAGGGAAGTGCTGCGCTGGCACGCTCAGCCTTACTGTTGTCGATGGCGGGATCTATGTGCATCCCGAGCCGGGGCCGCACTCTGCGTGGATTAAGGGAAATGTGCAAGCACCCATGTGTTCTGTGATTCCCATTCTTCCGGTGCAGCGTACCAACGGAGTTTTGTGATCGGCCGTCTCTTTAGGTCCACAGGCTCACCAAGGTCGGTGGAGCGGCTTTGGGCTGGAGCTGCTTTGGCGCGAGTGATCATGGCCCCGTAAGCTTGCGGCGCGTCGGGCAGTCTGTGGACCTGCCCGGTAAAGCACGACGTTGGGGCCATGATCTTCGAGGCTCGCGCCAAAGTGGCTGCCTAAAGCCGTGGAGCCGACCGCCCCAGCCACGATGTACCCCTTCTCTTACGTCAGCCGGCTGATTGCTGTGCGCGCGGCCCGGCCCCCGGCCGGGCTGGAGCGGGGCGGAGACAGGAGCGCAGGCCCGGCCGGGGGCCGGGCCGCGCGCGGGGAGCGGAGCGAGCCGCCTTGAACCAGTAGAGAAAGTTGTAACTCAGTCGGTCGCGTGGGCCTTGAAACGGTATGCGCACGCCGGTAGTTCGGTGCCCTGTCGGTGGGCCAGCGGCAGGAAGAGCACCGGTCGGATCGTCCACGTGATCCGGGTCCTGGCGTGGGTGACAGACACCGTGCACGGCTTGGCACGCAGCAGAGCTCGTCGGGTCTCGATTCGGCCCTCGTACAGCCACTCCCACGCCGCGTCCGATGCGTCCGCGTCCAGTGCCGGTGAGATCGTGCGGAGTACGACCGCTACCCAACGGTCCGCCTGCGGCGCGGAGTAGGCGTCGAAGGATGCCAGCAGTGCCGACGGCCACTGCTCGGTCAGGTCCTCGGTCCAACACTCGCACCAGTAGCCCCGCTGCGGTGACGTCACGGACGACCTCCCCGCCGGGCGTCCGCGTACAGCTCCGCGGTGACCGTGTGGCCCTGGTCGCTGTCGTGGACGACAACCCGGTGAGCGATGACGCTCACCATGTCCAGGCCCCGACCGTGCTCGGCGTCCTGGTCCTGGTGCTCGACCTTCGGGGCCGTCCCCGTGCCGCCGTCATCCGTGACCGAGACCGCCACCACCTGGCCGGAGACCGCGACGGCCAGATGGAAGGTGCCGTGCTCCCGGCCGCTCGCCGTGTGAAGGATCGCGTTCGCGCTCAGCTCGCTCACGATCAGTTCGGCGTCGTCGGCTAAAGGGGAGCCACGCAGGATGTCACGGGTCCATCGGCGGGCCCGGCTCACCTCTTCGGGGAATCCTGGGCAACTCAGCCCCCAGACCCGAGCTGTACTCGTATACTCGTGCATACAAGTTCCTTTACGCTGGTAGGCCGCCATGTGCAGCGGGTTCGGGCTAGACGAGTTTCACGCCGTCGTGGGCGCGGATGGCTGGCGGGGTCGTCGCGTCGAGTGCGTCCAGGACGCGGATCGAATACGCCTCGTCGGCAAGCTCGGTGACCTCTTCGCGGGTGGCCCAGCGCAGCGCGCGGGTCTCGTCACCGGTGGTGGGCACACCGTCGGCGGCTTCACAGCGGAAGACCAACGAGACGATCAGGCCCGTCATGTTCTTGTAGACGCCGGTCAGAGTCGCGGGAAGCGCGATCTTGATGCCGGTCTCTTCGAGGACTTCGCGCTGAAGGGCATCCGGGATGGTCTCCTCGCGTTCGAGGATGCCGCCCGGCGGCTCCCAGTGACCGTTGTCCCGGCGCTGGATCAGGAGGGCCCGGCCCTGGTCGTCCACGACGACCCCGGCGACGCTCACGGAGTGCGGGCGTTCAGTGCTCACGTTCCTCGGCCCTCTCGGCTGGCTAGGCTCTCCACCGTAGCAACAGAACTCGCCCACTCGTCTAGATACCTAAAGGAGTACTCACGTGAGCCCTCTTCCTTCGGGCCTCCTCGGTGATCTCGACCCCACGAGCGATCGTGCGGTCTTCCGGCAGATTGCCGACCAGCTGCGCGAGGCCATCGACCGTGGGCGATTCCGTGAGGGCGAGAAGCTGCCCTCCGAAGCCGAGCTGGTCGAGCACTACGGCGTCTCCCGGATGACCGTCCGGAACTCTTTCTCCGTTCTCACGGGCGAGGGCCTGGTGCACGCCGAGCACGGCAAGGGTGTCTTCGTCAGGCCGCGTCCCCCGGTGCGCCGGCTCGCCTCCGACCGGTTCGCCCGGCGCCACCGCGAGCAGGGCAAGTCCGCCTTCATCGTGGAGGCCGACGCCGCAGGCAGTCATCCGACGGTCGACAGCCTTGAGGTCAAGGAGGAGAAGCCCAGTCAGGACATCTCCACCCGGCTTGGGTCGGTGCGGCGCGTCCTCGCTCGTCGGCGCCGGTACCTCCTCGACGGGCGGCCGGTCGAGTTCGCGACCTCCTACCTCCCGCTCGACATCGCCCGCGGCACTCCTATCGCCGAGCCCAACCCGGGCCCCGGCGGCATCTACGCCCGTCTCGAAGAGCTGGGGCACCACCTCGACCACTTCGAGGAAGAGATCCGCGCCCGCATGCCTTCGCCCGCAGAGGTGAAGCTCCTGCACCTGGCGGCCGGCGTGCCTGTCATCCACCTGATCCGGACCGCCTTCGACACCGAGGGACGTGCCGTCGAGGTCTGCGACACGGTCATGGCGGCGGACGCGTACGTCCTGTCGTACCAGCTCCCGGCGACCTGATCCCGGGAGTAGCGGTAGTGCGCGGGGACGCTTCTCCGAACTCGTACACACCGACACGCATACTCGTATAGACGAGTGGGCAAGTTGTGTGGCAAGGTGATCCACGTGACCCCGGAGATCGGGCTCGCAGATCGACTCTTGTATAGACGAGTAGACAGGGGTAGTATCTTGCGCACCATCCGCGTTGAGACCTCCGCCGCGACGATCCTCCTCACGGAGGCTCCCGAGCCGAAGGTCCGTGACCGGCAGACCGGCGAGATCGCCAAGGATGCGACCAGCGGCGAGGCGCTGATGACCATCGGCGTCGTGTACATCGAGGACGGTGAGTCCTCGCTCATCAAGGTCACCGTTCCCGAGGGCGGCGTCTCCGAGGGCCTGATCCTCGGCTCGCCGGTGTCGCTGCCCGGCCTCATCGCCCGGCCCTGGGAGTCCGTCTTCAACGGCCAGCAGCGCCACGGCATCGCCTACCGGGCCGCCGCCGTGACCCCGGCCGCCTTCCCGGCCGTCTCCGGGGCCGCCGCCTGATGTCCGACCTGACGACGCTCCTCGAAGTGGGTGGTCCTGTCGCCGCACTCGGCGGCGGGGCCGCCTACGCCCGGGCCAAGCACCCGGCGGCGTACTGGACCACGGTCGGCCTTCCGGTGTCCACGGTCCGGCTGCTCAGCTCGTACGGCTCCGTCATGGAGGCATGCGGCCTGACCGTGGCTCCCTCCCGGCTGCGGGCCCTCGCCGTCAAGGCCACGACCCAGCGCGAAGTGCGGCCCGTACCGCCGCGCCGGGGCATCATCCGACCCACCACGACCGGACTGCGGATCCGTCTTCGCTTGGCGCCGGGCCAGGAGCCCGCCGACTTCGCGGCCTCCGCCGAGCGACTGCGGCACGCCTGGGGTGTCCACGCCGTCTACGTCACCACCGTGAAGCCTGGGGTCGTCGACCTGCGGCTCGTCGGCTACGACGTCTTACGCCGGGTGCGCATGCCTCGCAAGGCCGCGCACGGCCCGCTCAAAGTGCCGGTCGCACTGCGGGAGGACGCCACACCCTTCATCCGCGACTACCGCGCCATCCCTCATCAACTCACCCTCGGCGCCACCCTGTCCGGCAAGTCCATGTACCTGCGGCACCTGGTCGCCGGACTCGCCCCTCAGCCCGTCTCCCTGGTCGGCATCGACTGCAAGCGGGGCGTCGAACTGGCCCCCTTCGCACCCCGGCTCTCCGCACTGGCCACCGACCCGGAGCAGGCGGCCGAACTGCTGCCCGTGCTGGTCAACGAGATGGAGGACCGGTACGACCTGATCAAGGCCCGGCAGGGCATCGCCCCTGGCACTCCGGACGAGGAGATCACCTCCGACATCTGGGGCCTGCCCGACCACGAACGCCCCGTGCCCGTCGTCCTCTTCGTGGACGAGGTCGCTGAACTCTTCCTCGTCGCGACCAAGAAAGACGAGGAACGCCGCGACGAGATGGTCACCCAGCTCATCCGGCTCGCCCAACTCGGCCGCGCCGCCGGCATCTACCTGGAGGTCTGCGGGCAGCGCTTCGGCGCCGAACTCGGCAAGGGCGCCACCATGCTCCGCGCCCAGCTCACCGGCCGCGTCTGCCACCGCGTCAACGACGAGGCCTCCGCGAAGATGGCTCTCGGCGACATCGCACCGGAAGCCGTCCAGGCAGCCTGTTCCATCGCTCCCGAACGGCCCGGCCTCGCCGTAGCGGGCGACACCTCCGGCGGGTGGTCCCGCATCCGCACGCCGTACCTCTCCCTCGGGGACGCTGCCGAGACCTGCCGCGAGTCGGCCCACCTGGTGCCCGACCTGCCTGCGCTGAAGCCCTTCCAGCCCGACGTACCCGTGCGCCCGGTCGAGACCGCGGCCCCGGTCTTCCTGCCCCGCCCGGTCACCGACTGATTCCCTCCGCCCGACTCCGGAAGGAGCCGCATCATGCGCGCCCGCTTGGCCCGCGTCGACGCGGTGCTCGTCCAGGCGCTCATCGCCGCCGCACTGTCCTTCGCCCACCTGCACGACGTCGCCGTGGCGGCCGGACAGGACGGCTGGAAGGCATGGGCTTATCCCGTCTCCGTCGACCTGCTGCTCGTCGCCGCCTGGCGTCGACTGCGCTCCGGTACAACCAAAACGGCGGCCTGGTGCTGGTTCGTCGTCGCACTCACCGCATCCCTCGGCGCCAACGTCGCCACCGCCGGCCTCCTTGACCTCGGCAACGTCCCGGCCTGGCTACGCATTCTCGTCGCGGGCTGGCCCGCCGTCGCTTTCCTCGGCGGCACCCTCCTCGCGCACACCGCACCAAAGACGGACTCCGTTGGGGAGGTCATCGAGGACCAGGAGGACGAGCCCGAAACCGCGCCCGAACCGCTTGCCCACCCCACCATCGAGGCACCGCCGCAGCCCCCGCCCGTACCCGTGCCGTCCGCCCTGGTCGTCCACGCCCGCAAGGTCGCCGCCGAGCACCATGCTCGCACCGGCGCCCCGATCGACACCCCGACCCTGCGCGCCCGCCTCGGCGTCCCGGTACCCATGGCCGAAGCCATCGCCGCCCACCTCTGAGAGGAGATCCATGGCCGCCCACCGCAGCTTCCGCAACGTCACCCGCATCGGCCCCGTCCAGGTCGGCACCGCCTACGACAACCGTGGCCGCGAGAAGCACACCGCCGCCTGCACCGCACCGCGTTGCGGCTTCTCCGCGGACTACGACAGCCGCGCCGCCGCCGAGCTGGCCGCCCGCACCCATCGCTGTCCCGCCCGCTGAAAGGACCTGGACCACCGTGACCGTCAGCCTGCCGCTCGTCGTCGTTCTCGGCTTCTTCGCCTGGGGAGCGATCAAGTTTCTCGGCGTCCGCACCTGGATCGTCGTCCTCATCGCCCTGTTCGGCTTCTGGCTCTCGCACACCTTCCTCGCACCCGCCATTGAGTCCGGCACGCGGTCCGGCGTGGGTGTCGTAAACGGCTCACATGACTAGACGAGTAGGCAAGGAGAAGCCCGCCGTGTTCGCGCCCAAGTACCCGGACAACCCGACCCCGCCGCCGGTTCACGCGCACGCCCCGACCGACCCGGCTCCCGCCCGACGCACCCTGCCGTCGATCCCCATCGATCAGAAGACGGTCGCGGCCGTGGTCGTCGCCGGCGTGGTCCTCACCGCGCTCCTGGCCGCCGTCGCCGTCACGGCCATCTCTGTAGCCATCGCCGCCGTGGTCCTGCGCTCGCTGCTCCACGAGCACAACCGGCGCTGAGACGCCTTTACCTCCGGGGCGGCGAAACACGACCAAGCATCCGCCGCCCCGGTGGCCCATCCCTCCCGACAGTGCCCGTCAGAAGGAGACCGCCATCTTCGCCCGCACCACCCCGCCACCACTCCCGGAACTCAGCAACCTCGCCGCCGACGGCACCCTGCCGGGTATCCTCCGTCAGCTCTCCGGGCTCGGCGGCTGCACACACCCCATCCGCCTCGACGGCCACCGCACCGAGTACGACGTCGACAGCACGACCGGCGAGATCGGCCGCGTCCTCCAGCACCTCGACTCGACCGCCCTCCCGGCCGGCCAGCTCCTCGTCCGCTGCAACAACCGCCGGACCACCCGCTGTCCGGCCTGCGCCGAGGTCTACCGCCGCGACACCTTCCACCTGATCACCGCCGGACTACGCGGTGGCAAGGGCACTCCGGAACACGTCGCCGCCCACCCTCGCGTCTTCGCTACCTTCACCGCCCCCGGCTTCGGCCCGGTCCACAACCGCCGCACGGACGGCCGCCCCTGTCGCTGCGGCACCCACCACGACCAGGACGACGACATCCTTGGCACACCGCTCGACCCGGACACCTACGACTACGAAGCAGCCGTCCTCTGGAACGCTCATGCCGGGCAGCTCTGGCGGCGCTTCTCCATCTACCTGCGTCGAGAGGCCGCCAAGCGCGCGGGCCTGTCCCAGCGCCACTTCCGCCAGCACGCCCGCGTCTCGTTCGCCAAGGTCGCCGAGTACCAGAAGCGCGGAGCCGTCCACTTCCACGCCGTGATCCGCCTCGACGGCCCCGGCGGCGGCGACACTCCGCCCCCGGCCTGGGCGACCGCCGAACTGCTGACGGACGCCATCGAGGCCGCCGCCGCCAAGGTCCGCGTCGACGGCCCGGTCATCGACGGCTGTGCGCACACCTTCGCCTTCGGCCGACAGCTCGACGTCCGCACCATCCGCTCGGCCGACTTCGACGGCGGCCAGGAGCTGACCGAGCGGGCCGTCGCCGCCTATATCGCCAAGTACGCCACCAAGGGCGCCGAGACCGCCACGGGAGCTCTCGACCGCCCGCTCAAGTTCGCCGCCGAACTCGCCCAGCTCGACATCAGCGAGCACGCCCGTCGCCTCATCCGAACGGCCTGGACCCTCGGCGCACGCAAGGACCTCGAACACCTCCGCCTGCGCGCCTGGGCTCACATGCTCGGGTTCCGCGGCCACTTCTCCACCAAGTCCCGCCGCTACTCCACCACCCTCGGCGCCCTCCGCGACGCCCGCGCCGAATGGCGCCGAGCCCAAGCGGCAGCAGCCAACGGCCCGGAGACCGAAACGACGTACGTCCTCGCGCACTGGGTCTTCGCCGGCACCGGCCTGTCCGACACCGAAGCCTGGCTGGCCGCATCCCTCGAACCCGCACCCGGAACCGAAGGAGAGCCCACCCATGGGTAACCGACGCCTCGCTGTCGCGGAAACCGCCTCCGAGTCCGGTGGCCTGCCGTCGAGGTACCTGACTCCTGACGACCTCGTGGTGATGTTCGACCTCCCCAGCGTCGAGACGGTGTACCAGTGGCGTCGCAAGCGCACCGGTCCCCGCGGCTTCCGGGTCGGCCGGCACCTTCGCTACGACCCTGCGGACGTTCGAGCCTGGGTGGAGTCCCTGCGTGAAGGAGCTGCCGCCTGATGGCTGGGCACATTCAGGACCGGTGGTACCGGACCGAGACCGGCCCGGACGGGAAGGTACGCAAGGTCAAGACCGAGCGCTACGGATCGGGTCTCCGCTACCGGGCTCGCTACGTCGGCCCGGACGGCACGGAGAAGTCCAAGAGCTTCCCGGACCGACAGAAGCGGCTTGCTGATCAGTGGTTGGCGCACGTCGAAGCGGACATGGCGCGCGGGCAGTACATCGACCCGCGCGCGGCCCGGATCACCTTCCAGCAGTACGCCGAGCGGTGGGTCGCCACGCAGGGCGCCGACCCGAACACGCAAGCCTCGATGGAGTCGCAGTTACGGCTGCACGCCTTCCCCTACCTCGGCTCGCGTCCACTCGGCTCCTTCCAGCCGGCGCACATCCGCGACTGGGTGCGGCAACTCCAGGAGAACGGCGTCCGAGGGTCGTACGCCCGGACCATCTACTCCAACGTGCGCGCGGCGCTCAGCGCCGCAGTGGATGACGGCCACCTTTCGCGCAACCCCTGTGCCGCCCGGTCCGTCCGGCCGCCGACCGTCGACAACAAGCGCGTCGCGCCTTGGACGCCCGAACGGGTCTTCGCCGTCCGGGCCGCCATGCCCGAGCGCTTCCAGGCCATGGTCGACCTGGGCGGTGGCTGCGGGCTCCGTCAGGGGGAGATCCTTGGCGTGGCCGTCGACGCGATCGACTTCACCTCGGACACGCTCCACGTGGTCCAGCAATTGAAGTTGAGCCGCAGCAAGGCCGTGTTCGCCCCGCCGAAGGGCGGCAAGCTTCGGGACGTCCCGCTTCCTGGCCCCGTGGCCGATGCGCTTCGTGAGCACATGAAGCGGTTCCCGCCGGTCGAGGTCACCTTGCCGTGGAAGGTGGCGGACGGTCCACCGGTGACCAAGCGGCTGATCTTCACCGGACCGCGCGGTGGGCACGTCTGGCGTACGTCGCTCAACGAAGAGGCGTGGAAGCGGGCTCTCGCCTCCGTCGGCGTGATTCCCAAGCGGAAGCCGGGCGAGCCGTACGCCGAGTCCCGCGAGAACGGGATGCACGCCCTGCGCCACTTCTACGCCTCGGTGCTCCTGGACGCGGGCGAGAACATCAAGGCCCTCGCCGAGTACCTCGGTCACTCGGACCCAGGTCTGACGCTCCGCGTGTACGCGCATCTGATGCCGTCGAGTCAGGAGCGCACCCGCAAGGCCGTGGCCGCCGTCTTCGACACGGCCCGGGCCGCTCCGTCCGGCACCTGACGGCCCAGAGACGGCCCAGAGGCAGCAACAAGCCCCCTACTCGCGGAGAAACCGCAGGTAGGGGGCTTGATCGTGCGGGCTTACTTCTTCTTGCCCTGGTTCTTGACCGCCTCGATCGCCGCCGCGGCCGCCTCCGGGTCGAGGTACTTGCCGCCGGGGGTGGTCGGCTTGAAGTCGGCGTCCAGCTCGTAGTAGAGGGGGATGCCGGTCGGGATGTTCAGGCCCGCGATGTCGGAGTCCGAGATGCCGTCCAGGTGCTTGACCAGGGCGCGCAGGCTGTTGCCGTGGGCGGCGACCAGGACCGTGCGGCCGGTCAGGAGGTCGGGGACGATGCCGTCGTACCAGTACGGGAGCATGCGGACGACGACGTCCTTGAGGCACTCCGTGCGCGGGCGCAGCTCCGGCGGGATCGTCGCGTAGCGGGCGTCGTTCGCCTGGGAGAACTCGGAGTCGTCCGAGAGCGGGGGCGGCGGGGTGTCGTACGAGCGGCGCCACAGCATGAACTGGTCCTCGCCGAACTCGGCCAGCGTCGCCGCCTTGTCCTTGCCCTGCAGGGCGCCGTAGTGGCGCTCGTTCAGGCGCCACGAGCGGTGGACGGGGATCCAGTGGCGGTCCGCGGCCTCCAGGGCCAGCTGGGCCGTGCGGATCGCGCGCTTCTGCAGCGAGGTGTGGACTACGTCGGGGAGCAGGCCGGCGTCCTTGAGCAGCTCACCGCCTCGGACCGCCTCCTTCTCGCCCTTCTCGTTCAGGTTGACGTCCACCCAGCCGGTGAACAGGTTCTTCGCGTTCCACTCGCTCTCGCCGTGGCGGAGGAGGATCAGCTTGTACGGTGCGTCGGCCATGCCTCAGAGCGTAATCCACGCATTCGGCCCCCCGGGCGCCCCGCCCAGCAGCCGGACAGTTGACGGCATCTGTTAATTGAGTGGTCACGGCCAACCTCGCGCTTGTAAGTTGCGCATACCGCTTGAGCCGCTTACACCGCCGTACATCCGTGGGGGTCCAGTCATGTCCGTCGCCCGTCTCAGACGCGCCGCCCGGGAGACCGTCTCCGGGCTCCCCCGCGAGTTCTGGTGGCTGTGGACCAGCACACTCGTCAACCGGCTGGGCGCCTTCGTCGCCACCTTCATGGCGCTCTACCTCACGCTCGACCGCGGGTACTCGGCCACCTACGCCGGTCTCGTCGCCTCCCTGCACGGGCTCGGCGGGGTCGTCTCCTCGCTGGGCGGCGGTGTGATGGCCGACCGGCTCGGCAGGCGGCCCACCCTGCTGATCGCGCAGAGCGCCACCGCCGGCTCCGTCGCGCTGCTCGGGTTCATGCACGACCCGGTCGCCATCGCCGCGGTCGCCTTCCTGGTCGGCATGGCCTCCAACGCCTCCCGGCCCGCCGTGCAGGCGATGATGGCCGACATCGTGCGGCCGGAGGACCGGGTACGGGCGTTCTCGCTCAACTACTGGGCCATCAACCTCGGCTTCGCCGTCTCCTCCATGGCCGCCGGTTTCATCGCCGAGTTCAGCTATCTCGCGGGCTTCCTCATCGAGGCCGGGATGACCCTGGCCTGCGCGGTCGTCGTCTTCCTCAAGCTGCCCGAGTCCCGGCCGACGGCCGCGGCCAAGCAGGCGGAGGGCGGCGTCAGCCTCGGGACGGTGCTGCGCGACGGGCGGTACATGGCCGTCGTCGGGCTGTCCTTCCTGGTCGCGCTCGTCTTCCAGCAGGGCTCGGTCGGACTGCCGGTGGCCATGGGCCGCGCCGGGTTCTCGCCCGCCGACTACGGCCTGGCCATCGCCGTCAACGGCATCCTGATCGTGGCCCTGCAGATCCCGGTCACCCGGTTCATCGAGCACCGCGACCCACGCACGCTGCTGGTCCTGTCATCCCTGCTCGCCGGGTACGGCTTCGGACTCACCGCCTTCGCCGGCTCGGTCGGCGTCTTCACCCTCACCGTGTGCGTCTGGACGCTCGCCGAGATCGTCAACGCCCCGACGCAGACCGGGCTCGTGATCCGGCTGTCGCCCGTCCACGGGCGCGGGCGCTACCAGGGCATGTACACCCTGTCGTGGTCCGTCGCGGCCCTGGTCGCACCGCTGATGTCCGGCGCCGTCATCGACCGGTTCGGGGCGGAGTGGCTGTGGGCGATGTGCGCGGTCGTCGGGACGGCGGCCGGGCTCGGGTACGGGCTGCTCATGCGGCGGCTTCCGGAGGAGCGCGTGTCGGCGTCGGCGGTGCCCGTGGAAGCCGGCACCGAGCCCGAGGTGCGCACGGCCTGAGAGGCACCGGCGCCGAGCGGGTTCATGGCTCATCCGCGTCCCTGCGCCGAACGCACTCACGGATGCATCCGCGCCCCCTTCAGCACCTTGTCGACCCCGTTCCGCGGCCCGTACACCGCCAGGCCGACCAGGTCGAGGTCCGCCGTCGGCACGGCCCGGACGGCGGCGCGGTTGTCCCGGTCGTTGCCCGTGGCGAACAGGTCGGCGGTGAAGACGGCGCGGGGCAGGGCGCGGCTCAGCGCCCTGCCGTGGGCCGCCTTCAGGGTTTCCTTCGTGCCCTCGAAGACCAGCACCGGCTGGCGGAACATCGGCAGGTACCCGACGCCGTCCGCGTCCTCGTACGAGTCGCCGATCGCCTCGGGGACCCGGCTGCCCAGGCCGCTGACCAGGAACGCGGTCACGTTCAGCCGCTGCCACGGCTCCAGGTCCTCCCGCAGCAGCACGGCAATCTTGGTGTCGAAACGCATCGGCTCGGTGTTCATGGGATGAGACTGCCCGCCGCCGTACGCCGGGGTCTTGTACGTTTTTTGCGTGGCCGCAGCCGCCCAGCAGGAAGTCTCCGCCTGGCGCCCGCACATCCCGGGTGTCGTCGAGGTCTTCCACGCCCACTTCACCGAGTACGCCTATCCGATGCACGTCCACGACGCCTGGACGCTGCTCATCGTCGACGACGGGGCCGTACGGTACGACCTCGACCGGCATGAGCACGGGACCCCGCACGACACCGTCTCGCTGCTTCCGCCGCACGTTCCGCACAACGGCTCCGCCGCCACCCCGCACGGCTTCCGCAAACGGGTGCTCTACCTCGACGCCGGCCACCTCGGGGACGAGCTGATCGGCCCGGCCGTCGACGGGCCCGACCTCAGGGATCCCGTGCTGCGGCAGCGGGTCGGGCAGCTGCACGGCGCGCTCGGGCAGCCCGGTGACGAGCTGGAGGCGGAGAGCCGGCTGGCGCTCGTCGGGGAGCGGCTGCGCGAGCATCTGCGCGGGCGGGCCGACGGCCCACGCCGTCCCGACCCGGCCCTCGCGCGCTCCCTGCGCGAGCTGCTCGACGAGCACGTCACCGACGGGCTCGCCCTCGCCGACGCCGCGCGGGTGCTGCACGCCCATCCCGCCCATCTGGTACGGGTGTTCAGCACCGCCTACGGCATCCCCCCGCACCAGTACCTGATGTCACGCCGTGTCGGCCGCGCCCGCCGGCTGCTTCTGGACGGGCTGCGGCCGGGCGAGGTGGCGGCGGTGACCGGGTTCTGCGACCAGGCCCATCTGACCCGGCACTTCAAGAGGCTGGTGGGGGTCGCTCCGGGGCGCTACCGGGCCGGCGCCCGGTGAGGCCGCGCCGGGTCACCTGACGTCGACGTAGTCCCCGGTGGCCGTCGCGCCGCCGGTGGTGGACGTCTCGCCGAAGGTCCAGCGCCAGTAGCCGTCCCCGGCAGCGGTGACGGTGGTCTTCAGGTGGCCCGTGGAGTCCGCCTTCACGATCTTGACCGTGGAGTACGTGCTGCTGCCCGCCTTGCGGAACTGCAGCTTGGCCGACTTGCCGCCGAAGCCGGTGTAGGCGTGCTTCACCCAGTCCGCGCGGGTGAGCGTGCCGGTCACGGTGAGTGCCTTGCCCTTGGCGACGGGCTCGGGCGAGGCGTTGACCGTGGCCTTGGCTGCGCGCTTGACCTGCACGGAGCCGAAGCCGGTCAGGTGCTCCTGGCTCCTGGGCTGGCCGTCGGCGCCCCAGATGCGCGCCGAGACCGCGATCTTCCAGGTCGTGGCGTCGTTGTTGGAGTCCAGGGTGTAGCGCGGCTCGATGTACAGCTCGCCGTCGCAGTCCGCGGCGTGCGTGCCGTCCTCGTAGCAGGTGGTGGAGCCCGTGTAGATGCCACCGTCCTCGGCGCCCTTGGCGACCGTGGTGTCGTGGTAGAGGAAGGGGAAGGCGTCCACGTCCGGCAGCTTGGGGCCGGACGGCCAGGACAGGTGGAACGTGAAGTCGGGGGTCACCTCCGCGCTGGTGCCCACGACGATGGGCCTGCCCTTGTTCAGGACCAGGTTCGACACCGTGATGCCGGTGTCCGCCGCCTCCGCGGGCGGCGCGGCGAACGCCCCCAGAGCGAGCGCTCCCGCGAGCACGACCGCGGAGCCGGATCTGCCTGCGCGCATGCACAACCTCTTGCTGGTGAGAGACCGGTAAGGGCCCGGTAAGGATCCGGGTCGCCGCAGGTTAACAGCACGAGCACGAACGCCCGTTCGGGCCCCTGTCCCGGGCCGCCACCGTCCGCTACAGCTCGCGCTGGGCCTCGTACAGATTGCGCGGGCGCACGACGTCCGTGGTGCCGTACAGCTCCAGGCGGGAGTGCAGGTCCCCGGTGAAGTCGGGGACGTCGATCTGGTCGAACTCCCGTACCTCGTTGAGGCCCACCGTCGCCGAGCAGGGCGCCAGGCCGTCGATCTTCATCAGGCCCGCGCGGCCGTTGGTGACCCTGATGTTCCAGTGGGTGAAGCGCGCCCCGAAGAGCGGGCCGGCGCTCGCGTCACCGCCGTGGCGCCCGTCGTTGTCGACGGTGATGTCGGTGCGCACGTTGGCGAACGGCAGGCCGCGGTGCGAGTCGAAGGTCCCCATCCGCATGTCGCCGCGCGACCAGACGTTGTGGGAGGACAGGCCCTCCACGTTGATGCCGTGCAACTGGGTGTTGGCGGGTGCCGGAACCGTGCGCTCCTCGATCGTGAAGTCCTCGATCAGGTTGTCGTGCGAGCCCTCGCGGCAGAAGTACGGGTGGTGGGAGCCGCGGCCGGCGACGCGGGTGCGGCGCAGGGTGCAGGCGGAGGCGGCGACCAGCCCGAAGCCGTTGTCGACGTGCCGGACGGTGACGTCGTCCACCCAGCAGTCGTAGGCGCACTGCAGGACGACCCCGTTGTAGCCCTTGTCGAGGAGGTGCGGGGACTGCGGGGTCTGCACCGCCTCCAGGGTCAGGCCCTCCACGCCCGAGCCCGTCAGCTCCGGCACGTGGGTGGTCAGCCGGGGGTCCCACTCCGGGCGCAGGTCGAGCGGGAGCGGGCGTTCGAGGGTGACCCTGCGGCCGTGGACCCGGGTGATGCGCACGGGCCATTCGTAGGGGACGTACGAGGTCAGCTTGGTCTTGTCGTCCCAGTGGTACGACGCCGGGCCGGGGCCGCCGCCCGCCATGTGCTGCAGGAGGGTGTGACCCGTGTCGTCGGCGAGCCGCAGGAGGACCAGTCGGCCGGGCCCGAGGCGGTCCGCGTCGGCGACGGTCACCGTCCAGGAGCCCTGGCGGGCCGGCTCGACCGTGGTGAGGGTCGTCCACTCGTCCCGCCTGTTGCCGGTCCAGCCCTCGAACGGCCAGGCCCTGGACCGGATCGCCGCCACCAGGGAGTCCCAACGGGCCCTGGGAGCCAGCCAGATCAGGCCTCCGGCCCAGGACCAGGAGGACTTGTCGCCGCCGTAGCGCGAGCCGTAGACGCCGATCAGCTCGGTGAGGTTCTTCGTGGCGTACAGAGTGGTGCGGCCGCTGCCCGCGCCGCGCAGGACGACGTTCGAGTCGCCGAGGCGGATCACGTCGTCGATGCGGAAGGTGCCGGGCGGGATGGTGACCGTGCCACCACCGGCCCTTCCGGCGGCGGCGATGGCACGGTTGATCGCGGGGGCGCAGTCCGTGGTGCCGTCGGGCACGGCGCCGAAGTCGGTGACGTCGGCGACGATCCGGGGGCGCGGGAGACGGCGGGATCCGCCGCGCCGGCCCGCCCGGCCGACGTACGGCACCTGGGGGTGGGTGAACGGAGAGCGGGTGAACTCCCGCCACACAGGCGGCACTTCCGTTCGCGTCGCGGCCGCCGCCGTGCCGGTCGCAGCGCCCAGCGCCACGGCGGTGGCAGCGGCGAGGAGTGTGCGTCTGCCGACGTGCCCGTGGTTCATCTCCAGCCACCCCTTCGAATTCATACATATGAACGACGTTCAGGAATGCGTCGGCGGTGAGCATGCCACGGCGCCCGGGGGCGGGGAAGAGGCCGTGCGGGAGAAGCTTGCTGTGGAGGCGCGGTCAGTCGGCCGGGCGCTCGATCAGATTCCTGAACGCGTCCAGATTGCGCGTCGACTCGCCGCGCGAGACCCGCCAGGCGTACTCCTTGCGGATCGCGGAGGCGAAGCCCAGCTCCAGCAGGGTGTTGAAGGCACCGTCCGCCGCTTCCAGCACCTGCCCGAGCAGACGGTCGGTCTCCTCGGGGGTGACCGCGGCGAGGGGCAGCCGGGCGGTGACGTAGATGTCGCCGAGGTGGTCGACGGCATAACTCACGCCGAACAGCTTGAGGTTGCGCTCCAGCAGCCAGCGGTGGACGCCCGCCTCGTTCTCGTCGGGGTGGCGGACGACGAAGGCGTTGAGGGAGAGGGTGTGGCGGCCCACGAGGAGCGAGACCGTCGTGGACAGCTTCCGGGTGCCGGGGAGCTTGACGACGAAGTTCCCGGGCTCCGGGCTCTCCCACTCCAGTTCGGCGTCCTTCAGCACGCCCTCGACGACCTGTGCGGCCTTCTCCACGTCACCCATGCTGGGAGCGTACGCGACGGCGGTGGGACTGGGTCGCGGCCGTGTACACGTCCGCGGTGGCGGCCGCCGCGGTGTCCCAGCCGAAGGACTGCGCGTGCCGGGCGGCGGCCGCGCCCATGGCCGCCGACAGCGACGGCTCGTCGGCCAGACGGCGCAGCACGCGCGCGTACTCGGCCGGGTTGTGACCCTTGACCAGGAAGCCGGTGGCGCCGTCGCGCACGGCCACCGGGAGGCCGCCGACCGCGGCCGCGAGCACCGGCGTGCCGGCCGCCTGCGCCTCTATGGCGACCAGACCGAAGGACTCGCTGTAGGAGGGCATGACGAGGACGGAGGCCGCCCGGAACCAGTCCGCCAACTGCTCCTGCCCGACCGGCGGGTGGAACCGTACGACGTCGGCGACACCGAGCCGCGCGGCGAGCTTCTGCAGGCCTTCGGGCTTGGCGAGACCGCTGCCGCTGGGGCCGCCGACGACGGGGACGACGATCCGGGAGCGCAGCTCCGGGCGCTCGTCCAGCAGGACGGCGACCGCCCGGAGCAGGATGTCGGGGGCCTTCAGGGGCTGTATGCGGCCCGCGAAGAGCGGGACCAGCGCGTCCTGGGGCAGGCCGAGGCGGGCGCGCGCGGCGGCGCGGCCGTCGGCGGGGCGGAAGCGGTCGAGGTTCACGCCCGGGTGCACCACGGCGACCTTGGCGGGGTCGGCGGCGTAGTGCCGGACGAGTTCGTCGGCCTCCTCGGCGGTGTTGGCGATGAGCCGGTCGGCGGCGGCGACGATCTGGGTCTCGCCGATGACACGGGCGGCGGGCTCGGGGGTGTCGCCGTCGGCCAGGTTGGCGTTCTTGACCTTGGCCATGGTGTGCATGGCGTGCACCAGGGGGACGCCCCAGCGCTGGGCGGCGAGCCAGCCGACGTGGCCGGAGAGCCAGTAGTGGGAGTGGACGAGGTCGTAGTGGCCGGGGCGGTGACCGGCCCAGGCCTGCATCACGCCGTGCGTGAAGGCGCACAGCTGGGCGGGCAGGTCCTCCTTGGCCAGGCCCTCGTAGGGACCGGCGTCGACGTGCCGGACGAGGACGCCGGGGGCGAGCTGCACCGTGGGCGCGAGGCCCCCGGCGGTCGCCCGGGTGAAGATCTCGACCTCGATGTTGATCGCGGCCAGGCGCTGGGCCAGCTCCACGATGTAGACGTTCATGCCGCCGGCGTCGCCGGTGCCGGGCTGGTGGAGCGGTGAGGTGTGCACGGAGAGCATGGCGACGCGGCGGGGCCTGCGGTGCAGCCTGAGCCGCGAGGGTGCCGCCGGAGAGCGACGCCCGAGCCTGCTGACGTACTGGCTCACGTGGCGTTCCTCCTTGCTGCGGGCATGCCTGCCGGAGGACCGACCTCGCCCTCCGAAGTGAGGCAACAGCGGGCGGGTGCCCGCCCATTTCCCGAACAAGCGACTTTACTCAATCATGACCATGTATCGCTCAACCGTTCGACGGTGTGCCGCGCGACGATGACGTGCCGAACGACCCGCCCGAGCAGGATCGGCGCACCTTCACCGGCATGCTCATGACCGCCGCTTGACCGGCCGGAAAGCGAACGGCCACCAGGCTTTAAACGCTTTTGACCTGCGGCGATACAACCTTTGACAACGAAGTCGAGGGGCTTGTGGACGTGACTGGCCCGGGCTCATCAACCGTAAGGACAGGACAAGCGTGTCCCACTCCCGTCTCGCCGCCGGGGCGGCCCGCGTCATCGGCACCTCGGCCGCGCTCTCCGTCGCCGCCGCCCACACCGCGCTCGCCTGCAGCATCGGCGACTTCTCCGCCGAACCCGGCTGCGACGCCAAGGACCACGGGGTCATCCGCGTCACCGACAAGGACCCGTCGGCACCCCGGCCACGGTCAGCCTGTACGTGCAGCTGAGCATGCCCGGCGGGGAGCGGCTGGTCGACACGAAGACGATCGACCACCCGACCGCGCAGGGCGTGAGCGTCGACCTCACCCCGCTGGACTGGTACCCCGGGGAAACGTTCCGGGTGCACGTCAAGGCCGGCGAACAGGTCGACGACGACATCAAGCCGATGGTGGTCGTGCCGGACGTGACCTGCGAGGCGTCCGCCTCTGCCGCGGCCTCTGCCTCCGCCCGGCCCCCGGCGTCGTCGAAGCCCTCCTCGGGCTCCTCCGCGACTCCGACCCCCGCGCAGAGCGGCAGCGCCGCCCCCACCCCTGGCACGAGCAGCGCCCCTTCGCCGGCGGGCGGCGGAACCCACCTCGCCGAAACCGGTGCGGGCAACGGCACCACGGTGATCGCGGGCGCCGCGGCCGCCCTGGTCGTGGCCGGCGGCGGCATCGTCGTCGCGCTGCGCCGCAGGGCGGCGCACGGCTCGCGCTGATCCGACCACGTCGATCCACCGGCTCCGCGCGGACCCGGCGAACGGCCCGGCCGGAACACCGGCCGGGCCGCATACCCTCGTACGTATGACAGCCCGCGCGACGACCCGCCCCGTGGGAACGGTGACGCGCGGGACGACCAACCCCAACCGGCTGCGCCGCATGGACCGCTGGATCGCGGCCACGCACGGCGCCGAGCTGCGCCGTTTCGAGGATCCGGTGGCGGTGGACCTCGGGTACGGGGCGGCGCCGTGGACCGCCGTCGAACTGCTCGGCCGGCTGCGGACCGCCGCTCCTCGCGCGCGCGTGGTCGGCGTCGAGATCGAGCCGGAGCGGGTCGCGGCGGCCAAGGCGTACGAGCGTGAGGGGCTGGCCTTCCGGCACGGCGGCTTCGAGATCCCGGTGCACGGACGGCCTGCCCTCGTGCGGGCCGCCAACGTGCTGCGCCAGTACGACGAGGACGAGGTCGCCGCCGTGTGGGAGCGGCTGTGCGCACGGCTCGCGCCGGCGGGCGGCGGCTCGCGCGGCGGACTGCTGGTCGAGGGCACCTGCGACGAGATCGGGCGCCGGCACGTGTGGGTGGCGCTCGGCCCGGAGGGGCCCCGTACGGTCACCTTCGCGACCCGGCTGGGCTCCCTGGAGCACCCCTCCGACCTCGCCGAGCGGCTGCCGAAGGCCCTGATCCACCGCAATGTGCCCGGCGAGCCGGTACACGCCTTCCTGCGCGACTTCGACCGCGCCTGGGCGGCCGCCGCGCCCTACGCCTCCTACGGCGCCCGCCAGCGCTGGATCCACACGATCCGATCCCTGACCACCGACTGGCCGATAGCGGACCCACCCTCCCGCTGGCGCCAGGGCGAAGTAACCCTCCCCTGGCAGGCCTTGGCCCCACGCACCTGACTGAGGTCCACGGGCGGGACCCTCCCGGTCAGGGCGGGCTCCGCGGTACGGCTGATCACAGCAAGGCGCGACGAGATTCACCCACGCGAGCGCGTCCGAGCGCCGGGCCCGCGGCAGGCGGCACTCGCTGAGGGCCGCAGGGTCCACCCTCCGGGTCAGGCCGGGGGGACTCCCGGTGCGGCCGATCGCGCAAGGACCGACGGGACGCACCCGCGCGAGCGCATTCCGGGCATCGAGGCGCGGCAGGCCCCACCAGGGGCCACCGTCCAGGTCGGGACAGGGGACCCCACGTCCCGGCCGGCCGCGGCAGCGGCCACCGGAATTCCCCGGACAGAACACCTAGCGCATTCGATCGCCGGGGGCGCGGCAAGCGTTGGCACCCGGCACCCGCTGAGGGGCGCAGGGGGCCGGGTCAGGTTGGGGGACTCCGGGTGCGGCCGATCGCAGCACGGGCCGACAGGATTCACCCACGCGAGCACATTCGGGCGTCGGGGCCTTGCCAGGCCCAGGCACTCGCATTCGGACGTCGCGGGCGCGGCAGTCGTTGACAACCCGGGCACCCGCTGAGGCCCCAGGGGACACCGCCCAGATCGGGTCTGGGGCCCAACGGACCGGCCGATCGCAGCCGGAGCCGACGGGATTCACCCACGCGGGCACATCCAAGCGCCGGGCCCGCGGCAGGCGCTGGCGCACCCCACTCACGGAGGACCGCAGGGGCCGCCCTCCGCATCAGGCCCGGGGTAACCCCCATGTCACCCACGCAGTCCACGGATTCCCCCGGGACACGGAACGAACTCCGTGCGTCGTTCGTCACATCGGCGGGGAGATCGTCGTACGCGGCGGGGACCCGGGGGAGATGTGCCGGGAAGGCGCGGGGGACGGGACAGGGCGAAAATCCGACTTCCGACGACCTCTGTCGCTTTGCGCGTGTCCGTGGCACGATCCCTCAGGCCACCGTAAGTTACTGACGGTAAATCAGCTTGGGGGAATGTATGGGTACGGGCAAGCGCGGCCTGCTCACCGCAGCCGTCACCGTCGTCTGCGCGGTGACCGTGCTGGCGGCGCCCGGCACGGCGTTCGCCGCCCCGACCCCCACGCCGAGCGCGAGCGCGACACCGAGCGCGACCCCGACTCCCCCGCCCGGCAAGGACCTTGAGAAGGTCCGCGAGAAGCTCGACCGGCTCTACCACGACGCGGCCGTGGCCACCGACTCCTACAACGCGGCCGAGGAGAAGGCGAAGGAACAGTCCGCCCGGATCGTCGCGCTGGCGAAGAAGATCGTCGAGGGACAGCGGAAGCTGGAGCGGATCAAGGACCAGGCGGGCGCCGCGGCCCGTGCCCAGTACCGCACCGGCGGACTGCCGCCCACGGCCCAGTTCCTGCTCAGCGACGACCCGCAGCAGTTCATCGACGGGGCCGGCACGGTGCTCAACGGCCAGCGGGCGACCAACAAGCTGATCGCCGAAATGACCCGCACCCAGGAGGAGTTGCGGGGGTACGCCGACGACGCCTCCGCGCAGTGGGAGAAGCTCGAGGCCAACCGCAAGGCCAAGGCCGCCGCGAAGAAGAAGATCAAGCAGCAGATCGCCGAGGCCGAGGATCTCGAGTCCCGGCTGGAGAAGAAGGAACGGGAGCGGCTCGCCGAACTGGAGCGGGAGGCCGCCTACAAGGCGCAGACCCAGTGGCTGGACACCGGCATCCTCAAGGAGATCAACGGCAAGGCCTCCAAGCAGGGCAAGAAGGCGGT
Organism: Streptomyces sp. NPDC044061; assembly: GCF_056434305.1. Taxonomy (NCBI): domain Bacteria; kingdom Bacillati; phylum Actinomycetota; class Actinomycetes; order Kitasatosporales; family Streptomycetaceae; genus Streptomyces; species Streptomyces sp. NPDC044061. The sequence goes on along the minus strand of NZ_JBWKFL010000028.1, from coordinate 36,401 downwards.
CGAGTTCGCCGACGCCCAGCTGGGCAAGCCCTACGTGTGGGGCGCCGAGGGCCCCGACTCCTACGACTGCTCGGGCCTGACCTCACAGGCCTGGGCCGACGCCGGCCACGCCATCCCGCGCACCTCGCAGGAGCAGTGGAAGCAGCTCAAGCACGTCGACATCAAGGACATGCGCCCCGGCGACCTCATTATCTACTTCGACGACGCGAGCCACGTGGCGATGTACGTCGGTGACGGCGCGATCATCCACGCCCCGCGGCCCGGCCGGACGGTGACGGTCGCGGGCGCGGGCTCGATGCCGATCCTGGGAGTCGTACGACCGGACGCGTGAGCCGGGTCATGTGACGGCCCCCACGCCCGCCGCGGCACCGGTCATGTGACCCACCGCACGACCAACGCCCGCCCAAACCGGGGCCGTACGTGAGCTTCGTCATCCCCTTTCCCCGGGCGTCCTGTCCAACTGCGGTAGGGAACGCGGCATATGACAGGGTCCTGCGCCCGAGCGACGCGGCTCACACCATTCCATCGAGGTGGCGAGTACCGCTATGGTCACCCGTCGGTGGGTCGAGGTCCCTCGCACCCACCATGCCCTCGGGGGGAGGGAAGGAACCAAGACGATGCCCGTACCCATACCGCGGCAGAGAGCGATCCCGGCCGTGGAGAGTGGTCAGGCGCAGGCCGCCCCTGGCGGCCCCCTCAAGGAAGAGGCTCACCGGAGCGCCACCGCCGGCGGCGCGAACGCCGCCACTCTCACACTGCTGCTGATCGAGGACGATCCGGCCGGCTCGCCGATCGTGCCCGAAATGCTGGACGCCTCCGGCAAGCCCATTCGCGTGCGCACCGCCCGCAACCTCACCGAGGCCGAGCGGCTGCTCACCGACGACGTCCACTGCATCCTGCTGGACCTCGCGCTCCCGGCGCCCGGCCGGGCCGCCGACGAGGACGCCGACGAGCTGGCCGTGCTCCGGCACGTGCTCCGGCTCGCGCCCCGGCACGCCGTGCTCGCGCTGACCGCCTCCGGCGACGCCGAGCGCGGCGCCGAGGCCGTGCGCGTCGGTGCCCAGGACTACCTGTTCCGGGACGAGCTGGACGGTCGCCTGCTCAGCCGCGCCATCCGCTACGCGGTGGAGCGGAAACGATCCGACACGGCCGAGCGCCGGCTCGCCGAGGGCAAGCTGCGCGCCCAGGAGAACCGCCGCCTCGAGCGCGGGCTGCTGCCCACGCCGCTGCTGGAGGGCTCCTCGCTGCGTTTCGCCGCCCGCTACCGCCCCGGCCGCTCCCGGGCCCTGCTCGGCGGCGACTTCTACGACGCCGTCCGCACCCCCGACGGCACCGTGCACGCCATGATCGGCGACGTCTGCGGCCACGGCCCGGACGAGGCCGCGCTCGGCGTGGAGCTGCGCATCGCCTGGCGGGCGCTGACGCTGGCCGGACTGTGCGGGGACGAGCTGCTGGGCACGCTGCAGGAGGTGCTGGAGCACGAGCGCGCGGACGAGGAGATCTTCGCGACGCTGTGCACGGTGGACATCGCCCCCGACGGCCGCCGGGCCGGCCTCTGCCTGGCCGGCCACCCGTCCCCGCTGATCGCCCGCCCCGGCCGAGCGCCGAAGCTGCTGCCGTACGACAAGAACGGCCCCGCCCTGGGCCTGCTCCCCGGCGCCCGCTGGCCGCGGATGCAGGTGGAGCTGGGTCGCGAGTGGAGCCTGATGCTCTACACCGACGGCCTGATCGAGGGCCGGGTCGGCACGGACGGCGAGCGCCTCGGCCAGGACGGGATGGTGGACATGATCCGTCGCCAGCTCGCCGAGGGGCTGCGGGGCGAGGAGCTGCTGCGGGCCGCGGTGCACGAGGTGCGCGACCTCAACGGCGGTGAGCTGACGGACGACGTGGCAGTGGTCCTGCTGGACCGCACGCCGTGACGGCGCGGGTGGGGGCTCAGCGGCCGCCGTTGTACGGCCCGTAGGGACCGTCGCTGCTGCTGCCGCCGCGGCGGCGGCCCCAGCCGCTGCCGCCGCCGGAGACCTGCTTGACCGCGGGGCGTACGTCCACGATGTAGACGATGCTCGCGACCAGGCCGGCGATCGGCAGGATGCCGAGGATCGAGAACAGGTAGCTGACGACGAGCGCGATGCCGAGGATGATCAGCCAGAACACCTTGTTCTGCTTGTCGGCCGCGCGGAAGGCGTCCTCGCGCCGGAACGCGGCGTCGACGAGCCCGAACGCGGCGAGGGCCATGAGGACGATCTTCAAGATCCCCATGAACCCCGCGAAGCCCAACATCAGCATGCTGTCCACCGCCCGCCGTCTCCCGATCCGTACGCCGCCACCGTACCCGTAGAACGGGCCGGGCACCCCAAAGGTGCCCGGCCCGTACGCGCCTCGTCGGCCATGGTCACTTGGCCGGCGGGGTCGTCTTCTTCGCGGTGGTGGCCTTGCGGGGAGCCGGGGCCTTCTTCGCCACGGGCTTCTTCGCCGCGGCGGGATCGGCCTTGGCCTCGGCGGCCTTCGACTCCTCGTCGGCCGACTCGGGCTTGCCCTCGACGGCGATGGCCAGGTCCTCGATCTCCTCGGCGGCCTCGCCGCGCCAGGTCTTCACGGCCTGCTCGCCGTGCTCGGCGACCTTCTCGTAGGTCTCGCGGGCCTTGACGGCGTACTCGGCGGCGACGCCGACGCCGCGCAGGGCGAGGTCCTGGGCGCTCTCGCCGAGCTTCTTCAGGTCGACGTCGATGGTGCCGATGAACTCGTTGACCTTGGTCTGCAGGTTCGCCTGCGCCTCCTTGGCCCGGGCGGCGGCCTTCTCCTGCACGGCCTTCGGGTCGGTGTTGCGCACGGCCTCGATACGGGCCGGGGCCTCGGTGCGCAGCTGCTCGACCAGGGCGGGCACCTTCTTGGCCTGCTGCAGGGCGAGGTCGGCCGTACCCGCGGCGAAGTAGAGCGGGGTCGGGTCGCTGAAGGTCTTGCGCAGGTCGTCGGTGATGGCCATGGTGGTGGTCCTCCCGGATTCGCGTTCGGCTGAGGTTGGTGTGGTCCGCGGTGCCACGGCGGGGCTGACTTGTCGAGGGCCTGCCTATCCGGCCGTCCGCCGCGGACCGGCATCACTGCCGCCGGCCGTGCGGGTGCCGCGTACGGCGGTGTCACTCGGGACATCGGTGTCGCCGGGCCGTTCCTCCGCAGCCCCCTCACCGAGATCCTCCGACGCTTCGCCGACCCCGAATCCGTTCTCCTTGCGGAAGGACTCGTAGATCTGGAGCAGCACCTGCTTCTGCCGCTCGTTCAGCGAGGGATCGGCGAGGATGACCGCCCGGGTCGCACCTTCCCGGAGGCGCTCCTCCCCGTCCCGTTCGGCGTCGAGGATGCCGGCGCGGACGTACAGCGTCTCGGCGGAGATGCGCAGCGCCTTGGCGACCTGCTGGAGCACCTCCGCGCTGGGCTTGCGCAGCCCGCGCTCGATCTGGCTCAGGTACGGATTGGACACCCCGGCGGCGTCGGCGAGCTGCCGCAGCGAGAGCTGGGCGTTGCGCCGCTGCTCGCGCAGGTACTCACCGAGATTGCCGACGTTGAGCGATGCCATGCCTCCACCTTGCCCCACCGCCGCTAACAATTGCAAGCACCTGCTTGCAATAGTGCGCCGCGCCACGCGCGACGTTCACCCGCCCGCCACAGGTCTCACTTCCGGGCCAGGACTCCCACCTCTGTACCGGCGGGGACGGCCTTGCGCACGGCGAGGGCGGCGGTGAGACACATGGCCCCGGCGACCGCCATTCCGGACGAGGGGCCGAGCACCGTCATCACCCCGTTGGCAGCGGCCAGGGTCAACGTCTCAAGGCTCATCCGGGTCGTGCCGAACAGCGCGGCGCCCGCCCCTCCGCGGTGGGAGGGCACGTGGTGGAGCGCCTGCCCGTCCGGAACGCCCTCGGTCAGCCCGAGACACAGCCCCACGACCCCCGCCGCGACGAGAAGGGCCCCGGGACCGTCGGTGACCTGGAGGACGACCGCGGTGCCGGCACAGGCGAACAGGGCCGTGGTCACCAACGGCCGTGCCAGCCGGCGCGCGAGCCGCGCGGCGAGCAGCGGAAGGACCGTCGAGGGCACGGTCAGCAGGCTGAGCATGACCGCGGCCTCGCCCGGGCCCATGCCCCGGGCCGAGCCGAGCCGCGGGAGCGCGGTCAGCCCCACCACGAGCATCCCCATGAAGGCGCCCGTCGCCACGGCGTACGCGCGATAGGCGGGGATCCCCAGCAGGTCCACGGGGATCGCGGGGTCGGGCGCGCGCCGCTCCACGCGGACGAGCCAGGTGGCACTCGCCACCGCGACGAGGACGAGGCCGGCCGGCGCCCACCACGGGACGGCCCCGCCGAAGCCCAGCCCGAGCGCGGTCACGGCGGCGGCCACGGTGACCCCGAAGAGGACGGCGCCGGCCCGGTCGAACCTCTCGGGCGGTTCGGGGCTGCGCAGCCCCGGAAGCCCGAGCGTGGCGCAGGCCGCGACGGCGGCGACGGCCCCCGGCACGACGAAGACGAGGGGCCAGCCCCCCAGGGCCATGAGGCCCTGGGCGACGACCGGCCCCAACGCCAGGCTGCCGCCCAGCACGGCACCCGCCCAGCCGTACACCCGGCGCCGTTCCTCGGGCGGGTACACGGCCAGGATCATCGACGAACCACCGGCGGCGCACATCGCCGCACCGACGCCGGCGACCGCGCGCAGTGCCACCAGGGACGGCAGGTCCGGAGCGAGGGCGGACAAGAGGCCGGTGGCCGCGACGACGAGATTGCCGGAGGCGAAGAAGCGGGTGCGGGCGCCGCGGTCCGCCGTCGCGCCCGCCAGCAGCAGGGCCGCGGCGAAGAGCCCGTTGTAGGTGAGGACGATCCACGGACCCAGGACGGCCGCACCCGGCAGCCGGGCGGTCACCTCGGGGACAGCGGCTGTCGCCCCGGTGATGGCGAGGGGGAACACCGCGTCGGAGACGAGTGCGGCGAGGAGGACGCGCCGACGGCGGCGCGGAGACAAGGCGAACACGAGTGCGCTCCGGAACAGAGGGATTCCGAGCGCCACGAAGGCGCTCCTGGCCAAGGGCTCAGGAGCGACGGCGAGAACCGGGGTTGTGCGCCGTCGCTCTCAGCGACGGCGCACCCTGTCTGTTTCCGGCACGAGCTCACGCTAACAGCGGCAGCGCGCGACCGCGGCCCACTTTCGGCACCGGCCGGCCCGGGCACCTCACGGGCGGTACTCCCCCAGCCACTGCCGCACCGTCCGGAAGTCGGCCTCCGTCAGGCCGTAGCGGTGGTCCACGCGGTGCAGCAGGGCCGGGCCGGGGTGGTGGACGGCCACCCAGGAGCGGTCGGCCTCGGTGAGTTCGTCGTCGATCCAGACGAAGGGGCGGCCGGCCGCCCAGGCGACGAGGGGGCGGGTCTTCCAGTGCAGCAGGTCCGGTGGCTCGTCCTCGTCCGGCCATTCGACGACCGGCAGCGGGGGCAGCCCGAGCCAGGGCGCCAGGCAGGCGTTGGCGTCGTCCATCCAGGTCGTGGCCCACACCAGTTCGCAGCCCAGGGCCGTGAGGCGCCGGCCGAGCGCCGGGTCGACGCGATTGAGCAGGGGGTGCTCGGCCGTGTCCGGGGGCGGGGTGGCGAGGCCGCGGTCGTACACCGGGTAGGCACGGTCCGCCGCCCCGAACGGGATGAGCGGACCGTCGACGTCGAGGAAGAGCAGCATCACCCTCAGGATCAGCCCTCGAAGCCGTTCCCGGCGAGGATCATGTCGATGCGGCTCCGGTGTGCCGCCTCCCACGCGTCGAGGGTCTCGGCGGCCTCCTTGGCGAGCTTGGCGCGCGCGCCGGCGAGCACCCCTGCCCGGCGGACGGCCGGGACCACCACCACGCCTTCCTCGTCGGCCACTACCAAGTCCCCGGCCGCGACGCGTACGCCTCCGCAGCGCACGGGCCCGTTCAGCGGTCGTACGGCCTTCTTGGCGCCCGGGATCGGGACGACACCGCGGGCGAAGACCGGGAAGCCCATCTCGCGGACCTCGGCGAGATCGCGGATCAGGCCGTCGGCGACGAAGGCGGCGACACCGCGCCGCCGGGCGACTGCGCACACGTTCCCACCGGCCAGCGCGTAGTCCAGGTCGCCCGACTCCACGACGATCACCGAGCCGGGTTCCGCGCGGTGGATCGCCGCGTGCAGCATCAGGTTGTCGCCGGGCGGGCAGCTCACGGTGAACGCCGGCCCGGCCACGCGCGGCACCGGATCCCACAGCGGGCGTATGCCGATGTCCATCACCTGGTCGCGGCCCAGCAGGTCGGCGAGGGTGGTGGTGGGGACGTCCTGGAAATCGATGGCGTCGGTCATGGGGGTGACGGTAGCGTCCCCGTCATGACTGCCGGGTCGGCCTCTGGCCGTGAGCGAGTCGGGTACCCGGCCTCTGAGTGAGGTCCTCGCGGGCCAGGAGCCCGCCGCTTTCTCTGCGCACCGGAAGCAAGCAACCAGCCGCAGAGAGAGAAGACCTGAGTGCCGAACGACTTCAACCAGAACATCATCGACGAGTTCCGCGCCCACCACGGCCGGCTGAGCGGATTCTTCGAAGGCGCCCGCCTGATCCTGCTCACCACCACCGGCGCCCGCACCGGGGCCCCGCACACCACCCCGGTCGGCTACCTCCCCGACGGCGGCGGCCGCATCCTGGTCATCGCCTCGGCCGGCGGCTCGCCCCGCCACCCCGACTGGTTCCACAATCTGCTCGCCCACCCCGAAGTGACGGTCGAGAGCGGGGTGTTCACCTACCGAGCCCGCGCCGAGGCGCTCGTGGGCGAGGAGCGCGACCGGGCCTTCGCGCGGGCGGTGGAGACCGACCCCGGCTGGCAGACGTACCAGGACAAGGCGGGCCGGGTGATCCCCGTCGTCGCCCTGCACGAGATCGCCCAGGGCGGCCCGCCGAACATCGCGGCGGACTCACCCGGCGAGGCGATCCGGCTGGTGCACGACGTGTTCCGGCGTGAACTCGCCCTGATCCGCCAGGAGATGTCCGCCGGCAACGGCTCCACGCTCGGCGCCCAGCTCCGCGTCAACTGCCTCACCCTCTGCCAGGGGCTGCACAACCATCACTTGGGCGAGGACACCGCCCTCTTCCCCTTCCTCGCCGACCGCCACCCACACCTCGCACCTGTGCTGAAGCGCCTGCGCGAGGAGCACGAGAGGATCTCCACCCTGGTGGAGGCTCTGCGCCACACGGTCTCCGGCAACCACCCCGACCCGGCCACGGCCCGCACGGAGGTGGACCGGCTGACGGCCGAGCTGGAGGCGCATCTGGCCGGTGAGGAGGAACAGCTGGCGGCAGCACTGGACACCCGCTGACGCCGCGGGCGGAGCCTACGCCGGGCCGTCCGGACGGATGGACCAGGCCAGGGCACGGGCCAGGTAGGGGTTGGTCCGGCGCCGGGAGGACAGACCCAGGGAGGCGGTGGCCGCGGCCAGGGTCATCGCGTACGAGTCCACCGCGCGGCGGACGTTGGGAGCGTCCAGGCTCGCACCGGTGACGAGGCGGTCGAGGTCGACGTAGGCCGAGCGGACGATCTCGACCCACCGGTACACGCGCCAGTCCTGCCGCCAGTTGCGGGTGTACCGCTCCGGCAGGCGGTTCTCCCAGCGACGGAACATGCGGTCCCTGATCTCCGGCCGGGTCGGGGTGAGGTGCATGTGCCGGACCAGCTCGTAGAGCGGATCGCCGACCAGGGCCATCTCCCAGTCGATGAGGGTCAGGGCAAGGCCGTCGTCCCGCCGGATCAGGTTCCAGGGGTTGAGGTCGCCGTGCAGCAGGGCCGGGGCGCGGTCGGTCACCTGATGGCGGGCGAGGATCTCGCGCAGCCGGTGCGCGTCCGGCAGCCCGAGGAAGCGGGCCAGCTGCTGGGAGTTCTTCGGCAGGCCGGCGACCAGCGCCACGAGCTGGTCGCTGAGCCAGCCGTAGAAGCCGAGCCGGCCCGCGACCGGGTCGATCTGGATGTAGTCGACCTCGGTGAGCGCGGCCAGCTGGTCGACGAGGCCGTCCGCCTCGTGCGGGAGCAGCCCGTTGACGGGGTGGTCGGGCTTGCTGCCGGGGTCGCGCGGGCCCTCGTAGGTGTGGATGGCGAAGCGGTCCCCGGAGTACGTCCGGATGCCGGAGAGGTCCATCGAGTGGCTCTCGCCCAGCGCCAGCACCCGGGGCGCGGACACCGCCGCCCCGGACCGCTCGATGGCCCTGAGCACGGCGTGTTCGCTGAGGAAGCTGCGTTCGCGCCGGGTGACGTTCGCGACCTTGCGGCGGACCACCACCGGGAAGCGGGTGCCGGGCACCCGGAGCACCGAGTTGAGGTGCGCGGTGCCCTTGAACACCCGGTCGGCCGGGGCCGCGCCCTCCAGGAGCAGGGCGTCGGCGACGGCGGCGCGGGGGAAGTCCGGGTGTTCCGGGACGCGCCGGTCCGGCTTCCAGTCGATCGCCCGGGCGACCGGGCCGCGCCAGGGCCCGCCGCCGGTCGGTGCTCCCGCACCGGTGCCCCGGCCGACACCGGGCCGTACGGAGGCACGCCAGCGGAACAGGATCCGCTCGATCTCCCGCCGCCCCGGCACATGGGCCAGCCGCAGCGGCTCGGCCCCCGCCTCCAGGGCGCGCCGCACCCAGGCCGTGGCCTCGTCCAGGCTCTTCTGGTCGAAGGACTCCTCCAGGGACGTCGCCGCCCGCATCACATCCGGGTACACGGACTGCGCACGCTCGAAGGCTACGTAGTGGCGCAGGTCCCGGGCGGCGCCGTTGACGGCCGCGGGCCGGACCTCGCGCATGGCGCACACCCACGCCTCGACGACTTCGTCCCACTGGTGGTCCGGGTAGCGCATCCGCACCAGGTGGGTGGCGAGGTCGTGCAGCGGGTCCCCGTAGGTCGCCAGCTCCCAGTCGACACAGATCAGGGCCGGGTCACCGCCGAACGACATGATCAGGTTGTCGCGGTGCAGGTCGGCGTGGAGCAGGCTGTAGGGCCGGCGGGACATCGGCGGGACCCGTTCGGCCAGCCGGGTCAGGGCGTCCTCGGGGATGCCGAGCGCGGCGAACAGACCACCGAAATATGCCCAGTTGGGCCGACGGATCTGCAGGTCCGCCATGCGGGCCAGGGTCTGCAGGAAGCCCTGGCTGTCCGTGTAGTTCCGGGGCCACAGGGAGGGCAGGGACGGCAGCGCGGCACTGCTGCGCACCTGGGCCGTCCGGGCGAGCAGGCCCGCCAGTGCCCTGATCAGCAGGCCGTCGACCGGCTTCCCGTCACCGCAGACGCTGGAGAGCGGGACCCCTTCCACATAGCTGTGGATGGCGAAGCCGTCCCCCTCGGCCAGGCACTCGGGCACATTGGGCAGCACCCCCTTGACGGCCCGCAGAATCTCCGCCTCGTTCTGCCAGGTCCGGATCACCACGGGCAGAGCCCCGGGGCGGCGCAGCCGGACGGTCACGGCGGTACCCGGCTCCCGGCCGAGCACGCGCGCCATGGGCTCCGTGAGCGGGAGCACGTAGTTCTGGTTGTGGAAACCGCCGCTCACCTCACCGGTCTCGGCGGCATGTTCCACGAACGCCCGGTAGACGGCATACGGCCAGGCTCCGTCGACGCGCCCCCCGGGCATGCCGCGAGGGACGGGTGGTGCGCCCACTGGCCGCTCCGGGTTCGATCGCGTGGAACACGTGGAAAGCAGAAGAGTGGTAAAGCGGCAGAGCTGTGGGGGAACACGCTATGCCCGGGTGAGATGCGGCACGACCTGAGGCCCAGTGGAGTAGCCCAACGGTGGTCGGCCACTCATCTGCGCCAGTCGGCCGGGACCGGCTCCTCGCCGTCCCATACGTACGGATCCGAGCGGTCGCTCAGTCGGTTGCGCGGATGCTATCGCATGGAGCGGCCCTCGTCGGTCAACAACTCCCAGACCGCCTCGAACCACGCCGTCATGCTCTCGACGAACGTCGACCCGGGTGAGTCCGGCCGGCCGTCGCGGACGTGGTGCGTGAGGGTGGCGCCGAGCCCGAGGACGTCCACCGCGTCGACCTCCTCGTCCGCGTCCAGCATCACCCGGCGTTCGAGCGGTATGTAGGGGCCGTGCAGGACCTCCACGCGGTTGATGACGTAGAGCTTGAACGTCGGGGTGAGGGGGGCGTGGCGGAACTCGTACTCTACGGACGGCACCAGCTTCTCGGTGCGCAGTTCCCCGAGGACCTTGTGGAGCGAGGCGGTGTGCCGCTCGGCGATCCGCCGCAGCCGCTCCTGGAGCCGGCCGTCGTCCTGCGGCCTCTTGCCCCGCGGGTACGGCAGGGACTCGATCGCGGACGGGAGCACCATCCGCAGGGCGATGCGACGCGGCGCGATGACTCCGGCCCGGATGCGTTCCGCCTGGGCGTGGATGTGGGTGTCCAGGCTCTCGGAGGTCAGCGTGTAGATGTCCAGCGTCACGTCGCTCTGCTCGAACGCCTCGCCGATCAGCGGGCCCAGCGTCATCGGGTGCCGTGACCTGGTGGCCAGTGGAGCGGAGGACTGGATGCGCTGGCTCCTGACGACCCGCGAGCCCTGCCCCTGCCGGGACTCGATCCAGCCCTCGCCGCGCAGCTCGCGCAGCACCCGCTGGACGGTGTCCCGGGAGACCCCGAACTCCCTCGCCAGCGTGGTCTGCGACGGCAGCAGGGTGCCGAGCGGATAGCCTCCGTCGGCGATCCGCACGCGCAGCTCCTCCGCGACCCGGCGGAACTCGCTGCCGCCGGTCTCGTCCTTGCGCTTGACCGTCACATGACGTACGTACCTCCCGCGCCACCACGGCAAACACCCACCGACCAGTCAACCAGTCAAGTCAACTTGGCTGTTACTGGATCTAGTTGACCGGGCATGCTGCCACAAGCAGTCAACTTTGCCGGTCAGGATCGGTGACTTGAGGGGTTGACTGACCACCGGAAGCCCGAGGGGGGTGGTAGCCGTGACGATCCATGTCTTCGGGGTCGACGTGCAGATCGACGACCTGAGTCAACTGGCCTTCTGGGGAGCCGGTCTGTCGGCGTCGTCGGCGGCCTGGCTGCGCAAGCGGAGGCGGCGCGGGCGCCCGGTGGCGAGGCCGGGCCTCGCGGAGCCGCCGGTCACCAGCCCCGCAGCATCCGCAGCACCGGCTCCAGCGAAGTCACCACGCACCCGGCTCCGGCCTCCCGCAAAAGCTTCCCCTTCTCTTCGTTACGCGCGTAGCCGAGGAACGGGACGCCGGCGTGGAGTGCGGCGTCGAGGTCGGAGCGGGAGTCGCCGATCATCAGGGCGGCCGAGGGAGCGGCGCCCATCGCGTTCAGGGCCCGGTTGAGGCAGTGCGGGTCGGGCTTGAGGAGGTGCAGGTCCGCGGTCCGGCCGTAGATGTGGGGGGCGAAGCAGGCGGTGAGGCCGCGGTCGTCGAGGTAGGCGCGGACCACCCGGGGGGAGTTGTTGGTGGTGATGGCCAGCCGGGAGCCGACGGCAGTCCAGGTGCGGATCAGCGGGTCGGCGTAGGCGGTGGGCAGCGCGGAGGTCGCGGCCCGCAGTTCCTCCTGGGTGAGACGTTCCTCCAGCTCGGTGACGAGGTCGCTGCCCGGGTGCCTGCGGTCCACGGCGCGCAGCACCACGTGCGGGTCGAGCGAGGCACGCTCGGGGCCGCTGAGCAGGCCGTGCAGCCCGCGTCCGGCCAGCCACTCCACCAGCTCGGCGGCCACCAGTTCCGCCTTGTGCCCGGCGAAGAGGCGGCAGATCGGCCCGTCGAAGTCCCAGAGCACCACCCGGGCACGTCTGATCAGTTCCCGGAGCTTCTCGGACTCGTTCGTGGTCTGTTCGGTCTTCGTCGTCGTCTCAGAGGTCACTAGGAGAGTGTCAGGTCCGTGGTGATGGTTTCCCAGAGGGCGTCGAACCACTTCTGGGACTGCTCCACGAACGCGGCGTCCCGCCGGCCGGCCCGCCTCTCGAAGGAGAAGAGCAGGGATTCGGAACCGAGGGTGTCGTACATCTCGAGCGTTCCGCTGTCGGTCGGCTCCTCGCGGCGCGCGATCATGTAGTACGCGTACAGCGCCTCCACGCCGTTGAGCAGGTACAGCTTCGCCGGCGGGGTGAACGGCAGGGCCCGGAAGGTCACGTGCACGTCGATGTCGTGGGTGGAGCGCAGGGCCTGGAGGTTGTACTGCAGGACCTGGCCCTGGGCGTTGCGCATCGCCAGCCAGCGCTGGTGCACGGCGTCGTCGTCGCCGTGGGCGTCGACGGAGACCGGGAAGGCGAGGTTGATGTCCCGCGAGGGCAGCAGGATGCGCACGTCGATCCGGTCGGGGCGGATGCGGCCCTCGTGGATCAGGCGCAGCGGCTCGCCGAGGGCGGGGATGAGGGACTGCGCGGTCAGGCAGGCCGCGTCGATGCGCACGTGCGGCGCCGAGAACGCCTCGGTCAGCCGGGGCGCGAGACCCACCATCGTCGGCTGGGGTTCGTCGTGGACGGGGGCCGGTCCGGCGATCCTCGGCGGGCTGCCCTTGGTGACGTCGCTGAGCAGACCGTCCTCCGCGAGTGCCCGCAGGGCCTGGCGTACGGCACCCCGCTCCACCCCGAACTGCTCGGCCAGCTCGGCCTGGGTGGGCAGGCGCTCGCCCGGCTTCAGCTCGCCGCGGCGGATGCGTTCACGCAGGGCGTCGGCGATCTCCTGGGGCGTGAGCCTTCTGCTGCCGTTCACTGCCACGTTCTCCTGGGTCACGACCAAACGCTACAACCCTGATCCATCTAAGGGGAGTTGTCGCGAAGTTGTTTGTAAGTAGGGGCCAAGTGGGGACAACTTAATCAGAGTTGGTTGCCAACTTGGTCAAGTTGGCACACCGAAAGGGGGAACCACCATGCCAGCCCTCGCACTTCTCTGCGCCCTCTTCGTCGTCGGCTTCGAACAGCTCGTCGAGTGGAGATACGGCGCCGCCGGCATCGTCGGCCTGCTGCTGCTGTCCGTGGGCATCAAGGCGAAGAGCCCGGCGGTCAGCTCCGCCGGTGCCGTACTGCTCGCGGTGCTCCTCGCGGGTCCGGCCCTCTGACCGGCCCTACGACGTCAGCACCAGCTCCGAACTGATCGTCTCCCACAGCGCGTTGAACCACAGGTGGGACTGCTCCACGAATGTCGTGTCGCGCAGGTCCGCGCCCTGCTCGAAGGCGAAAAGCATCGACCGCGTGCCCTCGGCGTCGTACAGCGTCAGGTGCTCGTGGTCGATCTCCCGCTCCCGGCGGATGAGCGTGTAGTACGCGAACAGCGCCTCCAGGCCGTTGAGCAGGTACAACTTGACCGGCGGTGTGAACGGCAGGGCCCGGAAGGAGACCCGCACGTCGATGCCGTGCGTGGCGCGCAACGCCAGCAGGTTGTTCTTCAGCACCTGGCCCTGGGCGTTGCGCTGGGACAGCCAGCGCCGGTGCAGCAGGGCGCCGTCGGAGGCGTCCACCGGCGCCGGGAAGGCGAGGTCGATGTCCCGGCTGGGCAACAGCACCCGGACGTCGATCTTGGCCGGTTTCAGCCGCCCCGCGTGGATCTCCCGCAACGGCTCGCCGATCGCCAGCGTGAGCGAGACCGAGGTCAGGCAGAGGGCGTCTATCTCCACGTGCGGGGCGGCGAAGGCCGCCGCGATGCGGGGCGCGAGGCCCACCATGGTGGGCTGGGGCGGCGCCGCCGGGCCGGCCGCGGGACGGGCGTGCTCCGAAGGCACGGCGACGGTGGCGGGGCTGCCCTTGGACACGTTGGTGAGCAGGTGCTCCGCCTGCAGTATCCGCAGGGCCTCGCGGACCGCACCGCGCTCGACGCCGAACTCGTCGGCCAGCACGGCCTGGGTGGGCATGCGCTGACCCGGCCGCAGCACCCCGGACCTGATCCGGGCGCGCAGTTCGTCGGCCACCTCGCGATGTGACGTGCGTGACCGCTGTGGCCTCTTCCGCCCACTGGCGGAGGCGTGTTCCGGGTCCACGAAGAAACCCTACAACTTCCCGCCATCTTGCGGCAGTTCACGGGAAGGTGGTTATAGGCCGCTTCCAAGCGGAGATAAGTACAGTGAAGTTGGTAGCCAACTTGAACAACATGGTCAAGCTTCCCAGTGGTTGGCCGATCGGGCTCCCTTCCGGAGGGGAGCCGGGAGCCCGGACAGGGGACGGCCACCGGAGCGCACAGTCACAACTGAACAGCGGGCACAGCCACAACTGAACACCGTCAGCGCACAGCCACAACTGAACAGCACGCTACGGATGAACAGTCACCGTCCTCGGCAGAGGGGAGCCTCAGAAGATGTCCGGGCACCACGGCCGCCCGGACGCGCGAAACAGGGCGTCGGCCTTCCGGGCGGCGCCCTCTCGTTCTTCCCGCACCCGCCCGAGGGCCGCGAGCCGCACCAGGGTCTGGTCCCCGAGCCAGACCGCGGCCAGCTCCCCCACAGGCAGCGTGAGATCCGCGGCCGCACCGTCGGCGGGCGCACAGGACGCGCCGTCCGGGGAGACCTCCAGCCGGAACCGGCCCCCGGCGAGCCCGTCCCGGTCGACGACCTCCAGCACCAGCGACCCCGTGCCCTCGTACGTCCGCGCCTCCAGGGCCCGTACGACGTCCAGGATCCGCACCCAGAGCCAGTCCGCCTGCACGGTGACCCGGGCCGCGCGCGGGTTGGGCAGGAAGAGCGGCAGCAGGTCGTCCGGGCCGCGCCAGCCGCTCTTGACCTTGGTGATCCAGTCGATCGAGCACAGGTAGCGCCACAGCGCGCGTTCGGCCGCCGTTGTCGCCGCGATCAGCCAGTTGACGTCGGCCGTCTGCTCCGGCTGCTTGTCCGTCCAGGTGTCGTCGGACTCGTACGACACCAGGCCCTCGACCTCGCCGGCGGCCGAGCGGTAGACGGCGTAGAACGGCTCGGTCCAGTTGCTGCCGAAGCGGACGAGCCCGGTGTTGGCCTGCCACCACAGCTCGTTGCGGCTGACCGCGCCGGGCTGCGCGCGGCGGACCCGCTCGTGCAGCTCCGGGCCGAGCTTGCGGACGTCCTCGGCGTCCACCAGGTCGATCCGGCCGCCGTCCTCGGGCCCGGACCAGCGTGGGTCGAGGCCGGCCCGGGTGACGTCGACGGTCCACTCGGTCGTCGAGGTCGCGGGGCCGAAGCCGTACCGGCCGTAGATCGGGTACTCGGCGGCGATCAGGGTGGCGACGACGTCGCCCCGCTCCTTGGCCGCCGCCAGGTCCCGGCTCATCATGCGGGTCAGCAGGCCGCGACGGCGGTGCGTGGGGCTGACGGTGACGTTCGTGACGGCGTCCGAGCGGACGGTGGCGCCACCCACCGCGGTGACCTCCTGGTCGAAGGAACGGAAGGTCGCCACACAGCGGCCGCCGTCGAAGGCGCCGAGCAGACGGCCCTCGACGAACTGCCGGCGGCGCGCCTCCAGCTGCTCGGGCGCCAGCACCGGCTCCTGCAGGAACCCGGTTTTCACGGCTCGCTGCCAGTCCTCGAACTCGGCCTCGGTCACGGTGCGGACGTCGATCGTCATGGGGTCACCGTAGGCATGCCGCCGGGGCCGTGTCGCCCGGATTTCCCCGCCCCGTTCCCGCGTCCCGTCAGGTCAGCAGGTCGTCCACCTGCGCCTCGCCCACCCGGTAGCGGCGGGCGATCTCCCCGCTGCAGTCGTCGGTGGTGGCCTGCAGGCGCTGGCGGCGGCGGGAGACCTCCTGCTCGTAGCGGATCAGCCGGCCCATGGCGGTGGTCAGTTCCAGGTCGGTGCGGGCCTGCAGGTCCGACAGCTCGACCTCGCCGAGCATCTCCGTGGCCAGCCGCCGGTACTCCTCGTTGTGCGGGGTGCCGAGCGTGACATGGCGGGCCGAGGAGCGCTGGCGGGCGGGGGCGTCCGTGAGGATCTCCGAGAGCCGCTCCACCACGGAGGCGGCCGCGGGCGCCGGCACGGAGGCCCGGCCTCGCCGGGCGAGTTCGGCGCGCAGGATGTCGATCCGGCCCTGCAGCAGCCGTCGCACATAGCTGAGGTCCGCCTCGTCGCGCTGGGCGTCGCGGCGCAGCGTGCGCAGTTCGGGCAGGCTCAGCCTGGTCAGGTCGTGCTCGGGCGGCTCCGCGGGCAGCGACGGGCCGGGCGGGTCGTCGCCGCGCTGCGGGGGCGGCCGGTGCGTCTCCAGCCGCCCACTGGTGCTCGGTGTGCTCATGTGCTTGTGACCGTCCCCTCGACCGGCGTGTGACAGCATCGTGCCACCCCAAGTGGACGCTATGTGACCGAGTGCCCCCGAACGGCCCCAGATGGGGGGTTAAGGATCCATAATGGCCCCCCGGTGACCGCGCCCGGGTCACCCGGCATGATGGTCCGCATGCGTGCGGTGGTGCAGAGGGTGGACGGCGCGAGCGTCGTCGTGGACGGCGAGACGGTGGGCGCGATCGAGGGCGAGGGCCTGTGCGTCCTGGTCGGGGTGACCCATGAGGACACCAAGGAGAAGGCGGCCCAACTGGCCCGCAAGCTCTGGTCGATCCGGATGCTGCAGGACGAGAGGTCGTGCAGCGACATCGACGCCCCACTGCTCGTCATCAGCCAGTTCACCCTCTACGGGGACGCCCGCAAGGGCCGCCGTCCC
Organism: Streptomyces sp. NPDC044061; assembly: GCF_056434305.1. Classification (NCBI taxonomy): domain Bacteria; kingdom Bacillati; phylum Actinomycetota; class Actinomycetes; order Kitasatosporales; family Streptomycetaceae; genus Streptomyces; species Streptomyces sp. NPDC044061. Next base: position 19,806 of record NZ_JBWKFL010000028.1, on the reverse strand, counting down.
ACCTGGAACGCGGCCGCCCCCGGCGATGTCGCCGAGCCCCTGGTCGACGAGGTGGTCGCCCAGCTGCGCGCCCTCGGGGCGACGGTGGCGACGGGCCGGTTCGGGGCGCGGATGCGGGTCTCCCTGACGAACGACGGCCCGTTCACCGTGCTGCTGGAGATGTGAGCCTCAGGGCTCCACGACCGTCTCCTGGGCCGCCGCCGTCTCCCCCGCCACCAGCCGGGCGTCGACCGGTACGTTGCGCTTGACCAGGGCGAGGGCGATCGGACCCAGCTCGTGGTGGCGCACGGAGGTGGTGACGAAGCCGATCTTCCGGCCGTCGGGGCCCTCGTCGGCCAGGCGGATCTCGGTGCCGTGGACCGGCAGGTGGACCTCGCTGCCGTCCAGGTGCAGGAAGACCAGGCGGCGGGGCGGCTTGCCCAGGTTCTGGACGCGGGCCACCGTCTCCTGGCCGCGGTAGCAGCCCTTCTGGAGGTGGACCGCGGTGCCGATCCAGCCCAGCTCGTGCGGGATCGTGCGGTGGTCGGTCTCGAAGCCGAGGCGGGGTCGGTGGTGCTCGACCCGCAGCGCCTCGTGGGCGAGCAGACCGGCGGCGGGCCCGGAACCGGCCGCGAAGGACTCCAGGTCGGCACGGGGCAGGAAGAGATCACGGCCGTACGCCGTCTCGCGCACGACGACGCCCTCCGGCACCTCGGCGATCGATCCGGCCGGCAGGTGGACCACCGCGAAGTCGGCGGTGCGGTCGGCGACTTCGACGCGGTAGAAGAACTTCATCGACTCCAGGTAGGCGATCAGCGCCTCCTGCGTGCCGGGCTCCACGTGGGCCCAGACCGTCGTACCGTCGTCCACCAGGTACAGCGCGTGCTCGATGTGACCGTGCGCGGAGAGGATCAGTGCCTCGGTGGCCTGGTTCGCGGGCAGATCGCTGACGTGCTGGGTGAGCAGGAGGTGCAGCCAGCTCAGTCGGTCCTCGCCGCTGACGGTGACGACACCGCGGTGCGAGAGGTCGACGAAACCGGTGCCGTCGGCGAGGGCGCGCTGCTCGCGGAACAGGTCGCCGTAGTGGGCGGCGACGCCTTCGTCCGCGCCCTCGGCGGGGACGGCGCCGGGCAGGGACAGCAGGGGGCTCTTCATACGGGCAAGCCTACGACGTGGTAGTTGAACTCTTCAGAGAACAGTCCTTGCACCGGCCGAAGATCGCGAAGTGCTTCATGTCGGTGTCGAAGCCGAACTGCTCGCGCAGCTTGGCCGTGAACTCCGAGGCCACGTCCACGTCCGCCTCGATGACGTTCTCGCAGTCGCGGCAGACCAGGTGCAGATGGTGGTGACGGTCGGCGAGGTGGTAGGTGGGCGCCCCGTGGCCGAGGTGGGCGTGGCTGACCAGCCCCAGCTCCTCCAGCAGCTCCAGCGTGCGGTAGACGGTGGAGATGTTGACCCCCGACGCGGTCTTCCGCACCTCGCCGAGGATGGCATCGGGGGTGGCGTGCTCCAGGGTGTCCACGGCTTCGAGCACGAGTTGCCGCTGCGGCGTCAGCCGGTAGCCGCGCTGCCTGAGGTCGCTCTTCCAGTCGGTGCTCACCACACTGGAGAGTCTAGGGCCACCCGGAGCGAGACCTACTTGAAGAAGGCGATGCCGTCGTCGGGCAGGTCGTCGGGCAGGGCCTTGGCCCAGCGCTCGACGTCCTCCGGGGTGACTACCTTCTTCAGGTGGGCCGACATGTAGGGGCGCAGCTCGACCTCGGGGGTCTGCTTCTCGCCGACCCACATCAGGTCGCTCTTGACGTAGCCGTAGAGCCGCTTGCCGCCGCTGTAGGGCTGGGAGGCCGGCGTACGCGCCACCGCGTCCGTGACCAGGTCGATCTGCGGCTTCTTGTCGGCGAGCTCGCCGTACCAGATCTCGATGACGCCGTCGTCGCGGGTCATCGTCACCTCGACCTTGCGGTCGGCGTCGATCCGCCAGAAGCCGGACTCCGACTCCAGGGGCCGGATCTTGTTGCCGTCGTTGTCCAGCACCCAGGTGTGGGAGTGGTACTCCAGGAAGTCCCGGCCGTCGTGGGTGAAGGTGACTTCCTGCCCGAAGTTGCACTTCTGAGAGCCGGGGAAGTCATGGACGCCCGCACCGGCCCAGTTGCCGAGCAGGAAGGCGAGGGGGACGAGGTCCTTGTGCAGGTCGGACGGGATCTCGATCATGAGGAAAGTTCCTGGTCGTTCTTCGACTCAGCTCAGCGCTGGCCCTGGTACAGCTTCTTCACGGTCAGTCCGGCGAAGGCGAGGACGCCGACGCAGACCAGGACCAGCAGGGTTTCGAAGAGGATCTCCACGGGTGCTCCTTGAGCGAGGGTGGGCATACGACAGAGCCGAGGCCCAGCTTACGCGGCCCGGGCCCCGGCCTCCCTCCGAGGTGGGCCCTCGGAGGTCCTGCCGCCGGTCAGCCGAGCAGCTGGCTCTGCAGGGTGACCGTCTGCTGGAAGGGCACGGCGGGCGCAGTGCCCTTCCGGGACTGAAGGATCACCGCGAAGACGTCCCCGGCGGCGACGTAGGCCTGGCGGACCTGCTCGGCGCCGTACGGCTTCGTCTCGACGTAGGCGATGCGCTCGGTCCTCGAGACCGTGGCCGCGTCGGGGAAGCTCTCGTCGTAGACGGACGAGCCGGCGCCGCGCACCTGGTAGCCAGGGGTGCTGTACGCGACGTTCTCGCTCGCGTACTCGTTCTCCACGACGTTCGCCGTGTCGAACTGGAGCAGGTAGATCCGGGTCCTGACCCCGTCCGTGGTGGTCCAGCCGCGGGCCGCGATGTGCCGCAGACCGGTGTCGACGAGCTTCTGCCGCAGCTTGTCCCGGTCCTCCTTCAGCGCGTACTCCGCCAGGTACTTCCCGGTGGCCAGCCAGCCGTCCTCGCCGCGCAGCGCCTTGTCCTCCTTCGCGCCCTTCGGCGCGGGCAGGAGCAGGGCGCGCAGGTCGGCGTAGTGGGAGCCGGCCGCGTTCGCCTCGGCGAAGGGCGCGGGGCTGCCGGAGGGCAGCGGCGGCCGGGTCAGCTCCGGGTAGTCCCAGCGGCCGTCCGAGGCGGTGGCCAGTCCCGGGACGTCCGTCCGGTCCATCCGGGTGATCCCGTACGCCGTGCCCGAGCCGACCGCCGCGAAGACCACGACGGCCGCGGTCCAGCGCAGCACGGCCCGCAGGACGCGGCGGTCCCGGACCGGGGCGGGCGGGACCTCGGGGAGGGCGGGTGCCGCGGGCTGGAAAGCGGTCGTGTCCGTCGTCTGCTGCTCGCTCATACGGCCTCTCCCGGCTCGGCGATGCGGTCGAGTTGGGTGCTCAGGAGTTTCGCGACTCCGTCGCCGTCGAGCGACTTGGGGCCGGACGCGGTGGTGGTGACCAGGACATCGCCGACGTACGCCGAACAGAACATGTCGCTGAGGCCGTCGAGGGAGCCCTTGGGCGAGCGGAAGCACTTGGCGTCCTCGTGGCCCTTGATCTTCGGGCCCGCCCGCAGGCCGCCGAGATCCTGGAGCAGCTTGTTCGTGGACGTGGAGATCCTGCGGGCCGCGGACCTGTCCCCCATCCGGGACAGCGTGATCTCCACCGAGTAGACCTCCTCGTTCCACAGGTAGGCCTCGGTCTTGTCGCTGAAGTAGCTGCGCATCGCCATGCCCGTGATGTGCTGCCGGTCGATCTGCCGCTCGAGCACCTTGCGCTCGGACCGGGGCAGGCCGCTCACCGACCGCTTGCGCAGGGCCGTCGCCTGGGCGCCGTTCAGCTGCTCGTCGGCGCCGAACTCGCCGATGTCCGGGCCCTGGACCCAGGTGCCGGTGCCGTACGGCACGAGCATTCCGGCGAGCCCGTGCGGTGTCTCCGCCTTGTCCTTGTGGGCGGCTGCCCCGGGAAACTTCCAGTGGGGCGCCCCCGCGTCGCGGTCGGCGCCGCGCACGGTGACGACGGTGTAGCCCACCCCGGCGACGACGGCCGCGGCGAGCAGCAGGGAACCGGCGACCGCGCCGACACGGCTCCGGCGACGGGGGTTGGCGGTGAGCGCGGCAGGCTCGGTGATCGCGTCGGGTTCGGCGGTGGTGGCGGGCTCGGCCGAGACTGCCGATGCCACCGGCTCGGGGGCGGACTCGGCCGGCTCGGCGGCCGGCTCGACGGTCTCTTCCTGATTCTCGGTCACAGCCGCTCCATCTGCCGCTGGGCCAGGTCCCTGATCGTCTTCTTGTCGATCGGCCTGCTGCTGTAGATCCAGATCTCCATCGCGATGTCCCCGCGCCAGGCGTACGCCTCGGCCGCGTACAGCGACCGGTAGCCGATGTCGACGACCGGCCGGGTGTGAACGTACGCCGTGCCGTCCCCGGTGCCGGGAATGCTCCAGCTGTCGGTCGTGGGATCGGACTCCGCGTCGTCCTCCATGTTGTGGGTGGCGTCGGCCGCCGCCATGGAGTCCTCCTGCCGGTACTGGACCAGCCGGATGTCGACGTCGTACGAGGTGCCGGACTTCCAGCCGGTCACGGCCGCCCGTCGGAACTGGTCCGTCACGAGAGAGCTGAACTTCTCGCCCGGATTGTTGGAGTAGGTCGCGTACCCCGCCAGGTCCAGCCAGCCGTCACGGGGCACCCAGGTCGCCTCCCGCGCCCCGCGCGGCTTGTCGAGCAGCAGCTTGCGCAGGTCGCCGTCGGTCTTGACCCTCCGGTCCTGCGCGGCCGACAGCGACTCGACCTCACCCTTGGCCTGCTTGATCACCGGCCGCGAGAGCGGCGGCAGCTTCGTGGGCGCGCGGTCGGCCTGGACGAGGTACCCGGCGCAGGTGCCGGCGACCAGGCCGAGCACGACTGCGGCGCCGATCAGCCGGACGGTACGGCCGCGCCGGGGTCTTTCGGGTGCTGCTTCCAAGACGTCCCCCCACAGAACGTGAAGCATGGATTCCGAATCCACGCTCCACAGGAGACTCATGGCCGAGGACCGGAGTTGTAGAGGCGTTGATTACGATTCGGGCATGGCGAAGAAGCTCGTGATCAAGGTGACGGCCGGGGCCGATGCCCCCGAGCGCTGCTCGCAGGCGTTCACGGTGGCGGCGGTGGCCGTGGCCAGCGGAGTCGACGTCTCGCTGTGGCTGACCGGGGAGTCCTCGTGGTTCGCGCTGCCGGGGCGGGCCGCCGAGTTCGAGCTGCCGCACGCCGCGCCGCTGCCGGACCTGATCGACTCGATCCTCGCGGCCGGCCGCGTCACGCTGTGCACGCAGTGCGCCGCCCGGCGCGAGATCACCGAGAAGGACGTCCTGGAGGGCGTACGGATCGCGGGCGCGCAGGTCTTCGTGCAGGAGGCGCTCGGGGACGAGACGCAGGCGCTCGTCTACTGAGCACCGGTCCGTTCAGCCCTGGCCGCGCTCTACCGCCTCGACCGACGGACGGCTAGGAGCGGGGGCGTTTCTTGCCGTCCAGCTCGTCCCACCACTCGTCGGACTCCGGGTCGCCCGAGGGGTCGTCCCACCAGCGGTCCTCGGGGCCGCGCCGGTTGGCCACCATCGCGGCCACCGGCGGGATGACCATGGCGGCCACGCACATCCCGACGGCCGCCGGGATCGACCACAGACGCACGACGGCCCAGGCCAGGACGAAGAGACCGATGCAGATCCCCATCATGGCGAAGTACCAGTGGCGACGCCGGGCGTACATGACTCCAGGGTAGGTCGGGACAGGCCGAAGGGCCGCACCACAGGAGTCCAACCCGGTGGGTGCGGCCCTTCGGACGCTGCTGAGGCTGCTCAGACCGCGATCGCGACCTCCGCGAGGCCACCCTGCTGGGCGACGACCGTGCGGTCGGCGGTTGCGCCGGGCACGAGGGCGCGGACGGTCCAGGTGCCCTCGGCCGCGTAGAAGCGGAACTGCCCCGTCGCGGAGGTCGGCACCTCCGCGGTGAACTCGCCGGTCGAGTCCAGCAGACGGACGTAGCCCGTCACCGGCTCGCCGTCGCGGGTCACCTGACCCTGGATCGTGGTCTCACCGGGCTTGATCGTCGAGGCGTCCGGGCCGCCGGCCTTCGCTCCACACATGCTGTTTCTCCAGAGGGGTCTGACCGGGAGGTCGGTCGGGATGGTTGCTGAGGGCTTACTTGTTGGCGCCGAGCTCGATCGGCACGCCGACGAGGGAGCCGTACTCGGTCCAGGAACCGTCGTAGTTCTTGACGTTCTCCACACCCAGCAGCTCGTGCAGGACGAACCAGGTCAGGGCCGAGCGCTCACCGATGCGGCAGTAGGCGATCGTGTCCGTGGCGAGGTCCACGCTCTCCGCGGCGTAGAGCTCCTGCAGCTCCTCGTCCGACTTGAACGTGCCGTCGTCGTTGGCGTTCTTCGACCACGGGATGTTCCGGGCGGTCGGGACGTGACCAGGGCGCTGCGACTGCTCCTGCGGCAGGTGGGCCGGGGCGAGCAGCTTGCCGGAGAACTCGTCGGGCGAGCGGACGTCGACCAGGTTCTGCGAGCCGATCGCGGCGACGACGTCGTCGCGGAAGGCGCGGATGGAGGTGTCCTGCGGCTTGGCCTTGTAGTCGGTCGCGGCGCGCTCGGGCACGTCGGTGCCGTCCACCAGCTCGCGGGCGTCCAGCTCCCACTTCTTGCGGCCGCCGTCGAGGAGCTTGACGTTCTCGTGGCCGTACAGCTTGAAGTACCAGTAGGCGTACGAGGCGAACCAGTTGTTGTTGCCGCCGTAGAGGATCACCAGCGTGTCGTTGGCGATGCCCTTCTTCGAGAGGAGCTTCTCGAAGCCCTCCTGGTCGATGAAGTCACGACGGACCGGGTCCTGGAGGTCCTTGGTCCAGTCGATGCGGATCGCGTTCTTGATGTGGTTCTTCTCGTAGGCGGACGTGTCCTCGTCCACCTCGACGACGGCGATGTGGGCGTCGTCCAGGTGCTCCTGGACCCAGTCGGCGTCGACGAGGACGTCGCTGCGGCTCATGCTCTTTCTCCTCCGGGGCAGTTACGGCGAGGCGTGCGAGTGCGAGGGGGCGCGGCCCGGGATGCGGACGGCGCACGGGTGCCCTTCCAGCAGGGCGGGGGTGAGATGCGGAAGTCGGGGACTTTCGCTCAGAAGGGGCGACAGAGCATGGCGGCAACGCGGCACAGGTCCACTGCCCGCCGCTTCGTGAGATCCGCCTGTCGCTTCATGGGGCCGATCGTAGGGACGTCCGGGTGGGCGTGTCACCGGGGTGTCGGATTCTGAGACGCGATCGTCCGCATAATGGGATGAGAAAAGCGCCCGGGCGTCGTCGGACGGCCTCCGGGCGCTTGACTCGGTCAGTGCATCTACGGTGCGGACGCGGGCGTCTCGCCTGTCGGACGCCTCTCCGCCAGTGGTCCTACTACCCCGCCAGCTTGACGTCCGAACCCTTCACGGTGATCTCCACGCCGTCCTGGGCGGCCTGCACCTTGTCCAGCTTGATGCCGCCGGGGAGCTGGTCGATGGCCTGCTGGAAGTCGGTGATCTGGCGGATCCGGCCCTCGGCGATGTCGGCGCCGCCGAGCTTGGGCAGGGCGTCGGCCTGCACCTTGACCTTGTCGTTCGCCACGGTGACCGAGCTCAGGACGTAGACCGGCTTGGGCAGCTTGGTGCCGAGCACGGTGGCGTCCACCGCGACCTTGATCTTGCCGTTGCCGCCGTCGGAGAGGCCGACGACGCGGGCCGTGATGCCCGGTGCGACCTGGGTCGGCTCGGACTTGGCGGTCTTCAGCAGCTCGTCGTACGCGATCGTCGCGGTGCCGGTGGCGGTGGACGCGGTGGCGGAGCTGTAGTCGCCGGAGAAGTCGACGCCCTTCATGTCGGCCTTGAGGTCGTCGATGCGGATGGTCCTGCCGGCGGTGCCGGTGGCCGCCTCGTAGTCCCTGATGCCGACCTCGACGTCGTCCAGGGAGCCGCCGGCGACCTGGGTGAGGAAGGGGAAGCCCTTGATGTTCACGTCCGGGGTCGACGCGAGGTTCTCCGTCGCTTTCAGCTTGTCCGCGGCCTCGCCCTCGGCGAAGTGCACGGCGACGCGGTCGGCGATCACGAAGAGCCCGCCCAGGATCACGACGAGGATCAGGATTATTCGCAGGGCGCGCATGTGGTGTTTCCCCTGGGTCGGCGGTGGTGTACGGCTACGCCACGGTAACCCTGCGGGGCTTGGCGGGGTTCGAATTGTGGATCACTTGTGACAGGCGCGCCGCGGGTTGGGCGGGGGCGGGGATGCGCCGTGGGGGTGCGGGTCGTCCGCCGGGTGCGCATACGTCGTGGCTTGTCGCGCAGTTCCCCGCGGGGCGCGCCGCGGGATGGCACGGGGGGCGGGGATGCGCCGCGAGGGTGCGGGTCGTCCGCCGGGTGCGCATACGTCGTGGCTTGCCGCGCCGTTCCCCGCGGGGCGCGCCGCGGGATGGCACCGGAGGGGCGGGGATGCGCCGCGAGGGTGCGGGTCGTCCGCCGGGTGCGCATACGTCGTGGCTTGTCGCGCCGTTCCCCGCGCCCCTTGAGGTCGGTGCGGGGCGTCGTGGCTTGTCGTGGCCCTTGGGATACGCACCCGGCGACGGTGAAGCAGCCCTAGCCCAGGGCGCGGCCCAGTACCCACACCACCGGGGCCGCTGCCGAGAGGGGGAGGGCCACGCCTGCTGTGAAGTGGACGAAGCGGGAGGGGTAGTCGTAGCTGGCCACCCGGTGGCCGATCAGGGCGCAGATGCCGGCCGCCGCTCCCAGGGCGGCGCCCTTCGCGCCGAAGTCGGTCATGCCGCCCACCGCGATGCCCGCGCCCGCCGCCGCCAGCAGGGAGACCACGAGGGAGGCCGGGGTGGGCAGGGGCAGGGCGCGGGCCAGGATCGCCACGGCGGCCGCCGCCGCGCCCACCGACACCGCCTGGGGTTCGGCGCCCAGGTAGCCCGTCGCGAGGACCGCGAGGGCCGAGGAGGCGACCGTCGCCATCAGGCCGTACATCCGCTCGTCGGGCGAGGCGTGCGAGCGGAGCTGGAGGACCAGGGAGAGCAGGACCCAGAGGCCCAGCGGGCCGAGGATCGCGGCCGGCGCGTGGTCGCGGCCGGCGGCCAGGACCGCCACGTCCGCGGTGAGCGCACCCGCGAAGGCCAGCGCGATGCCCTGGCGGGCGGGCCACATGCCGTTGAGCCGGAACCACCCCGCCGCCGTCACGGCCTGGAGCAGCACCAGCGGTACGACGAGGGCGTACGAGGCGACGGGGGCCGTCACGGCGAGCAGCAGGCCGAGCCCGGCGGTGAGCAGCGCCGGCTGCATACCTGGCTCGATGATCGGGGAACGGCCCTCCAGGCGGGCCCGCTGGGCGTCGCTCATCCGGGAGTTCCCGGAGAGGGTGGCGGGGCCGTAGTCCGGGGCGGCCTCCGGCTCGGGGGCGGGCTCCGGCCGCTGGTTCTGCTGGGGCTCGGGCGCCGCTGCCTGCGGGGTGTACGGCTCCTGCGCCGGCAGGTACGCCGTCTCGGCCGCCTGCACCGGCGCGTGCGACTGCGTCTCCCAGGTCTGGCCCTGCCACTGCTGGGTGGCCTGCGGGTCGTGGCCGGGGTGCGGATACGGGTCGGCGTACTGGCCGTACTGGTCGTACCCGGCCTGGGGCTGGCCGGGCCACGCCTGCGGCGCCTGGTGCTGCTGATGCTGGGGGTGCGGCTGGTGTTGCTGCTGTCCGTACGGGTCGTACCCCTCGTACGGCCCGCCCTGATACGGCTGGTCGGTCATCTGCTCACCCTCCTGCGAACGGCGGGAGCACCTCGACCGTGCCGCCCTCGGCCAGCCGTACCGTCTCATGCGCGCGCGTCCCCACGGGGTCCCCGTCGACGAGGAAGGAGCATCGCTGCAGGACGCGCGTGAGTTCACCGGGGTGTCGCTCACGCACCGCGGCGAGCGCGTCGGCGAGCGTGGCCGCGTCGTACGGCTCCTCGGCGACCTGGGCCGCGGCCTTGGCAGCGGCCCAGTAGCGGACCGTGACCTTGGGCATCTGGTTCCTCAATCGACGGCAGAAGACTCTGGGGACGAACGCTGTCAGGCTAAGGCACCCCGCCGGCATCCCGGTCACCCCGGCCGTCCGGGTCAGGACGTCCGCCCGGCCCAGTCCCCGATCCTGCCCAGCAGCGCCTCGTCCACCGCGTGCTCGGCGTGGCCCATGCCGGGCTCCACCCAGAGCTCGCCGTGCTCGCCGGCGGCCTCGGCCAGCATCCGGGGATGGTCGAGCGGGAAGTAGCCGTCCTGGTCGCCGTGCACGACGAGCAGCGGGACCGGCGCGATCTTCGGGACCGCCTCCACCGGGGAGAGCGGGACCGGGTTCCAGTCGCGGTGGTGGATGCGCGTCCGCAGGCCGTAGCGGCCCACCAGTCGGCCCTCGGGGCGGGTGACGAGCCAGTGCAGGCGGCGCATCGGGGCCGTACCGCGGTAGTACCAGCGCGCGGGGGCGCTGACCGAGACCACGGCGTCCACCGTGCCGGGGTGCAGGGCCGCGTGCCGCAGCACCACGGAGCCGCCCATGGAGAAGCCGACGGTCACCACGCGCGCGTGCCCGAAGCCGCGCGCCCACTCCACCGCGGCGGCCAGGTCCAGTACCTCCTTGTCGCCGACCGTGGAGCGGCCGCCCGAGGCGCCGTGGCCCCGGAAGGAGAAGGTGACGACCGCGCCGTAACGGGCGAGCACGCCCGCCACCCTTCGCACGTGCGGCCGGTCCACGTCGCCGGTGAAGCCGTGGGCGACCACGAACACCGCGTCGCCGGAAGGTGGCCGGGAGGCGTCCGGCGGGGTTTCGTATACGACCGCACCCGGGTTGTATACGGAATCGACCGGAACTCCGTCGGCGGTGTGCAGAAACGTCCGGATAGGGCCTCGTCTGGCCGTCTCACCATTCGGACGAACGGTGGAACGCGCCTCTTGACCTGACGGACGGTTGCTCATGTGGGCTATTCTGCTGGGCAGAGGACTCGGGCAGCGCAGCCCCCGGGTCCTTTTGTGCTTTCGGACGCGTTGTATACGAGGCGGGGAACCGCAGGTGTACGGGGCCACCGGGATCGCAGAGCAGTGCCGCACCGCACACGTCCTCGCAGGGACCGAGGAGGAACCAGACGTATGAGTTCTCTGCTGCTCCTGACCAACGCCCTCCAGCCGTCGACGGAGGTGCTTCCCGCCCTCGGCCTGCTCCTGCACAACGTGCGGGTGGCCCCGGCGGAGGGACCCGCTCTCGTCGACACCCCGGGCGCCGACGTCATCCTGATCGACGGCCGCCGCGACCTGCCGCAGGTGCGCAGCCTGTGCCAGTTGCTGCGCTCCACCGGACCCGGCTGTCCGCTCCTGCTCGTCGTCACCGAGGGCGGCCTGGCCGCCGTCACCGCCGACTGGGGCATCGACGACGTACTCCTCGACACCGCGGGCCCCGCGGAGGTCGAGGCCCGCCTGCGCCTGGCCATGGGCCGCCAGCAGATCGTCAACGACGACTCGCCGATGGAGATCCGCAACGGCGACCTCTCCGTGGACGAGGCGACCTACTCCGCCAAGCTCAAGGGCCGGGTCCTGGACCTGACCTTCAAGGAGTTCGAGCTGCTCAAGTACCTCGCCCAGCACCCGGGCCGCGTCTTCACCCGCGCCCAGCTGCTGCAGGAGGTGTGGGGCTACGACTACTTCGGCGGCACCCGGACCGTGGACGTGCACGTACGGCGGCTGCGCGCCAAGCTGGGACCCGAGCACGAGTCGCTGATCGGCACCGTCCGGAACGTCGGTTATCGATTCGTTACTCCTGAAAAGGGCGACCGGTCCAGCGAGGACGCCAAGGCCAAGGCGGACCGGGCAAAAGCGGGCGATTCGGATGCAACCGCCGTCCTGGACGACACCGAGGTCCACGCGGACGCCTAGCGGAGGCACGGCGACCGCTCGGGCAGGGCATTGCTTCCGCACATCCGGCATGCGATACGCCCTGCCCAGAGCGGGTCCATCCGCGTAGACTCCGCGCGTGGCCAAGGTGACTCGGGATGATGTGGCACGGCTGGCTGGGACCTCCACCGCCGTCGTCAGTTATGTCATCAACAACGGACCCCGGCCGGTCGCCCCGGCCACGCGCGAGCGTGTCCTCGCGGCGATCAAGGAACTGGGGTACCGCCCGGACCGGGTCGCCCAGGCGATGGCGTCCCGGCGCACCGACCTCATAGGCCTGATCATCCCCGACGCCCGCCAGCCCTTCTTCGGGGAGATGGCGCACGCGGTCGAGCAGGCCGCCTCCGAGCGCGGAAAGATGGTGCTGGTCGGCAACACCGACTACATCGGCGAACGCGAGGTCCACTACCTGCGCGCGTTCCTCGGCATGCGGGTCTCCGGCCTCATCCTGGTCAGCCACGCCCTGAACGACCTCGCCGCCGCCGAGATCGACGCCTGGGACGCCCGGGTGGTGCTGCTGCACGAGCGTCCGGAGGCCATCGACGACGTCGCCGTCGTCACCGACGACCTGGGCGGCGCCCAGCTCGCCGTACGCCACCTGCTGGAGCACGGCTACGACTACGTCGCCTGTATGGGCGGCACGGCGGAGACGCCGGCCGTGGGCGACCCGGTCTCCGACCACGTCGAGGGCTGGAAGCGGGCCATGGCCGAGGCGGGCATCTCCACCGAGGGCCGGCTGTTCGAGGCGCCGTACAACCGCTACGACGCCTACCAGGTGGCCCTGGACGTCCTCTCCGGCCCGAACCGGCCGCCCGCGGTCTTCTGCTCCACCGACGACCAGGCCATCGGCGTGCTGCGGGCCGCCCGCGAGCTGCGTATCGAGGTGCCGGGCGAACTGGCGGTCGCCGGGTTCGACGACATCAAGGAGGCGGCGCTCTCCGACCCGCCGCTGACCACGATCGCCTCGGACCGCTCGGCCATGGCCCGGGCGGCGGTCGACCTGGTCCTGGACGACGGGCTGCGGGTGGCGGGCTCCCGGCGCGAGCGGCTCAAGACGTTCCCGTCCCGGCTGGTGGTCCGCACCAGCTGCGGCTGCGGAGTCTGAGCGCCCCGGCGCTTCGATGAGGGGCGGATGAGAGCCCGCCCCGAACCGCGGGAGGCCTCTTTATATCGGGCAAACGAGGTTCTGCCGGGCTTCTCAGGGAGCACTCAGGAAGCTCTCATGGTCGCGGGACATCCTCAGTGTCATGACCGAGAGCATCCGCCGCAGCGGCGAGTACGAGTACGGCGACCCGCAGGGTCCGTACGCTCAGCAGCACAGCTACTCCGCTCCCGTGAACCCCGAGTGGCCGCCCCCGCCGTCGTACGAGCCGCCGGCGGCCACGGCCCCGCAGCCGGACCCCGCGCCGCACAAGAAGCGCAGCCGCGGCCCGATGGGGCTGCTCGTGGCCGTGGCGATCGTCGCCGCCGCGGTCGGCGGCGGCACCGCCTACGCCTTCCAGGAGCTGACCGGCAAGGACACGGTCGCCTCCGCCGGCACGACCACCGCCGTGGTGCCCACCGGCAAGAAGGGCGACGTCGCAGCGATCGCCGCCGCGGTCAGCCCGAGCGTGGTCGAGATCCGGGCGACCCTCAGCAACGGCTCGTCCACCGGCTCGGGCGTGATCATCACGTCCGGCGGCGAGATCGTCACCAACAACCACGTCGTCTCCGGCGCCTCCTCGATCAAGGTGCGCACCAGCGACGGCAAGAGCTACCCGGCCGAGGTCGTCGGCACCGACAGCTCCAAGGACCTCGCGCTGATCAAGCTGAAGGGCGCCTCCGGCCTCAAGGCCGCCGCGCTCGGCGACTCCTCCGGAGTGCAGGTCGGCGACTCGGTCGTGGCGATCGGCTCCCCGGAGGGCCTGACCGGCACCGTCACCAGCGGCATCGTCTCCGCGCTCGACCGTGACGTGACCGTCTCCACGGACGAGAACCAGGGCCAGGGCCAGGGCGGCGACGGGGAGTGGCCGTTCCAGTTCGGCGGCCGCCAGTTCAACGGCGACACGGGCTCGTCCACCACGACCTACAAGGCGATCCAGACGGACGCCTCGCTCAACCCCGGCAACTCCGGTGGCGCGCTGATCGACGCGAGCGGCCGCGTCATAGGCATCAACTCCGCGATGTACTCGTCGAGTTCCCAGTCCTCGTCGTCCTCGGACGCGGGCAGCATCGGGCTCGGCTTCGCGATCCCCGTCGACACCGTCAAGTCCGACCTGGCCAAGCTGCGGGCGGGCTCCACCGGCTGAGCCCCCTTACGGGGCAAGAGGGAGCAAGGGAGCACGTCATGATCAAGCGGATTTCCCACCAGGTGGCCGACACCGGTCCGGCCGCCCTCACCCTGGCACTCGCGGTCGCGGACGAGCTGCACGCGCCCGCCCCGGAGGTCGCCGCGGTCCCCGAGCTGATGGGCCTGCGCACCTCCGCCGACCGCCCGCACCGACGCAAGGTCCCGCTGCGCCGTCTCACCGCAGTCAGGGGCCTGACCACGCTCGGGGCGGCCTGAGCCGCCGCGTGTGCCCGCCGGCACGGCAAACATGCGACGCTGAGAAACACCCCCGCCACACCCCCCCACCGCACCCCGAGGAACCGCGAGCGATGAGCCCCGCCGAAGGCGACCGTGACACCCAGCGCATCCTGATCGTCGACGACGAGCCCGCCGTACGCGAGGCGCTCCAGCGCAGCCTCGCCTTCGAGGGGTACGACACACAGGTCGCCGTCGACGGCGCGGACGCGCTGGAGAAGGCCACCGCCTACCGGCCCGACCTGGTCGTCCTGGACATCCAGATGCCCCGCATGGACGGCCTCACCGCGGCCCGCCGCATCCGGGGCGCCGGCGACACGACGCCGATCCTGATGCTCACGGCCCGTGACACGGTCGGCGACCGCGTGACGGGTCTGGACGCGGGGGCCGACGACTACCTGGTGAAGCCCTTCGAGCTGGACGAGCTGTTCGCCCGCATCCGGGCTCTGCTCCGCCGCAGCTCCTACGCGGCTGCCGTGTCGCCCCAGGCGCAGGAGGACGAGGCGCTGACCTTCGGCGACCTGCGCATGGACCTCGCTACGCGGGAGGTCACCCGGGGCGGCCGCCAGGTCGAACTGACCCGCACGGAGTTCACCCTCCTGGAGATGTTCATGGCCCACCCGCGCCAGGTCCTCACCCGCGAGCAGATCCTGAAGGCGGTGTGGGGCTTCGACTTCGAGCCCTCGTCCAACTCCCTGGACGTCTACGTCATGTACCTGCGCCGCAAGACGGAGGCCGGCGGCGAGCCGCGGCTGGTGCACACGGTCCGGGGCGTGGGGTACGTACTGCGACAGGGCGGCGCGGAGTGAACAAGCTGGTACGCCGGTACCGGGCACTGCCCATCCGGGCGCGACTGGCGATGCTGGTCGCGGCGGCGGTGGCGTTCGCGGTGGCCGCGGTCTCGATGACGTGCTGGTTCATCGTGCAGCGCAAGCTGTACGACCAGGTCGACAGCGACCTGCAGAAGTCGCTGAACATGCCGCGGTTGCGGGAGCAGGCCACGACGGCGGTCAACAACTGCACCCAGCAGACCACGAACAACCCGGCCGACGGCCCCCCGAAAATCTACGCCCAGGTGGTCACGGAGACCGGTAAGTCCTGCGTTCTGCCGTACTCCATCGGCACCGTCAAGGTCACCGGGGCGGACAAGGACCTGATCAAGAAGGCCGGCCACGACCGGGGCCTGTTCCGCAACGGCACCGACTCGGACGGCAACGACGTCCGCGCCCTCGCCCTGCCCGGGTTCACGATCGCCGACCCGAACACGGGGACGGTCACCGACGCGGCCCTCCTGATCGCTCTTCCGCTGAAGAACACCCAGAAGACCCTCAACGACCTCGCGCTCATCCTCCTCCTCGTCTCCGGCATCGGCGTCGTGGGCGCCGGGGCCGCGGGCCTCGCGGTGGCCCGGGCCGGTCTGCGTCCCGTGGACAAGCTCACCGAGGCCGTGGAACACGTGGCCCGGACGGAGGACCTGACCATCCGGATCCCCGTCGAGGACGACAGCGAGGACGAGATCGCCCGGCTCTCGCGGTCCTTCAACTCGATGACCGCCTCCCTGGCCAGCTCCCGCGACCTGCAGCAGCAGCTGATCGCGGACGCCGGCCACGAGCTGCGCACCCCTCTCACCTCCCTGCGCACGAACATCGAACTGCTCACCCGGAGCGAGGAGACGGGCCGCCCGCTCCCGCCCGAGGACCGCACGGCACTGCTCGCCTCCGTGAAGGCGCAGATGACCGAACTCGCCTCCCTCATCGGCGACCTGCAGGAGCTGTCCCGCTCGGAGGGCCAGCGTGGCGAACGCGTCCAGGTGGTCTCCTTCCGGGACACCGTGGAAGCGGCCCTGGGCCGGGCCCGGCTGCGCGGCCCGGAGCTGACGATCAAGGCGGAGCTGGAGCCCTGGTTCGTCCGGGCGGAACCCTCCGCGCTGGAGCGGGCCGTGGTCAACGTCCTGGACAACGCGGTGAAGTTCAGCCCCGAGGGCGGCACGATCGAGGTGCGGCTGAGCGAGGGCGAGCTGACGGTGCGGGACCACGGCCCCGGCATCGCCGAGGACGAACTCCCGCACGTCTTCGACCGCTTCTGGCGCTCCCCCAGCGCGCGTGCCCTGCCCGGCTCGGGCCTCGGTCTGTCCATCGTGGCCCGCACGGTCCAGCAGGCGGGCGGCGAGGTCGCCCTGACACGGGCGGGGGGCGGCGGAACGCTGGCGACGGTACGGCTGCCGGGTGCGCCCACGGCTCCACCGGAGACGCCGTAGCTCTCTTCCGGCCCACGGGCGTCCCGATCTACGATCCCCCGCACTGGTGTCCGGGGAGAGGTCGGGGGGCGGGGGCATGGACGTGTACGTCAGTGGGATCGAGCGCGAGTACCGCAGGCGGAGGAAGACGCCGCGGCTCATGTTCCTCAGCCTGGGGCTGATCGGGCTGAACGGCGTCTTCCACATGACGCAGCGCCACACCGTGTCCTCGTGGTTTCCGGCGTCGTTCTTCGCCTTCTACGTCGTGATGTTCGTCCGTGTGGTGCTGTACATGCGGCGCGGCCGCACTCTCGTCGGGGCCCGTGGGATCACCGCACGGCGGGCCGTGACCGAGCGCACCCGGGCCTGGCACGACATCTACGACATCCGGGCCGAGTCAGTGCCGAACGCCGCGTCCTTCGCCCGCAAATGGCTCACGTTCCTGTACGACACCGACGGGCGCCGGTTCGTGCTGCCGCACATCGACGACTGGCAGCTGGACGACCCGCCCGCCGAGGTCGCCGCGCTGCGGGAGGCCGCCGCCCGGCACCGCGGCATGGCGTGGGAACGCCGGCCGGAGGTCGAGGCGCGGATCCGGCGCCGGGCCGGGCACCGCAAGGCGTGGGAAAGGGCGATCACCGGCGGCCTCGTCGTCCTGCTCTGCGGCTTCCTGTCGTGGGTGGTGCTCCGGTTCACCACGCCCCACCCGCCGACGCTCCTGCTGTTCCTGTGGCTGCCCCTGGGCTCCTTCGCCGCCCTCGCCGCCCTGCTGAACTGGCGCTGGGAGTCCCAGATCCCCCAGGCCCTGCGGGAGTCGTAGGGCCTGGGGGGGACAGTTCCCGCCCGCCTCGCGCTACCAGCGCAGGATCAGCGTGTCCTCCGGCGCCGGTGCCGGTGCCGTCGCCGTCTCGGGCAGGGGCTCGGCGAGGCGGGCGTACGCGCCGCCCCGGGCCAGCAGCTCGGCGTGCGTTCCCGCCTCCACGAGACGGCCCTGGTCCATGACCAGGATGCGGTCGGCGTCGGGGGCGAGGCTCAGGTCGTGGGTGATCATGATCGTCGTGCGGCCCGCCATCAGGCGGCGCAGCGGCTGGACCACCTGCCGCGCGGCGACCGCGTCCAGGCCCGCCGTCGGCTCGTCCAGGACGAGCACCGGCGCGGCCCGCAGCATCGCGCGGGCGATGGCGATGCGCTGGAGCTGGCCGCCGGAGAGGGCGGCCGTGCCGGGGGCGATGTGTGTGTCGTAGCCGTCCGGCAGCGTGGCGATGAAGTCGTGCGCCGCCGCGTCCCGGGCCGCCCGCTCGATCTCGGTGTCGCTCGCGCCGGGCCGGCCGCAGCCGATGTTCTCCCGGATGGTGCCGTTGAGGATCAGCGTCTGCTGCGGCAGCAGGGCGATCTGCTCGCGCAGGAAGCGCAGGGGCAGGTCGGTGAGCGGGACGCCGTCGAGGCTGATGACGCCGGCCGAGGGGTCGTAGAAGCGGGTGAGGAGCTTGGAGAGGGTGGACTTCCCGGCGCCGCTCGCGCCGGTGACGAGGACCAGCTCGCCGGGTCCGGCGGTGAGGTGCACGTCCCGGAGCGAGGCCCGGTGGGCGTCCGGGTAGCGGAAGGAGACGCCGTGGAAGCCGACCCAGCCCCGCACCGGCCACTCGGCGACCGGCCGGACGGGGTCGGTGACGGCGGGCTCGGCGTCGAGGATCTCCCCGATGCGCTGGGCGCCCGCGGTGGCCGCGGTGACGGTCAGCCCGAGCTGTCCGAGGCTGCGGACCGGCGGGTACAGGTAGCCGAGGAAGGCGGCGAAGGCGAGGAGCTGCCCGAGGCTCATCCGGTCCGCCGAGATCTCCCACACCCCGAGGCCGATCACGGCGAGCACGCACAGCGTCTCGACCACCTCGACGAACTGCTCGTACCTCTCGCCGAGCCGCGCCCCGCGCACGCTCGCCCGCAGCCAGGCGCGGGCCTCGCGGTCGAGCCGCCTCTCCTCGTCCCGCTGCCGGTTGTAGGCCTGGGTGAGGACGACGTTGCCGAGGGACTCCGCCACCACGGAGGTGATGGCGCCGTCGGCGACCCGCTCGTCCCGGGAGGCCTGCTGGATGCGGCCGGAGAAGCGGCGGGCGGCGACCAGGAACAGAGGGGCGA
Source organism: Streptomyces sp. NPDC044061 (assembly GCF_056434305.1). Lineage (NCBI taxonomy): Bacteria > Bacillati > Actinomycetota > Actinomycetes > Kitasatosporales > Streptomycetaceae > Streptomyces > Streptomyces sp. NPDC044061. The sequence goes on along the minus strand of NZ_JBWKFL010000028.1, from coordinate 1,002 downwards.
GCACGAAGGTGGCCAGCGCGAGGTCCCAGCGCAGCCAGAAGGCGGCGCAGGCGTAGAACACGGCGGAGAAGGCGGCGGACACGGCGCCGACGACTCCCGACACCACCATCTGCTCGATGGACTCGACGTCCCCGGTCAGCCGCTCGACCAGGTCCCCCTGCCGGTGCCGCTGGAAGAAGTGCGGGGGCAGGTCCTGCACGTGCCGGAAGACACTCGCCCGCAACCGCAGCACGAATCTCTCGGCGGTCCAGGTGGCCAGCGAGTTGCCGAGGTAGCCGACCAGCGCCGCGAGTGCCGCCACGCCGAGCCAGGCACCGGCCGGCCCCCAGAAGGCGGACAGCGAGCCGGCCCGCAGCGCGTGATCCGTCAGCTCTGCGAAGAGCAGGATCGCGGCGGTCTCGGCCAGCGCGGCGACCACCACACAGGCCACGATCACCGCCAGCCACCGGCGGTCCCCGCGGGTCAGCGGCCAGAACCTGCGGAAGGCCGCACGGGCTTCCGTCACCATCGACAACTCCTTTCCACAGCTGTGGACATGACGGAGGCGGGGTCACCGGTACGACCACGGCACCGGTGACCCCGCCCCGACACGTCCTCGTTCAGCCCTTGTCCCCGACCGGCCGGCGCTTCGGCGCGGCCACGGGCTTCTCCGGGGCCGGCTTCCCCGGAGCCGGAGCGGGCTTGCGGTGCTTCTTGACGGGAGCGAGCTTGTGGAAGGACATGGAATTTCCCTATCTGATTCTCGGCCTGGACTCAGCTTGCGTTTATCGCCGGATTACTTGTGACCCACCGGGCGCTTGGGCGCGGGCTTCTTCGGCGCCTTCTTCTTGTGCACCGGAGCCGGGGCCTGGGCGGGCTTGCGGGTCTTCTTCACCGGGGCGATCTTGTGGAAGCTCATGGGCTTGACCCAAGACCGGGAAGTTAAGGATCTTGTGGTCGGTGTCGAGGTCCGTCGCGGTCAGCAGGCGAGGGCGTAGGTGGCGGGTCCGGTCTTGCGGATCA